>JABZYU010000073.1:0-9108 GCA_015264985.1 Streptococcus sanguinis | reverse complement strand
ATCCTGGACACCGCGAACGGTCGGCACAGCTCCTGGAACTGGTCCAAAACCTGTCTCAGCCAGACCCCAAGGCCGGAAAATCTGACTTTGAAAAATCTGATCCAAAGACTGACCGTAGATTTCTTCCAACATAAAGCCCAAGAGCAGAAAATTCACATCCGTATAGCGAAAGGTCTTATCTTCAAGCACCGTCAAATGATTAAGCGCTGCTTTCAACTCTGGAGCTGTCAGCTGATCACGATTGGGAATAAAGGGATCCAGCCCAGATGTGTGGGTCAAAAGCTGACGCAAGGTCACATCTTCTCGATGGAAGGCCGGATAGTAATGCTGCAGGGGCAAATCCAGCTCCAGCTTGTCCTGCTCATACAAAAAGGCTGCCAGAGTACCAACTCCGACCACCTTGCTGACGCTAGCCAAGTCATAGACCAAACCCGCTTGAGTGGCCTTTCCTTCTTGCGGATCTGCCAGACCAAAGTAGAATTCCTGCCACCGGCCAGCTTGATACAAGGCCAGACTAGCACCGGGATAGATACCGTCTTTCAGCTGTTCTTGGATTTTACTGATGATTTTTTCTAGAGTCATGCTTCAAACCACAATTCAATCTTGCTAGAATCCTGACTCAACAGGAACTTATCTGACTTGGGTACAAAGACCTCTTGTTCTTTAAAGACAGGACGCAGGGCAGCGGTTTCTAAACGATTGACCTGAGCTTTGAGCATGGTCAAGTCCCAAGTTAGGGCATTGTCTGCCTGCAAGTCTTGTCCCTCTGCTTCTGTAAAAGTCAGGAAATCCAGCGCATTTTCAATCTTGCTGTAAAATTCTTGGGCTGCATTGGCATCAGGCACACGAATTTCTACCGTCTCTATCTCAAATTGACTAAGACCGATAAAGCCCTCTTGCTTTTCAAAGTCAGGCACCGCCGTTACTTCTTGCAGATTTACTTTATTCTCTTCTGCATGCAGGAGAATTAGGTCGCCTTCTGGTGACAGGGCTTCAAAAGCATAGCCTTTCTCTCCTTGATACAGCTTTGTCCAAGCAGGCTTTTGAGCCAATAGCGACTCGATTTCTTTAGCATCTGCAACCTTGACAACGATTCTGGCTAATTTTTTAGGACCTTTTACTCGCCGCGACCGCATACTGGGTGATTCTTCCAGCTGCAGTTTCTTAGTCTTAGTCTGATCTCCTAAAGACAGAAAAGCAGCTTCCTCTAAAAGAGCCTTCATGCCCAGCTGATTTACAAAAAACTCTTGATTTAAATGACGATTATTTATTTTTAATACAGGGATAATTCTAATAATATGATTCGCGCTCATAATTCCTCCAAACCATTTTATTGTAATGGATTTTCATCTTTTTGACAAGAAATTATGCGCAAATAAACAATTTTTAAAACAAGAAGGCCTTGGATTTATTGGTAAACGGTCTGAGCAATGACCAAACCCCTAGCGGACTCAAACTCGTACTGCAGATAGGACTGGTAGGTACCGGGCGCGATAATCCCGCGAATATCCAGAATATCTGTCCCAGCCTGTCCAATAATCGAATCTGCTAGTAGGCAACAGTTGGTCGATAGGACAAAATACGTCTTGAAACGACTGGTTTTAAACTTATATAGCTGCGCTCCTAGTTCATGCTTCAACTTGTAGGAGTATGTTGGCTGGTCATTTTTCAATTCTGCTGGCGGCTCCCATTCTACCAACAGCTGATCGATTTCAGCCAAGCGCTTTTCAATCGCCTCCTTCTCCTTATCCGTCAAAGCCAAAGAATAACCAAAAAGTGTTTTCTTGCTTTCTTTTTTGCAAAGCTCAATATAAGCGTCTTTAGGAACCTTGAAGAGAACACCATCTCCAATCATACCCTTGCATCGCTCAGAAAAAACATCATAGCTGCCATAAGAAATCACTTGTCCCTGATAGCAAATATCTACATGACCAATGGCCCCTAATAAACTTGTCTTTGAAGTATGAACCAAGACCTCTAAGTCCGCCTTTTTCTCTCCACTCTTAACAAGACTATAAACATTTTTACGATCAGAAGCTATATCTCCCTGAATCAGTTGATTAAAGCGCTCCAGATTTTCTACCGGAATAAAGGCTGCAAAAATAATAGGTAGGTTAATACGAATTTGCCTACGCAGCCGATGTTTTTCACGGTCATTGTCAAAAAAGAGGCCATCCCGGATATTGGACATTCCCAGCATCATTAAATAGATTCCCAAAATCAAAAACTGCAAGTGTCCGTCTGTCGCAGGCGAAAGAATACTGGTCAGCCCAATTCCACCATAGAGAATGGTATCAAATAGATAGCGCAAACCTCCCTTGACATGATTTTGCCGATAAAGCAGATAGGTCATTCCGTAAATACCGGCACTCAAGAGCTGGTAGCTACCCAAACTGATAATCACGATATTGACAGGCACATCACTGATTCGGTTGAGCCAGCTGATACCCATGGCGACTGCAATCTGAAGCAGACTATGCCAGACAGCCCCTTCTTTCTTGCGCGTAAAAACATGAAGAACAATATTTACCAAGCCAACAACTGTCAGATAAAGCGAAATAAAATCGAAGGCCAACTTGGTAAATCTGAAGCCATTGACAATGATAATCAGGCCGAAAATAAGGGCTAAAAAACCAAAGAGTAAGGTTCTGCGGCCACTGATCTTATGATATTTTGATACTTGCATCTCCATCTTTACCTTCTCTATCGTTCGAAAAAAGAGTTGGGGAAATCCCCCAACTCTGATCTTATGTGTTTATCCGTAGATTGTTTTAAACAAGAGGACCGCTGTGATACCTGCAAGAATCGGTGCCACAACTGGAACCCAAGAATACCACCATTTCGAATCACCCTTGTGTTTGCCCAAAACAGATTCTGGCAGGATGAAGTGGAGGATACGAGGTCCAAGGTCACGAGCTGGGTTCAGTCCTGGTCCAGTAGGGCCTCCCAGTGAGGTTACCAAAGCCATTACCAAGAAACCAAGTGCCAAGTGAGCGACTGAAAGGCTACCAACTTGGAATGGTGCAACTTGATCTTTAGCCTGAGATATTGCAGCAGCAATCTGTTCTTTAGGAACTGAAGTCCCTTGTGCTGCCATCTGAGCAGCTTGAGAATTGATAGTTGCTTCAGCTTTGCTCAACAATTCTGCTCCAAAGAAATTCTTAGTCAAGCCCATAGCCGCAAAGAAAAGAACAAAAGAACCAACAAATTCATTGATAAAACCATTGAACAAGGCTGCTTTACGTGATTCAGGTGTGCCATGGTCTAGGCTAGAGATAGTAGAGAAAGTACCCAAGATATTATTAGGATTTTCTGTTCCCAAATAGTAAGGGCGATGAGTCGCAACGACCAAGGCCTGTCCAAAGATAGCTCCCAAAAGCTGTGCTGCAATATATGGTGCAACCTGTGCCCAAGGGAAATACCCGCTGACAGCAAGTCCCAAAGTAAAGGCAGGGTTGATATGGTTACCGGACACATTACCAAACATCAAAGCTGGAATCATAACCCCCATACCGTAACCGACAGCGATGACTAACCAACCGCTCTGATGTCCCTTGGTTCCTTTTAATTCAACATTGGCAACAGCTCCGTTCCCCAAGACAATGAGGATAGCTGTTCCTAAAAATTCTGTGGCGTATTTAACGACCCATTCGAAATCCATTTAGTGATACTCCTTAAATATTTTTTAGACAAAGTCTATTTTATCAAGTATAATGGATAATGTAAAGGTCATTTTTAATAAAAATAAGAAAAAGAGGGAAGAATATGCGTTTTAATCAGTATAGTTATGCAAGAACGAAACGGGAAAATATGTTGATAGAATTAGCTGAATTAGGCTTTTTTTATGACAGCAATCGCTCTGATAAGGAAAATCTTGAAGATTTTCTCCGCACCAGCTTTTTCACTTATAAAAATACAGATTATCCCTTGAAATCCTGGGCTGCTGACAGCCAAACAGACCTGCTGAGCTTTTTCCAGTCTGACAGAGAACTGACGGCGTCTGTCTTTTACACTGTGGCCTTTCAGCTGCTTGAGTTCTCGCCCTTCATTGATTTTACAGATGTTGAGGCCTTTCGCAAGGAAACAGGCTTTCCCATTACATTTGGAGACTTGTTGGAAAATCTCTACCAGCTGCTCAACACTCGGACAAAAAATGGCAACCTCTTAGTTGATAAGCTAGTCAGCGAGGGTTTGATTCCTGAGGACAATACCCACCACTACTTCAATGGCAAGAGCCTGGCAACCTTTTCCAGCCATGATGCTATCCGTGAGGTGGTTTATGTGGAATCACGTGTGGATACTGATCGAGACGGCCGTCCGGACCTCATCAAAGTCAGCATTATCCGGCCCCACTATCAAGGACAAATTCCTGCAGTTATGACCGCTTCTCCTTATCATCAAGGAACCAACGACCCCGCAAGCGACAAGGCTCTCCATGATATGAATGTGGACTTAGTAAAAAAAGAACCTCATCAAATCACAGTACAAGATCCTGAGCTCAAATTGCTCCAACTGGATTCGCTAGCTCCAGTTCAAGAAGTCTCTGAAGCCGAGGAAAAATTAGGCCATATCGGCACCTACACGCTCAATGACTACTTGCTTCCTCGCGGCTTTGCCAATCTCTATGTGTCTGGCGTGGGAACTAAAGACTCTGAAGGACTGATGACCAGCGGCGACTATCAGCAGATCGAGGCTTATAAGAACGTTATTGATTGGCTCAACGGCCGCTGCCGAGCCTTCACCGATCACACTCGCCAGCGGGAAATCAAGGCTACTTGGTCCAACGGAAAAGTGGCTACGACTGGTATCTCCTATCTAGGCACCATGTCCAACGGGCTGGCTACGACTGGCGTAGATGGTTTGGAGGTCATTATCGCTGAAGCTGGGATTTCTTCTTGGTACAACTACTACCGCGAAAACGGCCTTGTCACAAGTCCTGGCGGCTATCCAGGAGAGGATTTTGAATCCCTTACCGAACTGACCTACTCCCGCAACCTGAGGGCTGGTGACTACCTGCGAAACAACGAGGCTTATCAGAGAAGCCTAGAGCAGCAGCGCAAAGACCTAGACCGGCAAACCGGAGATTACAATCAATTTTGGCATGACCGCAACTACCTGCTTCATGCAGATAAGGTCAAGGCCGAAGTCGTCTTCACCCATGGCTCTCAAGACTGGAATGTCAAGCCTCTCCATGTCTATAATATGTTCCGAGCCTTACCGCCCTACATCAAAAAGCATCTCTTCTTCCATAATGGTGCCCATGTTTACATAAACAACTGGCAGTCCATCGACTTCCGTGAGTCTATCAATGCTCTACTGAGCAAGAAACTGCTAGGCTATGAATCAGACTTCGAGCTGCCACCAGTCATCTGGCAAGACAACAGCCAGGCTCAAAGCTGGCTGACTATGGAGGACTTCGGTGGACAAGAACAGCAACTTCATCTTCAGCTGGGACAAGACTGCCAAGCTATCAAAAATCAATATCCAGAAAAAGACTATAATCGTTTTGCTAAAAATTACCAAAGCTTCAAGACTGAGCTTTTTGAAGGTAAGGTCAACCAGATTACTCTAGACTGGACCTTGGAAAAGGACCTCTTTCTCAACGGAGCGAGCCAGCTCAATCTTCGCCTCAAATCCAGCACTGATAAAGGACTGATTTCTGCTCAATTGCTGGACTTCGGACCAGCTAAACGCCTCACACCGATTCCTACGCCTATTGAGCCTAGAGTCATGGACAACGGCCGCTACTATATGCTAGACAATCTGGTTGAACTCCCCCATACTGAAACGCCTCATCGTGTCATCACCAAAGGTTTTCTCAACCTGCAAAACCGGACTAACCTACTGACTGTTGAAGAAGTCACTCCTGGCCAATGGTTAGAATTTTCCTTTGAACTGCAACCAACCATCTATAAGATGAAAAAAGGAGATCAACTGCGCCTCGTCCTCTACACTACAGACTTTGAGCATAATGTCCGTGATAAGACCGACTATGAGCTGACGGTAGATTTGGAGCAATCTAGTCTGGATTTGCCGACCATGACATCACATTAATAAAACCTAAAAGGCGCTGAAATTCAGCGCCTTTTCTTTTATCGTAGATTGAGATATTCCTCTGCATATTTTTTATAATCCGGCTTTTCCTTGCGGTTCATAGCAAAGAGCATACTGCCTGTGAGATAGTCATCGTCTGAATCAGGAATTAGCATAATAGCAATATTTTTATCTTTCTCAGGAAAGACGATAGAAAATGTTCCGCCATTATCTTTCCGAGTCAGGCCATAATAACTCACTCCATTCTTAAAACCAACTGCATTTTGAGTATACTCATACTCTTCTTCGTTGACAATAATAGTCTTATCTTTTATTTCAATGGTCTTTTGTTCACCGCTAGCGTCCTGTACATTCCATTTTCCCTGAATTTTGGGGCTGCCGCTGCAGGCAATTAGGATGAAGAGGGATGAGAGCACTACCAACAGCAAAGCTTTTATCTTCTTATTTTTCAAGTTGTCTTCTCCTTGATATATAGATTCATGACCATTCTACTATAAATGCTAAATCTTTGTCAAACCTCTTAGAAATGTTCTTCTTGCCACTTTTTCAAAAAATGATATAATTTGAAGAGTGAAGATTACCAAGGGCTTAGCCCTTGCGAGAGAAAGGAAAGAAAATCTTATGATGAACATGCAAAGCATGATGAAGCAAGCACAAAAGCTTCAAAAACAAATGGAGAAAGGACAGGCAGAACTAGCTGCAACAGAATTTACCGGCAAATCAGCCCAAGATTTAGTCGTTGCTAAGCTGACAGGCGATAAAAAGGTAGTCAGCATTGACTTCAATCCAGCCGTTGTTGATCCTGAAGATTTGGAAACTCTGTCAGAGATGACTGCGCAAGCTCTGAATCATGCGCTGGCTCAGATTGATGAGGCTACTCAGAAGAAAATGGGTGCTTTCGCAGGCAAATTGCCTTTTTAAGCAAGATAAATAACCTTACCTCTTGACTAGAAATAAGTCAAGAGCTACTCGAACCAGCAAAAAAGACTGAAGAATCTCAGTCTTTTTTGATTTATAGTCGTTTCCTCACTAGTCCACTACACAAAATTAAGCAAATCTGCTGCCTTACTCATCAAAAGCAGGGCATAGTCGGGATTGTTTTGCAGTTCCTTGATAGAGCTCTGCACCAACTCCAAATCATCGGTAATCATGCCGTCAACACCCAGACGGAAGGATTTGCCAATGCTGTCTGCATCATTGATGGTCCAGTCGTAGAGCTGCTTATCCGTCGTCCAAAGCTTATCGACAAAGTTTTCATCGAGGGTTGAGTACTCCATCGTATAGCCGGAAGCCTGTGTCCGTGGGAAAATAGTATTGTAGGGCAAGATAAAGAAGGTCGGTATGCTCTCATCATACTGGACTGTCTTGTCAATAACCTGGTAGTCCAAAGACTGAATCTGGTGGCCATAAACCTTGATGTTGGCTCCGTATTGGCTCAGGAAACGGTCCATCATATCAGCTGAGTCCAAGTTGCTGGTCTTGATTTCTATCAAGAGTCTCTGGCCCATCTGATTGGCTCGTTTGAGATAAGCATCAAAGCTGGAAATTTTGACAGTGTGTCCATTTTCCGAAATATCTAAAGCCGTCAGCTCTTTCAGAGTCAGCTCTTGCGGTTTAGCATCAACGCCCGCCAAGACTTTTAGATTGGCATCGTGCATCATGACAAACTGGCCATCCTTGGTCTCCTGTACATCCATTTCGATATAGTCTGGCTTGAGCAGAGCTGTCTTCTCAAGCGACTCAACTGTATTCTGAACACCATTTCCCTGCGAAACTCCACGATGCGAGATAGTCAGAGGGACGTTTTCCAAGGGCAGATTGAGATAGACAAAGCCTTCAAGGGCAAAGACAGAGCTAGTGACCAAAAGGATAAACCAGCGCATGATAGGCAGGCCTTTCCTGTAGCGGTATTCAGACAGCTTACTGTCTGTCAGAAAAGCCACAAACTTAATCAGAAAGTAGGCTACCATGAAGTAATAAGCCAGCTTGATGAGGCAGTAATTGACAACCGCTGCTGTCAAGGCTATCTGATTGGACTGGCCATCCGCATACTGCTGCAACACTAAAATCGGAATACTGCTTAAAAGAAAGAAGAGAAAGCTCTTAGCCAGTATCCAAAAGAGCTGCCAAGTATAGCGAATCAAGTGCCCCTTGGTCTTCTCCAAACTATACCTAATCGCGTCTCGTAGGCGGAAATGCTCAAAAAAGAGCTTGGGCAGGACAAACATCAGGCGGACAGCTATCAAAAAAAGCAGAAAACCTAAAGCATAGATTGATAATTTCATCCATAAGGCCGTCTTGAGATAGGTCACGATAAATTCTGGAATCAGAATTTTATTCAAATAGTAGATTTTGAGAATTTGCCGCAGAAAGGGAAAGATAAAGCCCATATACAGTGCAATAAAGAGGACCTTGCTGGGCCTAGCGTAGCGAATCAGCGAGCCGCTGTCTTTGAAACTTTTCTTAATAAACTGAAAGGCGCTTCGTTCTTCCTCGTCCAGAAGATTGCGGAGCCCCATAAATATCAGTCCAATCTGAAAATAAGCGACAAAGAGATTGGCCGCAAAAAGCGCTAGAAAGGCTAAACCAACCCAGACATTTGAAGTCAGAACTTTAAAGGCATTCGTATAAGATAAGAAGAGGTAGCCTGTCTGCTTGAGCAGAGTCTCTGCTGCAAAGGAGTTGAAAGGCACCCAGGCCAGCTCCATGAGCATAAAGACTGTGAAAAAGAGCAACAGAATTTTATCAAGATTCCGATAGAGACGTAAAAGTCCCAGTCTTTGTGATTTCATTTTCCTCCTTTATGTTGTGAACAATACAAAACTTGCTAAAAAGCGATTCTTATTTAAAACAAGGTTGAGACAGATGTCCCAACCTTATTTTTATTTTCCAAATAAACGTGCCCAGAAGCCCTTGCTTTCCTGCTCCTGCACCTTTTCCTTGGCTTCATCCAACTCCAACAGCAAGGTCTCACGCTCATTCATAGCCTTGGCTGTCAGCTGCTGCTGCTGGTCCAACTGCTTGTCCTTTTCAGCAATCTGGACATCCTTGATG
>JABZYU010000072.1:0-9372 GCA_015264985.1 Streptococcus sanguinis | reverse complement strand
CATCAACTCTGCCCTGCAATTGTCTCGTATCGGAGGCGGGGTCGGTATTTCCCTCAGCAATCTGCGGGAAGCTGGAGCTCCTATCAAGGGCTATGAAGGTGCTGCGTCTGGGGTTGTTCCTGTTATGAAACTCTTCGAGGACAGCTTCTCCTACTCTAACCAGCTGGGCCAACGTCAGGGAGCTGGGGTTGTTTACCTTAATGTCTTCCACCCAGATATCATCTCTTTCCTTTCTACCAAGAAAGAAAATGCTGACGAAAAAGTTCGGGTTAAAACCCTCTCACTCGGTGTTGTCATTCCGGATAAGTTCTACGAATTAGCGCGCAAGAATGAAGAAATGTACCTCTTCAGCCCATATTCTGTTGAACGCGAGTATGGAGTACCATTTGCCTATCTTGACATCACTGAAAAATACGATGAGTTGGTCGCTAATCCAAATATCACTAAGACCAAGATCAAGGCCCGTGATTTGGAAACAGAAATCTCTAAGCTCCAACAAGAATCTGGCTATCCTTATGTCGTAAACATTGATACGGCCAACCGTTCAAATCCAATTGACGGTAAAATCGTCATGAGTAACCTTTGCTCTGAAATCCTGCAAGTACAAGAGCCTAGCCTTTTGAATGATGCGCAAGAGTATCTTCACCTGGGAACAGATGTGTCATGTAACTTAGGCTCTACAAATGTTGTCAACATGATGACTTCTCCTGACTTTGGAAAATCCATTCGGACTATGACACGCGCTTTGACCTTTGTCACAGACAGCTCGCACATCACAGCTGTGCCTTCTATTGACAATGGTAACAGTCTGGCTCATACCTTTGGTCTGGGAGCTATGGGACTGCACAGCTACTTGGCTCAGCAGTTAATCGATTATGGATCAGCGGAAGCTGTAGAGTTCACCAGCATCTACTTTATGCTCATGAACTACTGGACTTTAGTTGAGTCTAACAATATCGCTCGCGAGCGTGGCATGACCTTCCATAACTTTGAAAAATCTGACTATGCTAACGGCACTTACTTTGACAAGTATCTGACAGGTGAATTTGTACCTAAGTCTGACCATGTCAAAGAACTCTTCACTGGCATCTTTATCCCATCTGCAGAGGATTGGGCTGAGTTGCGCGACAAGATCAAGGCCGATGGTCTCTACCACCAAAACCGCCTAGCTGTTGCGCCAAATGGCTCTATCAGCTACATCAATGACGTTTCTGCTTCAATTCACCCAATCACTCAGCGGATCGAAGAACGTCAAGAAAAGAAAATTGGTAAGATCTACTATCCTGCTGCTGGTCTGTCAACTGAGACTATCCCTTACTACACCAGTGCTTATGACATGGACATGCGCAAGGTTATCGATGTCTACGCAGCCGCAACTGAGCACGTGGACCAAGGTCTTTCCCTGACTCTCTTTATGCGCAGCGATATCCCTAAAGGCCTCTACGAATGGAAAAAAGAAAGCAAGCAGACAACCCGCGATCTTTCTATCCTGCGTAACTACGCCTTCAACAAGGGAATCAAGTCCATCTACTACGTCCGCACCTTTACTGATGATGGCGGCGAAGTAGGTGCCAACCAATGTGAAAGCTGTGTCATCTAACAAGAGATTTTAGAAAAAGAAAAGGAAATTCGACCATGTCACAATATTACCTTCCTCATCATGAACAGGAAGGTAAAATCGTGAAGCATTGGGACAGTATCCAAGAAGGGATAGCTGATACCACATCAGGTCGTACCATCTACTAAAGGAGAAAGAATGCAAACTTACTACAAAGCCATTAACTGGAACGCTATCGAAGATGTCATCGATAAGTCCACCTGGGAAAAACTGACTGAGCAATTCTGGCTGGATACGCGGATTCCCCTATCCAATGACCTGGATGACTGGAGAAAGCTGTCCCACAAGGAAAAAGACCTAGTCGGTAAAGTCTTCGGTGGCCTGACCCTGCTGGATACACTCCAGTCTGAGTCTGGTGTGGATGCCCTGCGTAAAGATGTCCGCACAGCTCACGAAGAAGCTGTCTTCAACAACATTCAATTTATGGAGTCCGTTCACGCCAAGTCCTACTCTTCTATCTTTTCTACGCTCAATACCAAGTCAGAAATTGATGAAATCTTTGCCTGGACCAACACCAACCCATACTTGCAAAAGAAAGCTGAGATTATTAACGAGATTTACCTGAACGGTACAGCTCTGGAAAAGAAAATAGCCAGCGTTTTCTTGGAAACCTTCCTCTTCTACTCTGGTTTCTTCACTCCGCTCTACTATCTGGGTAATAACAAACTGGCTAATGTCGCTGAAATTATCAAACTGATTATCCGTGACGAGTCTGTCCACGGAACCTATATCGGCTACAAGTTCCAGCTAGCCTTTAACGAGCTGCCAGAAGACGAGCAAGAAAAACTCAAAGAATGGATGTACGACCTGCTCTACACCCTCTATGAAAATGAAGAAGGCTACACTGAAAGCCTGTATGACACAGTCGGCTGGACCGAAGAGGTCAAGACCTTCCTGCGCTACAATGCCAACAAGGCTCTGATGAATCTGGGACAGGATCCCCTCTTCCCAGACTCAGCGGACGATGTCAATCCTATCGTCATGAACGGTATCTCAACCGGTACTTCCAACCATGACTTCTTCTCCCAAGTAGGTAACGGCTACCTGCTGGGCGAAGTTGAAGCCATGCAGGACGACGACTATAATTACGGTTTATAAGACAAAGAATCCCTCTTTCCAAAATACGGAAAGAGGGGTTTTTGATTGACTATTAATCTATTGATTATCGTAGATATATTCTTCCAGATGTTCTGCGACTGTAATCTCAACTCCAGCCTCAGATGTTAGATAAATCACGGTACAGTCATGAGCAGGAACAATAGGAAATAAAGAGGGCTTCATATTTTGATAAATTCTATACATCCGCCTTTGACTCGTTGGATTTTCCAGATAAAGCTTGCTGTCACCACCAGAAAAGTCAGCCGGCAGAAGAGCATAGTAAGCCACCAAAGCTCCATTTTCATCCAATACTCTAATCTTATTTAAGTCCTCAGCTATTTTTTTCATCATTAAAGTGGCCATTTCTTCCTCCCTTCATATTTTTATCCAAATAAAGGTGGAGCTGGGAACATCATCCCTAACCCCACCTATACAGTCACTAATTAGATACGCGATAATACGGATGCTGTGAAGCAGTGATAGCATCTTGTCCAACTCGAATCTGTGATTTAGGATTCTCGTTTCCCGTATCAGGCAAAACAGCTCCTTCTGGAATTACTAAAAAGGTTGTGCTACTGCTACCAGCAGTATAAGCAAGAGTAGATACATAACTACCATCGCTTACTTGACCTTTTAGTAAAGTATAATCGCTGGATTCTTTTCCATTCAGAGTATGAGAAACAACCCCTTGATTATTCAATACTATCGCATCCCCCAAATCATTTTGCCAAGTGCCAGCCACAGTCGAAAAATCTCCTGCTGCCAAAGCATTGACATCGATACCCGCTGCTGGAGTGGCTGGGTCTTTCGTGTCAGACTTTGTTTCATTTTTAGGCTGAGCTTCAGAAGATGCCGACGCTACATCAGTTTCATCTTGGCTAGCTGATTGAACAACTTTCGCTTCAGATTTGACATCTGATTTAGAAGTTTGAACTGTTTGACTAGAGCTACTACTTTGAGATGTTTGCTTCTCCTGCTGTTTACTGCAAGCACCAAGCAAGAAAATAGAAGAAGCGAGCGCAGTCGCAAGAAACATTAATTTTGCATTTTTCATAAAAGGACCTCCTTTAGGTTTGCCTAATTATAACACGAAAGATTTTGCCAAAACAGGACATAGATGTCCTGTTAGCCTTGATGATAGATCTGAAGTTCTTTATTCCACTCCTCAGACATTTTTTTAGATAGAAAAGTATGACCTAACAATTTCGCCAGCGTCAGTCCCTCTTCGTAGTATTGTTGAGCCTTTTTCTCGTCCTTGTGTACGAAAAGCTCATATTCTCCCTCTAACATTCTTATCAGCGGTTTCTTTTGATAGTCCTCTGTCAATTCCATGATTATATTAAGTTTGTTGAGTGTATCTTTTGTATAAATGAACTCTTTTCGCTCGCACTCAATACCTGGGATTGTCAGTAGAGCATCTCGCATGAGAAAGAGATATTCATTTGGAATATAGTCAACTGATTGCAGTAATCGCCGAGCGATTCTTGTATATAACTCCTTATCAAACTTAGCTGACCGAATCTCCTCTTCATCTCCCACATAGATCTGATAGAGCTGGATGTAGAGTAAGTCATTCACGTCATAATGCTTTTTACTCTGCAAATCGTCCAAATGCTGGGCAAAGAGAGTCATTCCATACTTATGGAATTTCTCAGAAGTATAAGTATAAATCTTTGATTGCAAGATATCCATTACATTCTGCTCAGCTTCTGGCAAATCATCATAATAAACTTCAAAAATTTCATCTATGATATGCTCCAATTCGGACAAGACTTCAGTGTTGCCATAAGTGGTCGTGCGAATCAGCTTATACTTCAATCGCTGGTAATCAGCAGGTAGAGCTGCATTTTCTTTTTTACTTCCTGTCAAGGTTGCCAAATCGACCTCTAGACAGGAAGCAAGATATTCTAAAGTAGAGAGAGTCGGCTGGGAAATGCCGGACTCCAAACGCGTTAACTGCCGTATAGAAAGCTTTGACTCATCACCACACAATTGCTCCTTGGTCCAGCCCCTATTTAATCGAAGCTGTTTCAAATGCTGTCCAAATTCTTTTCCTTGCATCGTCAATTCCCCTCCCAAATAAATTAGGAAACCTTTGCTTATGTTATCATGTTATTCTAGATTTATTATAGCATAACTGGAAAGATTTTACTAATAAAATTCTAAAAAGATTACTTCCTTTTCTCGGTGATGAAATCTACCTAACTGATGCAACAGTTAGGTAGAGCGGAGCTATTGAGATCTTAGAGCTCAATAGCTAGTCATGGAACTCTGCAGGAGGTCGCTGACGTCCGCCATCACTTGAGAAAAGTATGTAAATCTAAAAATTAGTATATTACAAGTATTAAAGGACCCCAAACTTAAAAGTTTAGAGTCCTTCTACCGTATTCTTTTTTGAGTCTAAACACAAAAAGACTAGCAATACACATTCAAGTGAGATGGTAAGACACGAATCGTTACTGGCAGTTGGTCGCCCTCATCTCCGTCAACGTTGACGCTGAGCTCTGCGTTATTGTCAGTCAACTCAACTGTAATTTCCTTGAAGGTCAGATACTCGATATTATCACTTTCTTCACCATTGCCTGAAATCAAATCTGGCACAGAAACCAAGGTGTCCAAGAGATTTTTATCCTTAAGATACAAGAGGTGAAGCAAGCCGTCATTGACAGTGGCTTCAGGGAGAATGCTTTCGAAACCTCCGATTGAGTTGGTAGAGCCAATCAAGAGTGTGCTGCTCTTTATCGTGCGCTCTTCTCCATCAATCTTCAAGTGAAATTCGTAAAAACTAGTATCCATCAACTGCTTAAAGCCAGAGATAAAGTAAGCAAACTTGCCCCATTTGGTCTTGTCTTCAGAATCTACATTGTTGATTGACTCTGGAATAGTTCCAATGGCAACCACATTCATAAAGTACTGGTCATTAATCTTGCCGATATCAAGTGGCTTGACTTTATTGATATCCAGATTCTGAATGGCTTCTTCAGCGTCTAGGGGAATGCCAAGAGCACGCGCCAAGTCATTGACCGTACCAAGTGGAAAGAAACCAAAGGTCGGACGATAGTCTAGTTCAGCCAGACCGCTGATTCCTTCATTGACTGTTCCATCGCCACCCATGACAAAGACGCTATCATAACGGTCTTCTGCGGCTTGCTTAGCAAAAGCTGCTGCGTCTCCGCCTTTTTCAGTATGCTTGACTACTACCTCATTGAAACATTCTGCCAGTTTTTCTCTTGCCAAGTCTTCATAGGACTTGGCTTTTTCGCCTCCCGAGCTAGGGTTGACAATTAATAGGACTTTAGACATAAGGAAACCTCTTTTCGTTTGATAGCTTATTATACCATCTGGAAAACACTTTCACAAGAATTTGAAACTGCTGGCTTTCGAAAGACCAGAAAAGCAGTTTGGTATTTAAACTCCATTCCACAGAAAAACACTTCTGCCGTTAGACTTTACTGCCTAACTTTAGAAGTGCTGTCTTATATTTCGTTTTTCTATTAAAAGAAGACAATGAGAACAAAGGCAATTAGATTATTGGCCAAATGTAGCCCCATTGAGTAGCGCAGGTCCTTCTTAGCTAGATAGCCTAGGCCAAAGATTGCTCCCAAGATGAAGTAGACTAGAAACTGGACTAGATTGCCCGGCATGTGCAGAAGAGAGAAAAAGCTGGCAGATACAGTTAAATAGAGCAGGATTTTCGCCAAGCTATTTTGGTCAGGAAAGAGAAACTTAGCCAAAAATCCTCGTGTCAGCAACTCTTCGAGAATAGGAGCAAAGATTACCATGTATAGGAAGGCAAAGGCTGGCTGCTGCTGAATCAACTCTACAGCAGTATTCTGATTGGCAGAAGATTCAATAGGAACGAGCTGCTGGAAGATGATAAAAGCAATCAAGAGGGCGCTGGGAAGCCAGATAGAACTGGTTAGCTTGGTATTTTTGATTTCCAGTTTCAAATCTTTCTGGTACCATTTCCACATGGCAAAAGAATAGAGACTGGCAAGTATGACAAAAATCGGCAAAATCAATAGTTGAGAAGTTCCTCCTGTCAGAGAACCTATAGTGAAGAGAACTATAGCCGAAAATATATAGAAATAGGCCAAGAGAACAAATATATAAAGGCCAAAATTAGTAAAGAAGGTTTTTAATTTCATAGTGATTCCTTATAGATTGATTTACTTAAACATAGCTAGAAGCAGTATTATAGCCATAGGGAGATTGTTCAGGATATGAACCAACATGGAATCTTTTATATTCCCCCGACGAGCATAGGATAAATAAAGAACCAGTCCAAGTGCAAAATAAATTGGGAACTCAGTCAATTGGGTGATATGAGGCAGAGTGAAGACTACAGAAGTCACAATAGCAGGCAAAACTTTTTGATTATTTTTGAAAAAGAAGACAGTCCCAAAACCGCGGAAAATTAATTCCTCCATGATAGGAGCGATAAAAGCAATCGTTGCAACAAAGAGCAAGGCAAAGAAGATATGCTGTGAAGACATCATTCCCCCCAGCCCTTGTATGGCGCTGTCATTACTGGTCTGGGAATTGCCGCTCAGGATGAGATTGAGATAAACACCAACAATAGCAGCCACTCTGGCAAGGAAAAAGAATAGAAAAGCAAAACCGATGTCCTTGCCAGACAGTTTGAATTTCTTCTTTTCTTCAGGTACATGCTTCTGGTATCGCCGCCACAAGCTACGAAAAATCAGGAAAACTAAAATCAGATACAAGGCTACCAATAAGATTTCTGCATAAATAGGTAAACTCTTCCCGAGCCTTAAGAATAGCATCGGAGCAACATTTATAAGGAGGCTAAGAGCAATTAAGCCTATCCATTTTACAAGTCCTAAAGCAGTTGATTTGAAGTTGTTCATTTTGTATTCTCCTTTTGATAAATATTGATACCGACTTCCGTATCCTCAACAGCGATATCACCCTTCTGCCGAAGAATAGTGGCAGCCAGGAAAAAATCTCCTGCACAGCCAGCTGCATGGAAGCTAGCAAGGACGATATAAGAAGCCGCAGTCAGAATATGCAAGGCATAGATCAAGGTCAGGGCTAGGCTAATCAGAAAGAAAGGTGCCAGGATGATGACAAGCATCCTTTTTCGACTGTAACGACTGCCTGGGCTGGTCGCATAGGCCATGCCGCTTTTAAAACCAAACTTGACCTTGGTATTTTCATCCCCCAAGACCTTGAAGAAAAAGCCGTGGATCAGTTCATGGATGACCATTAGAACAAGGAGGTAGAATAAATCAAAGAAATGAAAAACTTCGCTGCCCTTGCCATACATCAGAATGGCAATCCAAGTAAAGAGGGCTAGAAAAGGGAAGATCAGCAGCACAGCCGTTATATTCAGAGCCAGATTGACCTTTTTATTATGGATAAAATCAAGTTCTTTCAGTAGTTTCATAATTTCCTCCTTTCATCGGGAAATAAGCTCATTTGAAATATTTTCTTACCATTGGATAATACATAAGATTGATATAGATATGGATTACCACGATGACGACAAAGCCAGAAACAACATTGAGAGGTGTGAAGGCTCCCAGTATTCCTAAAATAACATAGAGGGCTGGCAGAAGTCTCTGATTTACATTGAAGAGAATGAGATAGCACTGTTCATAATTGGCTTGCAGCTCTGACTCATCATAAGAGAGGGCAAATTCTTTTATTTCCTCAGTAGTCGGAAAGGCTGATAGCTTATAGTGCCGCACCTTCTGAACTGTCTTTAAAAAGACAACTTGCAAAATAATATAAAGAAAGGCAATCGCATAATCTATAAAACTCCACTGAAGAGGGCTCTTATGATTAGTAATATTTCCAATAAAAACAACTCCAACTAAAATCGTAAAAAGAACGATAGCACTGCTGATATTAAAGACAATAGTCGCATATTCCAGATTTTTAAAGGTTAGCCGGTACCATTCATAATTCTTATCCTCATCTGCTTCTTTTTCATAGGCTTCATTGTATTTACGAGTCCGATAAATCAAGAAAAAGACCAAGGGATAGAGGATGATAAGGCTGGCCCTACCTAGCTGGCGCAGCAGTTGAACAGAAAAAATAGTCGACCAACTGATGTTTTTTAGCAGACCAGTTTCAGAAAACAAAATAGACAGACCACCTATTAAAGCTCCAGCTAGAAATATAAGGACATTATATAAAACTCTTTTCTGTGTAGATATACGTTTTTGCTCTTTCACGACTTCTTCTCCTTTATTTTTTTACAATAGATGATACAAGAATGCTGAGGCCGAAGGACTGTTTTAGCTCCTGTTGAAATGAATCTTAATTGGTTCTTCATTCTGCTTCCTCCACCAGCCGAAAGACATTCTCAACGTTTTCATTGAAAATATGGGCAATCTTAAGGGCAATAACAATCGATGGGGTATATTCGCCTCTCTCTATAAGGCTGATTGTCTGCCTGGAAACACCGGCCAGCTTAGCCAGTTCTGTCTGGTTGAGACCGTCACGCGCCCTCAACTCCTTGAGTCGATTTCTAAGCTGCATCATAAACTCCTTATTTATTATTCTCCCTTGGATAAAATTATTGTAACATATCTTTTTCTTTTTGACAAGTATCTTTGTCAAAAAAATAATAATCATTGTCAAAAATACCATTATCATAGACAAAAAAGAATCCAGATCAAACTGAA
>JABZYU010000071.1:0-9408 GCA_015264985.1 Streptococcus sanguinis | reverse complement strand
CGATCAGGATGCAAAGTTTGCAAGAGCTTCTGTAGAACCAGCTGAGGATGAAGCAATAAATCCCAGCTATTGAGGCGATCATAACGTCCTATGTAGATAGCCAGACTGGACACAGCCGACAGAGCTGCCGTCAGCAATAGATCCAAATACCAGTTAAGCTTCCAGCCTTCCTTGACGACATACCAGCTCTCCATACCACAGAAAATCCCGAATAAAATACTGGAAACAAAAGCTAAAAAGAGCAGGAAAACACTTGGCTTACTCAGAACATCTGCCACCCAAGTCATATGAACCAAATCTGTAATCATATAGAAAGTGTTGGGGAAGAAAAGCAACCACAGCAAGAAAAGAAGAGGATAAGCCCACTTCTGCTTCTTGAATAAAAGCGTCAAGACAGCTGCATCATAGCTGATTAAGGCCAAGGTCATATTCCAGATGAGATAGTTCGGACCGCCATTTAGAGATTGGATATAGATAAAAAAGGCAATCATCAGAAAAAGAGCATGAATCATGATCGGTTTACGCATACGAAAAGCTCCTCCTTGGTGTGTCATAATTGTGACTGATTAGAGCACCATTATAACATAAGTCGTGTTATTTACACTAAATTCTGTTATAATAGTCTGTATTATCACTGAAAAGAGACTCACATGACAAAAAAAGTAATCGCTGTGGACTTGGACGGAACCTTGCTGGATTCTAACAGCAATCTGTCGGACTTCACCAAAGAAACTATCAAAAAAATTTCCCAAAAGGGCCACAAGGTCATTATCACAACAGGACGGCCCTACCGCATGGCTTTGAAATATTATAAAGAATTAGAGCTCAATACGCCCATGATCAACTTCAATGGCTCTCTGACCCACATCCCAGAAAAGAAATGGGACTTTGAAAAATCGCTGACGCTGGACAAGTCCTTCTTACTAGATATGGTTAAGCGAAAGGATGAGATTGAAGCGGATTTCATTGCCGGCGAATACCGCAATAAATTCTATATCACCAATCCTAATGAAGAAATTGCTGATCCTAAGCTCTTTGGCATCGATGCTTTCAAGCCAGAAAACCAGTTTCAAGCCAACTTAGTAACGGAGAATCCTAACGCCATTCTCCTGCAGACGCGAGCAGCTGATAAATATGCTCTGGCAGAGGAAATGAATGCTTTTTACCAGCATGAACTTGCCATCAACTCTTGGGGCGGACCGCTCAACATTCTCGAGTGTGCTCCCAAAGGGGTCAATAAGGCCTTCGCCCTTCAATACCTGCTTAATGTTCTCAATGTAGATCGCAAAAATCTGATTGCCTTTGGCGATGAGCAAAATGATACTGAGATGCTGTCCTTTGCTGGCACTGGCTATGCCATGAAAAATGCCAATACTGACCTGCTGCCCTACGCCGACCAGCAATTATCTTTGACCAATGACCAAGATGGTGTCGCCCACGAACTTAACAAACTATTTTTATAAAACTAGACAATTTGGCAAACTCTGTTTGAGAGTTTGTCTTTTATTTTGTGTCTTCTCTCGACCATCTTCAGGCTCAAAAAACTTTAAAAATAGGAGCTTATCAGCTATTTCAGAATATTAGAGTGAATTCACGCTTAGATTTGTAAGCGTTTGCTATTTGTTTGAGTTTGTGATATAATTAACATAATCAAAAACTAAATAACAGGAGGAAACTACTTATGAAAGCAGTTGTTGTAAATCCAGAAGGAACCAATGTCCAACTCATCGAAAATAAGGAACTTCGTCCTCTTGAAACAGGGGAAGCTCTCGTTGACATTGAATACTGCGGTGTCTGCCATACTGATTTACACGTCGCGCATGGTGACTTTGGTAAGGTACCGGGTCGTGTTCTTGGGCATGAAGGTATCGGTATTGTCAAAGAAATCGCTCCAGATGTAAAAAGTCTCAAGGTCGGAGACCGCGTCAGTGTCGCTTGGTTCTTTGAAGGCTGCGGCACTTGTGAATACTGTACAACTGGTCGCGAAACCCTTTGCCGTACAGTAAAAAATGCTGGTTATTCTGTTGATGGTGGGATGGCAGAGCAATGTATCGTAACAGCTGACTACGCTGTCAAAGTCCCTGAAGGACTGGATCCTGCTCAAGCTTCTTCTATCACTTGTGCCGGCGTAACTACCTACAAGGCTATCAAAGAAGCCCAGCTGCAACCAGGCCAATGGACAGTAATCTTTGGAGCAGGTGGATTGGGTAACCTAGCGGTTCAATATGCCAAGAAAGTCTTTAATGCCCATGTTGTCGCTGTTGATATCAACAATGATAAGCTAGCTTTGGCCAAAGAAGTAGGTGCTGATATCGTCATCAACGGCCATGAAGTTGAAGATGTCGCTGCTCTTATCCAAGAAAAAACTGGCGGTGCTCATTCTGCCGTAGTAACAGCCGTTTCTAAAGTTGCCTTCAACCAAGCTGTTGACTCTGTTCGTGCTGGCGGTCGGGTAGTTGCCGTTGGATTGCCATCTGAAATGATGGACCTCAGCATTGTCAAAACCGTTTTAGATGGTATCCAAGTCATCGGTTCCCTCGTTGGTACACGCAAGGACTTGGAAGAAGCCTTCCAGTTTGGTGCTGAAGGATTAGTGGTTCCTGTCGTTCAAAAGCGCCCTGTTTCAGATGCAGTGGATGTCTTTGACGAAATGGAAGCGGGTACCATTCAGGGACGTATGGTCCTTGACTTCACACACTAATACTTTAAAGCATGTCAGTTCCAACATTTACCAAGCTCTTGAAAACATATGATGGACAGACTTAATATTATTAGAAACTTTTGCCATTATAGATGGAGGCTAAAGACATAAGATGCGAATTCTTGTCTTTGGTCCTCCTCTTTCTTTTTTGATAAACAAACACTTTCTCAAACACGATTCTTTTCTTTCATTTCAAAAGTCTCTTTCATATTATTTCAACATTTTTTCATATGTTAATCTGTTATATTTTCTGTTTTCCTAATTTATTAAAACATTTCTATAGCTAAGGTTTGCTTATACCTATATTTATCAGGGGTTCAGCAAATACTGACATTTTTGAAAGAAAAAGTCATTTTTAGGAACAAACGCTTGCATTTTTCATGAAAACGTTTTATAATAAACTTGCCTTAAAGTTTTCTTAAAACTTAAGTCAAACATTTTATAAGGAGGAATGTCAATAATGAGTATCGGAATCATTATTGCTAGCCACGGTGAATTTGCTGCTGGTATTCATCAATCAGGTTCTATGATTTTCGGTGAGCAGGAAAAAGTACAAGTTGTAACTTTCATGCCCAACGAAGGACCAGATGATCTCTATGCAAAGTTCAATGACGCTGTGGCTTCGTTTGATGCGGACGATGAAGTGTTGGTCTTGGCTGACCTTTGGAGTGGCTCTCCATTCAACCAAGCTAGCCGTGTCATGGGTGAAAATCCAGACCGCAAGTTCGCTATCATTACAGGCTTGAACCTGCCTATGCTGATTCAAGCCTATACAGAAAGGATGATGGATGCCAATGCCGGCGTTGAAGCTGTTGTTGCTAACATCATCAAAGAAGCCAAGGAAGGAGTCAAAGCTCTGCCTGAAGAGCTGAACCCTGCTGTTGAAGAAGCAAATGCTCCTGCTGCAGCTGCTCCAGTTGCCCAAGCAGCGATCCCTGAAGGGACTGTAATCGGTGACGGCAAGCTCAAAATCAACCTTGCCCGGATCGACACACGCTTGCTGCATGGTCAGGTAGCGACAGCTTGGACGCCAGATTCAAAAGCAGATCGTATTATCGTTGCTTCTGATTCAGTAGCTCAAGACGAACTTCGTAAAGAGTTGATTAAGCAAGCTGCACCAGGTAATGTCAAAGCCAATGTTGTCCCAATCGACAAATTGATTGCTGTTTCAAAAGATCCTCGCTTTGGCAACACACATGCTTTGATTCTGTTTGAAACTCCTCAAGACGCCCTTCGTGCTGTTGAAGGCGGTGTGCCAATCAAGACCCTTAACGTTGGTTCTATGGCTCACTCAACTGGTAAAACGATGGTCAACAACGTACTGTCAATGGACAAGGAAGACGTTGCCACTTATGAAAAGCTGCGTGATCTTGGCGTTGAATTCGACGTACGTAAAGTACCAAATGACTCTAAAAAAGATTTGTTTGATTTGATTAAGAAAGCCAACGTGCAGTAGAATCAAACGTTTTGCTTTTATTAATTTACGAAAGGATTTAGAACATGTCTATTATTTCTATGGTTTTAGTAGTCTTTGTTGCCTTCTTAGCTGGTCTAGAAGGTATCTTGGACCAATTCCAATTCCACCAACCGCTGGTTGCTTGTACCTTGATTGGACTGGTAACTGGTAATTTGGCTGCCGGTGTTATGCTGGGTGGCTCTCTCCAGCTGATCGCTCTTGGCTGGGCTAATATCGGAGCTGCTGTAGCACCTGATGCCGCCCTCGCTTCTGTTGCCGCTGCCATCATCATGGTACTGGGCGGAGACTTCTCAAGCAAAGGAATCGCTGTAGCACAAGGTGTTGCTATTCCACTTGCTGTTGCTGGTCTCTTCTTGACTATGATTGTCCGTACTTTGTCAGTCGGTTTGGTTCACGGTGCAGATGCTGCTGCGAAAAAAGGAGACATTAAAGGAGTTGAACGCGCTCACTTTATCGCTCTTTTCATGCAAGGAGCACGTATTGCTATCCCTGCAGCACTTCTTTTGATGATTCCTGCTGAGTCTGTTAAATCTGCTCTTGAAGCTATGCCAGCTTGGCTATCAGAAGGTATGCAAATCGGTGGTGGTATGGTCGTAGCCGTTGGTTATGCCATGGTTATCAACATGATGGCAACTCGTGAAGTATGGCCATTCTTCGCTATTGGTTTCGCTTTGGCTGCTGTCAGCGAACTCACTCTGATTGCCCTCGGTGCAATTGGTGTCGCTATTGCCCTCATCTACCTCGCCTTGTCTAAAAAAGGCGGAAATGGTGGCGGTGGAGCAACAGCTTCATCTAACGATCCAATCGGCGATATCCTAGAAGACTACTAAGAAAGGAGACACACTATCATGACAGAATTAAATACTGTAAAACCTGATGAGTCAGGAAAATTGACTCTTTCAAAGGCTGACCGTCAAAAAGTTTGGTGGCGTTCTACTTTCTTGCAAGGCTCTTGGAACTACGAACGTATGCAAAACTTGGGCTGGGCTTATTCACTGATTCCAGCTATTAAGAAGCTTTATACTAAAAAAGAAGATCAAGCTGCTGCTCTTGAGCGTCACTTGGAATTCTTCAACACTCACCCATATGTAGCAGCTCCAATCATCGGAGTTACACTTGCGCTTGAAGAAGAAAAAGCAAATGGTGCAGCAATTGACGATGCGGCTATCCAAGGGGTTAAAATCGGTATGATGGGACCTCTGGCTGGTATCGGAGACCCTGTCTTCTGGTTCACAGTTCGTCCTATCCTTGGAGCACTTGGTGCATCTCTTGCTTTGACTGGAAATATCATTGGTCCACTTATCTTCTTCTTAGCTTGGAATGCTATCCGGATGGCTTTCCTCTGGTACACACAAGAATTGGGCTACAAGGCTGGTTCTGAAATCACTAAGGACATGTCTGGTGGTATCCTCCAAGACATTACCAAAGGTGCTTCAATCCTAGGTATGTTTATCTTGGCTGTTCTGGTTGAGCGCTGGGTATCTATTAAGTTTGTCTTTAATGTTTCATCTGTTAAGCTAGATGATAAAGCATATATCCATTGGGACAAATTATCTAGTGGCTATAAGGGTATCCAAGAAGCCTTTGCTCAAGTAGGTCAAGGACTATCTCAAACCCCTGAAAAAGTTACAACTTTCCAACAAAACTTGGATTCCTTGATTCCTGGTTTGATGGGACTGCTTCTAACTTTCGCTTGTATGTGGTTGCTTAAGAAGAAAGTGTCCCCTATCACGATCATCATCGCCCTCTTCGTAGTTGGTGTACTAGCTCACGTTGCTGGTTTGATGTAATCAAAAAGAAGGTTTCGGCCTTCTTTTTATTGTGGTATAATAGCTATATTATTTAAAAGGGAGTTACTCTATGGCACAGTCACAAAATAAAACAGTTGAGTTTAATACCACTGGCGTTTCCTATCTTGGATTAGGCGGAAAGGTTGGGAAATTTCTAATCGGCGAGACAGCTCTGGAGTTTTATGCTGATGCCAATGTAGAAGATTATATTCAGCTGCCTTGGTCTAGCATCATTACTATCGGTGCTAATGTTTCTGGCAAAAAAGTCAGCCGCCATTTTGAAATCTGGACTGACAAGGGAAAGTTTCTCTTTGCCTCCAAAGATTCTGGTAAGATACTCAAAATTGCGCGGGAGCATATCGGCAACGACAAAGTCGTTAGATTGCCGACTCTGTTACAAAAAATTGCTGGAATCTTTAAGAAGAAAAAATAGGGTTGAAACTTTTCAACCCTATTTTTTATATTTTCGACTACGACAAAAGCTGCTTGTATCAGCAAAAGGGAGCTAGCACAAAAAATTGGAAAGTGAAATAATCTGAGAAGGCACTATTTCAGCCCCTTGAAATGATGGGGTCAGGTAAGCAGATATTATCAATGCAAGACCGCATCATTAGATCTTCAAAAAGTATAAACATCAGCTAATTTTTTCTCGAAAGTCCATGTCTTGACACCTTCAACATCACGGACATCTAGCTGCTTAAATCCGTTATTTTTGTAAAAACGACAGTTGCTTTCTGTATGAGTAATCAAAGTAAGCCGCTGGCATTTCTCTTCTTTTGCAAGCAACTCAAGCCCCTTTGAGATAAAAAGACCGCCAACTCCCTGTCCTTGATAATCAGGCAGCACACCCAGTAGTTCAAGATAAAGAGTTGAAACACTCCTTTTCTTAGCTTCTTTACTGCCCTTCCCAAAGACTTTTTGAAAAGCTAAAAGCTGAGGAATATATTTCCACATCCTCCATGCTCCTGCCCACAAAAAGGAAAGTATACCGACAGGATGGTTATCGATCTTATGAATGGTAGCGACCGCCATAAGGCGCCCGTCAACTTCAGCAAGTAGGCAAATATGATGACGCATCGCCGCCTTAACCATAACTGCATGCAATCTATTTAGAAAATCAATATAAGACTGACTGCTACCAAAGAGAGGACGGAATTTTTCTCTGTAGACCTCATGCTCAGCAAAAGCAGCAGTTAAAACTGAGACCACAGCAACAAGATCCCTTTCATCTGCCCTTCTAAAACGAATCATGATAGCCACCTCTTCAAATCTTTTCTGCTAGTTTTTCTAAAAAAACTTGCCGTTTTTCAGCTGTAGACTGAGAAATATTCCCGAAATTCAACCAACGGCGCTGTCTAGCACCGATAGACTTAAAGGTATGGCCCAACATGGCTTTCTTGACGACATCACCACAGAAATACTTAAGATAGAAGGTCGGTGCTGCAGAGGTAGTAATAGCCAACACCTCTTTAATATTGGTCAGACGACCAACTAACTGGCGAGTTTTGCTCTCCTCATAAATCTTATTTTTCAAAAAGACCTTATCTTCAAAGCCCTTGACAATAGCTGGCATATCCGCCCACCAGATAGGAAAAATCATGATAAGGCGGTCACAGGACGCAAGAGCTTCCTGATATTTTAAAACCAGCGGGTCTAGTGCCTGCCCTTTATTAAAAAGCGCTAGCTCTTCCTTGGTATAGACTGGATTAAAACCATCCTCATAGAGATCAATCAGTTCATAGGTCTGACCTTTCTTCTCCAACAAGTCCTGAACCTGCTCTAAAATAGCATGGTTAAAGCTTTTATCATAGGGATGTGCATAAACAATGAGATTTTTAATCATGTTTGTAACCTCCTAGTAAATCATTGAACATTGAGCGATAGACTTCCTCATCAAAAGGCTCCAAGCCTTTGGCAATAAAATGTCCATAGCCTGTGATGAAGGTGTCTAGCTTAAGCAAAAGAATCTTTTTCTCTTTCTGACTCTCAATAGGCAGCCGATCCAGATAAACCACTGTCTTATTCCCGATTTCCAGAAGCTCACCTTTCCGGTAAGCCTCTATCGCCACAGGACTGAAAAAGAGAAAATCCATCATCCGACTGTTGGTCTCATATTCCGATAAAAGAAAGAGTCCTATCTGCCAAATGCAATCCAAAGGATCAGAGACTCCGTCTAAATACTGTTCCTCTAAACGTTTAAGCTGCCTCTGGTTTTCCAAAAGACAGACCTGATAGTAAAGTTCCTCCTTATTCTCAAAAGCCTTGTAAAAAGCACCAGTCGTAACCCCCAGCAAAGATGCCAGTTTCCTCAGGGGGATATTCTGATAGCCATACTCTCTGATAAGCTGGCTTGCCTTCCCAATCATACGGTCGCGCGTTGTTTGTTTTACCATAAGAACTCCTTTGGATAACTATGTTACCTTTATTTAAAGATAACATAGTTATCTTTTTCTGTCAAGATTTTTCCTATCATGGGATTTACATTTTCCGGAAAATCCTGTATAATAGTCGAAACGGATAAGTACTATTGGGCACTTTTCAGAAAGTCTGCGGTGGCTGTGAGCAGACAAGGAGAAAATAGGAAATTCTACCGTTAGTTTAAAAATGAATAATTAAGCAAGTGCACTTTTGTGAAGTTGGATGGAACCGCGGCTCTGCCGCTCCAACAGTTTCATAAAGTGCTTTTATTTTTGGAGGTACCTATGTTAGATTTAAAACGCATTCGCACTGACTTTGATACTGTAGCTAAAAAATTAGCCAACCGCGGTGTTGATGTTACCACACTCAAACAAATGTACAACATCGACAGTGAACGTCGGTATTTATTGGTCAAGGCCGAAGAACTCAAGGCTGAGCGCAATACTGTTTCTGCTGAAATTGCCCAAGCTAAACGCAACAAAGAAAATGCAGATGACAAGATTGCTGCCATGCAAAAACTTTCTGCTGAGGTCAAGAACTTAGACGCAACCTTGGCTGAGCTGGATGCTAAGTTGACTGAATTCACTACCACTCTGCCTAATATTCCACATGATAGTGTTCCTGTGGGAGCAGATGAGGACGAAAACGTCGAAGTTCGTCGCTGGGGTACACCGCGACAATTTGACTTTGAAGCTAAGGCTCACTGGGATTTAGGTGAGGATTTGAACATCTTGGACTGGGAGCGTGGAGCAAAAGTTACTGGTGCTCGCTTCCTCTTCTATAAGGGCTTGGGAGCAAGACTTGAGCGTGCTATCTACAATTTTATGCTGGACGAGCATGGCAAAGAAGGCTATACAGAAGTCATCACTCCCTACATGGTCAACCATGATTCTATGTTTGGGACTGGGCAATATCCTAAGTTCAAAGAGGATACCTTTGAGCTAAGCGATACCAACTTCGTTCTGATTCCGACTGCTGAAGTTCCGCTGACCAACTACTATCGAGACGAGATTCTTAACGGA
>JABZYU010000070.1:0-9915 GCA_015264985.1 Streptococcus sanguinis | reverse complement strand
CTTCCATCATACTCCCAATGAACTCCCTCACTTAAATCGAATATTGCTGCCGGCAGGAAATTATGCAGTCGCTTACTGCCCTTCCTTTGCAGATGAACTTAAAGCTCTGCCGCATTTTCACCAAGCTCTGACCCAAGCTGGATATACTCCTGTGGGCGATTATATCTGCGAGGTGATTCATGAACAGCCACAACTCCAGGAGCAGCACCGCGATATGTTCATCCGGATGCAAGTTCGGATAGAGGATTAAAAAGCAAGCAGATGGATGTAGCGGAATTTCTTGCCAAATACTGGAGCATGCTCAGCCAAAAACGAATCACTTCACAAGCTCTAATTATATCAAAAAAGGACGGGAAAACACCCATCCTTTTTATGTGTAAATAACCATTGCTTAACATCTTAGTCTTCTTGCTTCTTTCTTCCAGCTAGAAGACCCATTCCCAGAAAAGCTAAACCAGCCAGAGTCAGAAACTTGTCTTCTTGAGTGCCAGTCTTAGGCAGAGCTGAGTCGGGAGCTGGCTGCAATCTTGGCGACGGAATAACTTTTCCTTCCTTACCTTGATTGAGAGCTTGAGGCTGGGCTATTGTTGAAGGCTGTTTAGCACTTTCAGCCACCACCTTGCTGCCAACTTCTACTAGTTCGTCAACTGCTAGAGAAAGAACTTCCTGACCGAGGACAGTTCTCTGACCGTTCAAGACTTCTACAAAGACTCGCTTTTGACCTTTTTGGCCGGCTAGAAGTATCCGCCGTTGCCCTTGTTCCAGTTCTGGATTTTCCTGTTCTCGAGTCTGATATGCAATCTCTTCCATTATGACTTCTAAGAAAGGCTTTTCTTCCACTAGGTCCTTTATCCCTTCTTCCGGAGTGACCTGATGACTTGGTTTCACAGCAAGAGCAGCAAGAGCTGCATTCAGTTCCTGTTCAGCTCTATCTAAATCTGCCTGCTCCGCTTTTTCATCTGCCAAGAGAGACTGGGCTCGAGCCAAGGCTGACTGGTAAGCCTGAACTGTCTCATCTGTGTAGAGGCTTGGATCTAGACTAGCTGTACTGTCTACCACTTTCTGCAGAGAAGCCTTATTAATTGCTGGTGCATGGAGATTGGTCACAAAGAAATTGCGCGCTTCCAAATCCCCATCCCAGAGTCCCAGACCGACGTAGGCATCATTATAATAAGGCTCAACCGTATCAAATTGGTGGTTCAGGTATTCTACACCGTCCACAGATACACTGACACCATTTTTAGTTTTCACTAGCTTAACATGGTGGAACTGGCCGTCATTAAGATGCTTGCCATTCATGCTACTTTCTGCAATCGTCTCTCCCATAAAGCGGTAAAGTCGAATCTTATCATTATCGCCAAATTGAATAGAATAAGCATTGCGAGGATCAACATTTTCAGACGCATAGAAAATGTTAATCAAGCCTTTTTGATACTTGAGATCCACATCCAAGTTATACTCAGAGAAAGGAATCTTCTGACCTCCCATATAATAATCATTGGCGCTGGTATTCTGATTATAGAGGCTTTCACCGTCGACATACCACTTACCAGAGACAGCTTTTAAGTCTGGAACATTGGTCTTAAAGTCATTACGGCTGATATTGATGGTGAAGGCCTTGGAAAGGCTTGGATTTTCCTTAGAGGTCGCCGTTACCTTGACCACACCCCTTTGCAGAGCAGTCACTCGCAGCTTGTTGCCATCTTCCGCGACAGAGACCAGATCTGGCTGATCAACACTCCAGCTGACCGCTTGAGAGACACTTGCTGGCATGATATATGCTTTCAAATCCAAAGTATCACCGACATAAATATTATTTGTTACAGGAGAAGCCTGCACCAGTTCCAGTGGTTTGGTCACTGCCTGTTTGTCTTTCCAGATGCCCTTCAGCGGATAAAGAGAAATGTCAGCCTTAGCTGCACCACCTTCTACAAACACACTAGCGGCAAGACTATTTGGCGCAGGGAAAATCTGATTGGCACCCGCCACAGTATATCCTTTTGCAAAGACTTCTAGGCTGGAACGATCCACATAGAGATGCAGATCTATGCTGCCATCCGCATTGCGTTTGACGGACTGACTATCCACCTGAGCAAATTTATTACTGAGAAGAATGCCGGACTGGCTGCGGTCAATAGAGAGAGTTTCCTTTTCTAAATCATAGGTAACTCTAGTCACTTCTCCATCTCCAACCCGCAGGTTAAAACCGACTTTCTTGGTCGTTTCACTTGGACGGAAAGTAGAGACAATTTCATACTGATCACCGGAAAAATCTTTCAACAGCCCATTCTTCTCACTAACTTCCACGTCTTTATACAACACAGCCTTGTCTTCCTGACGCAGAGACTGATAAGCTGTAATTGGCGTCTGAGTCAGCCGATAGCTGCCGTCTTGCTTGATAAGGCCTAGTTTGAGGTTAAGATTGAAGGTACCGTTGAACTTCTGACCGACGGTATCGGCTACCAGATTACAGTAATCTTCCCAGGTATTCATCCAGTTAGACTCGATAATGTCGGGTAGGGTTGGATTAGCCTTGCTGCCAAAGTCCTGAACGTAGTAAGTCATGGCCGCATAAGAGTCTTTACCAAAGTTCATAACCTGATCAGCCTGAGCAAACTCAGCATCTGGGACGAAAGTCCACTTGCCCTCCACCTGTCTAAAATCACCGACCTTATAGGAGCGCCCGCCACGAGACAGGACCCACTTAAGGCCACCATCGTCTGCCAGTAGAGGATAGAGATCTGGGCACTCCGTATGGAGAGCCGCATAAGTTGACTCCACCTTCCAATTACGCAGATTATCAGACGAATAAATTCTCAGCGGTCCGCCTGCAACGACCATAAACCATTTGCCCTCCCAACGGAAGACCTTGGGGTCACGAAAATCCTGAGATTGCAGTGGATCATCCGTCCAGTCAGCTGCAATTTGATCAAGCTTCGTCCAAGTCCGGCCCTCATCTTTACTATAGGCCAACTTGATGCGCTGACCGTTTCCGTCGGCAGTAATCAGTGCGACTAAACCGCCCTGGTCATTGTCAAATAAACCAGAGGAATTGGTAGTATCTGCTACGATAGAGCCTGAGAACATAGCCCCATTAGCATCCGGATAAAAGGCAATCGGCTGTTCTTCCCAATGAATCAAATCCTTGCTGGTCGCATGGCCCCAGTGCATAGGTCCCCACTTTGTATCGTCGTAAAACTGATAGAAGAAATGATAGACTCCCTTATAATAAACCAGCCCGTTGGGATCATTGGCCCAACCGTCCTTGACCGAATAATGATACTGACCGCGATAGAGTTCATTGTAGTAAATCTCATCTGCCTGCCGACGATGGACATTGAGCCGATAAGTCAGGCTGACCTCCTGCCCATCCGCATCCGTCACAGTGCTGGTCACAGTCAGATAGTTTGCCCCCACTGCCAGCGGAATATTCTTCAAATCACTATAAACCCTACCTGCAGCATCGGTCACGCTTACCTTGGCAGCAGGATTTTTTGCTACGACGGTCAAGTCTACAGTCTCAGCATCATGCTTGACATACTGGATGGTAATAGGAGCACTAAACTGACCTTTCTGTTCCACTTTCCCAACCGAAGAAGTCACCCTTATATCCTCCAACTCAGGATTAGACTGAGAAGTGATTTCTTTATAAAAGGTATTTTGAAAAAGCAGCTCGCTATTCCAGTTAAGTAAGCCAAAATAACCTTCTGACAGATAAGTATTCTGCCCCTTATCATCTCTCTGAAGCGTGTAATCTCCTGAGCTGGCCACTAGAATATCATTGACATAGTAGGATACCCAAGAGCCGATAGAAACGACCTTGAGTCGATATTTATTATCATCCGTTGGCTCGATATGTTTTTCATTGATAAACTGATAGTCCCGACCGCCTTGCCAACGCCAAAACTTCACATTGTTGCTACCACCATCAATATTAACTGCATAGCTGCTCTTGTCATCCGGATTATTATTACTGCGGAAAATGAGGGCTGCCGCCCCTTCCTTACTGAGGAAAGTTACATCCGTTGAGTAAACAAAATCCTTGCCCTGACTTTGAGAGTAAAGAAAACTATCACCTTTGCCTCTGGCATCACTATAAAGTCCTTGCTCCCGGACTTCCCAAACTCCATTTTTGTCTCCCTTGGCTTCTGCCAAATTAGTATTGAAGCCTGACTGCTTATCTACAGTCTCTGCGGCAGGGAGTTTTTCCGAAGCAACTTCCTTCGTTACTGGCTGTTCGTCTTCTTCCTGTTTGCTCTCTTTAGCATTTGCTGTGACTTGATCTTCCTTATCAGCCTTTCGATTAGCCGACTCTACTGCTGCATCCTGACTACCTGCTTCCGTCGCTACAGTTGCAGCAGTCTCCCCAGCTACAATGTTCTCTGTCTTATCGGCATTCCTTGTAGAAGCAGCTGTTTGCTCACTCTCAGGCTCCGAGACAGCTGATGAATCAGTCTGCAAGAACTGAGCAGGGGCTGGATTAGCCTTCCCCTCATCCGCATAAACCACTCCGCCACCATCTAACAAGAAAGCTCCAAAAGCAAGCAGGGCGCACCCAAACACCCAACGCTTGCCGCTTTTTCTCATAAACCAATTTTTACACACTTTTTCCTGATGATTTTTCATGACACACCTCAATATTCTAAAAATAAAATCAGACTCCTCACAACCAAATTTACTTCTACATAAGGCACTCCTTTCACCTTTTCTTGTTCAAAATGAACACCTCATTTAGCACCTAACTCCTTTATAAAAAAGAAGCAATCTCAATAATCTAAATATAACAAATTTTTGTAAGCGCTTCACCTGACGCTTGTCACAAAAACAAAATGACAGATGTCATATTTTGGAAACGAAGAACAAACAAAAAGCCTCCTAAACGGAAAGCTTTTGTTTGTTTTAAATTTATTCTGAATAGGATGCGGCCAGCTCGTTCTTTAGATATTCTGCCAAGTGCTGATGAGCAAAAATTCCTGCTTTTTCTTCTGCTGTCGGATTATAGTTGGTATTGGTGTTCACATCATAGACATAAATCTGACCGCTCTCCGACTCTACCCACTCAATAGCTGCTACATCAATACCAGCCTTAGCTAGAAAGGTTTCATAAGCCTGTCTTTGACTAGCAGGCAGCGGCTCCGTGATTTGAAACTTATCCGATGTTTCCAACTGAGCAGGCTTTTGCCCAATCTGGCACCCATCTGCCGGACAAAGCTGAAAGCCATCTGATGAATCAATGGACACCGTATAAAGAAACTTCTGGTTAATAAACTCCGAACGACGAATGCGACCATCCGCAGGCTTGATATAGGCCTGAAGCAGAGTGATCCCATCCACAGAAGGCTCAAAAGCAGGACTGTCTACATAGGCTTCTAACTCTTCCTCACTATTGAAGAGCTGCACTCCCAAACCTTTCCCAGCCCGATTATGCTTGGTAATCAGAGGATAAATATTAAGCTTTCTAGCAGCATCAAGAATATTCTCCTGTCCCAAAACGGCTACTGTCTCTGGATAAGCAATTCCAACTTCAGAAAGCTTCAAATATTGTTTAATTTTGCTGATTTCTAGATTGATAGCTCCGCTACCATTGACAACCTTGCGACCGTGAGCTTCTAGCCAAGCTAGAACTTGTTCTGTAAATTCTGGTGCATAGCGGTGTCCACGCGTATGAGAAGAAGCGGACATCCGATTGTAGAAAATTCCTGTTGGGGGCGGACTCTGCAGATCGAGGATCCCACTTGACAAATCCCACAGTTCATAGGGCACATCTTTTTCCTCCAGCCACTTGACCAAGTGCTGCGTCCACTCCAAATTTTCATGAATAACGTATACTTTTGCTTGACTCATAAGTCTTCTCTCCTTTAGGAATACCGAACAGCCAGCTTGCTGCTTTTCGATTCTTCTACTACATTGCCTTCCGTCTTTTCAATAACACTGACGGCCAAGACCTGACCTAGAACATTGAGGGCAGTGCGACCAGCATTGACAAAGAAATCAACCGCAAAAATCAGGGCAACGCCTTCTACCGGCAGGCCTAGCTGAGGCGCAGCTGCCAGCAAGACAACAATCGCTCCTGAAGGCACAGTCGCAGCCGTTTTACCAATCAAAGTCAAAAGCAAAACAATGAAGAAGAGTCCTGACACAGAAAAAGCAATCCCATAAGCATGAGCAATAAAAACAGTTGCTACAGAAAAATACACAGCAGCCCCCTCAAGATTAAAAGTGTAACCCAAAGGTACAACCAAATCTATGATATGCTCATCATAGCCCTGCTTCTTTAAATCCTTCAACAGCGGCGGCAGGACAACACTAGAACTGCCAGAGACAAAAGCCAAAGTCAGAAGGCTCCAAATCCGTTGCAAGCTTGTCAGATAAGGAACTCTGAAAGCAAGAGCAATCAAAGGAAAAATTACTAAAGCTAGCACCGCATAAGCCAGATAAGTTCCTGCTACAAATTGCCCCAAACCGACCAACTTGTCAACTCCTGTCGTAGCCACATCCTTAGCAATAAAACCAAAAATACCAATCGGCGACAGCTTCACAATCACACCGACAATTTTATAAATGGCCTCAATCCAAATTTGTAATAAATCAATAAACTTCTGTGACTTGTCTTCCTTAAGACTCCCAAGACCATAACCCAAGAATATCGCAAAAACAATAATAGGAAGCAGAGCTCCTTCTGAAAGCGACTTGACAATATTAGAGGGAATGAAGCTAAGCAAAAACTCATCCAACTGAATACTTTTGGCAATCCCATCAATGCTGGCTCCCGCCTGACCGATATTGACTCCTTGACCAAAGCCCAGATAATAAGCTGCAAAGACAAAAATAAAGGTAATCGCCGTCGTGACCCCAAAGAAATAGAGCAGACTCTTTGACAAGAGCTTCCCAAAAGATTTCTTACCAATCACACCAGCCACAGCTACGACCACAACCGGAAAGACCAGTGGAATAATCACCATATTAATCAAACTGATAAAAGCTTGACCCAAAAACTGGTAAAAAGCCGAAAACTGCGGCCAGATAAGAGCAACAAGAACACCCAAAATCAAAGCAATCAAGAGTTGCAAGCCCAGAGAAACCTTTGACCATAAAGAAACTAACTTCATTCCAAACTCCTTTAGTCTATTTTGATAGCTATTTTACTATGATTGCCCCTTTCTGGCTAATATATATTTTCTATGAAAGTAATAGAAGAATTTTATAGGTGAGCTGAATAGCGTAAAAAAGCCATCCAAGAAATAACTCCTGAATGTCTATTAGTTTTATCCCTATAGAATGATTCCTCTAACGAAGCATATATTATTAAAACTTTTCAAATTCCAATTAGTCAATCGGTTCACCTCCGACACTTATGTAATTACCTATAATCATTTCTTCAAGATTTACACTTTCATCATCATTAATCGGTATATCCACTCCCCACCCCGATTCTTCAATATTATTGATACGCCCAAAAACATTAATATAATACTCGGGATTTGTAAGACCGCCATCACTCCATTGCGTCTCTTCCCAATCAATCTGAACTGATTCGACTTTTGGACTTTGAGCTTTCACCAAATCTATAATTTCTTGCTCATGCTTTTTTAGATAAGCGAGCTGTTTTTGCTTGATAGCTTCTTTATCATCTTTGATAGCCTTTTTTGAATAAGCAACTTTCTGATTTTCTTTATTACTTTCTTTTTGGGTAAGGGTACATCCTCCCAGACTTACGAGCGCCACTATTGATGAAATTGTTGCAATTATGCTTTTCGTTCGTTTTTTCATAACGTCTCCTTAAATTTTTTGATACCACACTAATTTTCTAAAACAGCTAGTAACATCCATACTAATTTTTCAATCACTCAAAACCCAATGTTACACATCTAGTTTACTATATAAATTTTTAAAAATCTATAAATTACTAAATCTATGAACCACACCCGCAAGGCAGGTGGTTTATTTTTCTTGTACCTTGGAGAGTGAGACAAGCTGAAAGCCACATAACTACTTTTCTATCTTCAATATCTTTGCCCCCTCTTCATTACAACTAATAGATCTCTGCTAACATTACTTCAATTTCTATCGGAGAAGTTGTTCTAAAATCTTTAAAACAAAGAGATAAGCAAAATCATTAAATTGACTCTTTTAATTTCTAATATGATATAATTATTTAAAATATCATATTAGTGAGAATATTATGTCAAAGACAAAAGGTAATAAAAAAAGAAATTCTTCTAAAGTAAAATATATCTTAGGAAGTGGAGCTTTAATTTTAGCTTCTACAGTGATTCTGCCTAAAGTTTTGAAAAAAACAACAAATTATTTATATAAAAAGCAAGTAAAAATAACTAATCATCGAAAAGTCAATTTTGATTGTAAGGACAAATTGGTTAAAAAATCTGAATATAAAAAGGTAGAAAATCATGCAAATTAATACTGACAATATTGCGCAACAATGTCTCAATGCGATTAATGATAGAATTCATAATTTAAAAAGATTAAATATCATCGTAATTGGTAAATCAGGTGTTGGTAAAAGCACACTAATCAACAGTTTGTTTAGAGGTAATTTTGCTGATACTGGATTGGGTCGACCAGTAACTCAAGAAATTCGCAAAATTGAAAAAAACGGATATCCTTTGGCAATCTACGATACACCCGGCTTTGAATTGTCATATGCCCAACAGGAGAGTGTCAAAGATGAAGTGATCAAACTAATTAACAACGGTTACTCTTCTAATGATATCAATGAGGTAATTCACTGCATTTGGTATTGTATTAATGTCGGTTCAAACCGTACCTTTGATAGTTCAGAAGTGGAATGGCTCAGAGAGTTTTCCGAGAAAAATAAACAGTCTAAAGTCCCAATCATTGTTGTCCTTACTCAATCTGTACCTAAGAAAAAAGCACTAGAAATGAAAGCTCATGTTGAGCAGGAAAACTTAGATGTTTGTAAAGTTGTGCCAATTTTAGCTCAAGATATGGATTTTGATGAGGAATATGTCGCTAAAGCTTTTGGATTAGATACTTTGATTGATGTAATGTCTGAGGTATTGCCAACTGAACTACAAGATACTCTCCAAAATATCCAAAAAGTATCTCTGGAATCTAAAAAAAAACATGCTAGGGCAGTCATTGCGACTGCAGTAGCAGCAAGTTTTGGTGAAGGTTTCGCTCCAGTTCCATTCGCAGATGCATTCATGCTTGTACCGACCCAGATAAGCATGATTACTGGCATCACTGTAATATTTGGCCTTGATATAAATAAAACTTTTCTAACCGCCTTTGTATCCTCAACCTTAGGGTCTGGGGGAGCAACATTCCTCGGAAAAACAATTGTCTCTAATATACTCAAATTTATTCCCGGAGTAGGAACAGCAGTTGGCGGAACGATTTCTGGAACCACTGCTGGATTAATTACAACTGCTTTAGGCGAGGCTTACCTATTTTTAATGGAACAAATATTTAAAGGAGAAATAAGCAAAGAAGCACTAGGTACTCCTGCCGGACAAAAACAAATGACAAAACTTTTTAGAGAACAATTATCTAAAAAAAGATAATACACCAAGATTTTGAATCTTGGTGTATTTTTAGGTTAAATTGTTTTTTACATCAAAAAAGACATCCAAGAGAAATTCTTGAATGTCTGTAAATGTTGATAGTATCGTATTGATTAACGTTTTGAGAATTGTGAAGCTTTACGAGCTTTCTTAAGACCTGGTTTGGAAAGTATGGGTTTCAGTTGGACTAAAAACAGCGTAATATCAAAGCTTTTCAGGACTAAATCTACTTATTAATTTCAAAAAATTTATATAAGTTTTATTGAATGAGGGAAACTTTAAATTTTGTTATGTAAAATTAATTAGAGAGTATTATGTAAAACTTCCGATTTTTATGAAATTCAACAGCATTTCCTATATAGCTCTATAT
>JABZYU010000006.1:0-37378 GCA_015264985.1 Streptococcus sanguinis | reverse complement strand
TCATTTATTTTTCCTTCTTTCTTCATTTTGATTGATACCTCGTTACTTTCCTGCATATGCCTTAAGACGGCAGCTTTTAGAACAGTACATCTGATCCGAACGATTAGGAACATACTTGATATGACATCGGACACAAGTATATAATTTAACCATTTTTCTTTTTTTCATTAGGCACATCACTTTCAAAGTATTTGGCAATAGCTGTAATTACAGGAACCGTCACACTGTTCCCTGCTTGCTTGTATAGCTGGCTATTTGACATTCGTTGCTTACGAGTTATTCTCCATAGCTTCCGCCATTTTTTGCGGGGCAATTTTCTTGAAAGCAGTAGGTCAAAATAACCCTGCGGTATAACTTCTCCATAACACGCTTTATCAAAAGCCCAATCAGGGAAGCCCTGCAGTCTCCAACATTCTCGGGGTGTCAGCTTACGAATGCGGTAACCATCAGTCACTCCAAAGCTGCCAGTTCGTACAGTACTACCTCCACCACTAGATGTTAAAGTCCCAACCTCGTCTTTCACTATTTTGTTGTAAAAGTCTACAATTTTGACTAGGTTATTCTCATGATAACTATGACTGGTTAAGGTTGGTGCTATTTTATGTTCCCCACCCTTATTAAAGCCATGAGAGCGCTGAATTATCTTTGGCTCCTGGCCTCCTCCTTGCATTGTGGAAAGTGTGGGAGCAATACCTGAAGGATCATATACTCGGTTCGTTATAGAATACTTACCAGGCAGCCTACCAGATAGTACAATCTTCATCCCCTCCCCTTTATTTGTTGTAAGAGTAGGAGCAGGCCCTTCAGCTGAGTAAACATCTCCATTCATTCCCTTACCCGAAGGATGAATATTCCCTACTCTCTTCGGTTTACTTTCAATAATGTACGATCCGTTCCCTTGTCCCCCTGGGTATTGCGCGGTAAGGGAATTTGTTCTGATTTCTGATAATTCAGCAACTTCCCTGTTGTAGCTTCCGAGAGGAAATATTGGTCGGGTACCTCGTCTTCGAGAATGTCCAACAAGGAAGACTCTTTGTCTGTTCTGTGGAACTCCGAAGTGCGAGCTGTTAAGCACTTGCCATTCCACATTATACCCCAAGGCATCAAGCGTGCTGAGGATGGTCTCAAAGGTATCACCTCCTCCATGACTAAGGAGTCCTGGGACGTTTTCAAGGAAAATATAAGAGGGTCTAAGAAGCTTTGCGAAGCGTGCAACTTCAAAGAAGAGATTACCTCGTTCATCTCTGAAACCTCTTCTGCTTCCAGCAAGTGAGAAACTCTGACACGGAAATCCTCCGCAGAGAATGTCCACTTGTCCAAGTCCTCGAATAGATTCATCTGGTACGCTTCTGATGTCATGAAGCTCTACCTCCTTTTCTGTATTAAAAATAGCTTTATAAGATTTTCTGGCAAAGTCGTCTACTTCACAAAACCCTACACACTCATGGCCAGCGGCTTCCATACCAAGGCGAAAGCCACCAATGCCAGCAAATAAGTCCAAAAATTTCATTGATTACCTCATTCAAAACAACTCCAACTGCTGCTTAGGTTGAAAATTCATCCAAAGAACTTCTGTTCTTGGTAAACCATGCTCTGCAGTAGCTGCAAACTCCACTCTTTCCCAGTTTCTCAGTTGCTTGTTATAAAGCTCACTGTCATAACCGCTTAAGAGAATTTTTGCCTTAGATTGGTTCAAGATGTCCAACAATTCCTCGTGATCTTGGTCTTCCAACTCAACAGTGTACTGTTTCCTCGTCCTTGTACTAAGGACATAAGGAGGATCTACGTACATACATACATTTTCACGGTTATACTCAGAAATCAAATCAAATGCTGGGCGACATTCAATCTGGACCTGCTTCAGCCTTAGAGAAATTTCTTGGATAAGTTCTGGCAGCTCGTTCCAATGCTTGACTGCATAGGCTCTTTCACGTCCGTTCACATCACGTTTCCAGCCAGACTTTTCAAAATTCCTAAAACCGTGAGACATCAGTGACCGAATAATGAAATTAAGGGCTTTGTCTACCTCATTCTTTGGCTGCATTTCCCAAGCATTGTCATAGATTTTCCGGCTATAAGGAGTCAAAAACAATTTGTCGATTAAAGTCTCTGGGTCTTGTTGGATAACTTGAAAGAGATTAACAACATCATCATTTAAGTCATTAACTGTCTCAATGCTACTCAAAGTTTTAGTAAAGAGGACAGCTCCGCTGCCAAAGAATGGCTCTAGATAACTCTTATGATCTGGCATCAAGTCAACAATTTTACTGGCCAGATTCCATTTGCTGCCTGGATAACGTAAAATACTTTTCACTACTTTCTAATCTCCTTCCATAGTCATTGCTACTGCCAGTTCTAGAAATATTGCTCCTAAGGATAATTCAAACGGAATAGCAAAAGCTGCTAGTAGCAATATAATCAGTAAAAAAATAATTAACTCATTGAACAAAATCTTGCGACTAATATTTTCTCCTCTCTACATAAGTATCCTAGTTCCCCGCAAACTATCATAGATATAATGTAATGGCAGTTTGCGGGTTTAATTTTTTAGCCTACATCGACCTCAAAAAGAGTGATATTTTGAGCCTGTTTAAAGCGATTCTGAGCCGCTCTAATTGTTCTCTGGATAAACTCCATGTTTGTTTCAAACCAAGCCGCTATATTCTGAAAGTATGCCTCCTGGCGCTCTTTCTTCAGTTGAATTAATGTGAGCAGAATTTGATTAATTGAAGCAATCTTGATTCCACCACCTCGCCCAGCCTTGACTTTAAGAAAAATTCGCTGCTCCTCCTTCAGGAGTTTCAGTGCTTTATCCAGGCTTCGTTCTGGGATTAAGAGTTCTTCTCGGATAGCTTTTTTACTCGTCTGGAGGAAGGGGTCATCTTGCCCCCGCTCCTGCAGGTAAGTCATAATATCTTGTTTCCATTCGTGCAAGTGGCTATTTGTTCTAGCTTGGCGTGGCTTCTTGAATTTCTTCCAACCCTGGCGGATAAAGAGATCCTTAGCTGTCAGACTTTTTTTGACCCAGGCCTTGCATAGCAATAAGACATAATCACGGCTGGCAGCTTCGTATTTACCTGAGTAGGCGCTTGCAACAAGTTTTAGGATTTCGTCTGTACGGACTGGTTCGACTAACCGTAAGTTGAAATCATTTAAAATGACCTCACAATCGCCCTGTGACACACCAGATGAATAGTTAGCAAGGGCCAATGTAAACAATACGCTATTCCGACCCATAAGAGCTTTTGCTCCTCTAATAACTGATTCATTCATCAGCATATGATACCATGGCTCATCAATTTGTTTAATCCCTGCAGTCCCCGAAATAACAGTCATATTTGGTTTCTTTTTAGCGAAAGTAAAGTCAGACTGCTTCATTGACCAGTTCATCCACTCTTGAAATGAATAGCAATAGTCCTGGTCAAAAAATTCCACATTATCAACTCTCGGCATACGTGCAATTCCAAAGTGATTACAAGTCAAATCAACTGGAAGATTTTCACTGTTGAAGTAATTTCTTAAGTTCTGGGAAATTTCTTTGGCAATTTTAACAACTTTGAAGTTGCTTGTAGATGTTACATAAGCAGGTGATTCTAATACAAAGTAAGCTTGATAACCTTTATCACTTTTAAGGATTAAGGTAGGCATAAACCCCAGATTCAAGCTAGCTGTCAGAATATCTCCTGAAGTCATTACATCTGGCAATGAAAGATCAAAATCAATATAAAAAGTATTTATTTGTCTAAGATTATTTTCTGAATGACCTTTTGTGATACGGCGATTCTCATCGCTGTAAGCCCCATATCGATAAACGTTAGGTGTCCAGTGTGTAAAACTCTTCTGATTCTCTTGGACTGCTTCTAGTGAGGTTAAAACAACTCCTCGGGCATGGACCATATCTTCTTTTGTCCGATACCCAAAGATTGATCCTTTTGTTTCTTCATCAGGTTGATTTATTGGTTTAAATTTGCTATTTTTAAACTTAAACTGCCTCAATCCCTGCTGAAGGATTGTACTATATATTTTTTTCATTTCTCATACTCTCATACTGGAAGGAAGATGATTTTCTGCTAAAAAATATCCAGCTTGTATATCTTCCTTATTAAAAAATTCTGGTGATGAAGTGGTAACATAGTCACTTCGTCGAAATAAGTCTCTAAGTCGTTTATTAGACATTTGAACCTTGTTTTCAATCTCAGAAAATCGAAATCCTAGACTCAAATAAGTTGTCACGATCTTTTCAATATGTTTTTTATCCTCTGTTTTTCTTACTCGCCTAATTTCTTGTTCTTCCCTTAGGGCCAGTTGATACTGAATATAGAGACCTCTCATCTCCTCAATCTTGTTTTGCCAATGCAAAGGGTACGGTTGACCTGAATGTTTGTTCACCAGCAGACGAACAGGCTTTTTAAATTTCATCTGAAAAACATCAAACTCTCCAAGATCCTCCAAAGGATTTATAAATCCCATAGGTTCACTCTTAATTAACTGCTCATACAAATCTCTAATCATCTTAACCTCCTATAGAACTAAGCAGATAAACAAGTATAGAAACTTAAAAACTCCTCTCCAAGTGAATTTTAAACAAACAAAAAAGAGAACAGACTTCTCTGTTCTCAATATAAATTATGATATTTTTATCTACCTAAAAACTCTTTCCACTTACATGCAAAAAATCAAGCCAAAAGGCTTGATTTAGGTTGTTTCTTGAAAGCAAAGGAATTCCGACAGTTGCTTCACACTCCCAAAATCTTCAAAATCTCCTGCTTGTATCGTAACTTCTGCAGTTCCTTATCCTCACTGTCTGACCAAGTCAGTTGGAGATCTGCAACAATTTGCCCAGGCCGATTTTTCAGAATATAGATATGGTCGCTGAGAGCCAGAGCTTCCTCAATGCTATGAGTAATGAGAAGAGTCGTCAGACCCAGCCTACGATGAATATCCAGATACCAAGCGTGCAGCTCCATCTTAGTCAGCTCATCCAGAGCACTAAAGGCCTCGTCCAGAAGAAATAGCCTGTGACCGAACATATAGGTCCGTAGCAGAGCCACGCGCTGCCGCATCCCCCCGCTCAGCTCATGTGGATACTTATCTGCCACATCAAAGAGTCCAAACTCCTTCAAAATCTGGGTTGCCTGCTCCGTCGCTTCCTTTTTTGATACTTTTCGGATTAAGAGGGGCAAGATGACATTGCCTAGCACCGTCTTGTGCTCCAGCAGCAAGTCCTTCTGCAGCATATAACTCACCCGGCCCTTGGGATTTTCCTGCCCGTCTAGGACAATCCTGCCCGATTGGACCTCCAAAATCCCAGCAATCAGATTAAAGAGGGTCGTTTTCCCGACTCCGCTTGGTCCCAAAATCGCTACGACCTGGCCTGCTTCTACCTGCAGGCTGATATCTTTCAAAATCTGCTGCTCATCATAAGCATAACTTACATTTTCAAGTTTAATTTCTGTCATTATTTTATATAATCGTTGCTGAATCCCTTGTCACTCAAGTCATTGTCCACGATACCCTTATCCTTGGCCCATTTGTAAAAGGCATTCCAGCGGCTAGCCTCAAACTGACCCCACTTGTCCTTATCTGATGCATATTGCTCAGACAGATATTTTTGAGAAGCCAAGACAAAGTCACGCTTGTTTTTCAACTCTGGCGCATGCTTGATTAAAATATCCGCCGCTTCTTCAGGGTGCTCCATGGCATATTGATAGCCCTTCTTGATAGCCTGCAGGACCTTTTTCGCTTCGTCCGGATTCTTCTTGAGATAGTCATTATTGGCAATGATGACTGGAGAATAATAGTCAAACTCCTTGACATAGTCCTTCATGTAAAAGAAATTAGTGTCCATGCCTTGCGTCTCTGCCATGATGCCGTCCCAGCCATGATAAATCCAGGCTGCATCAAACAAACCATTTTCAATCGGCGTAATTGAGTTGGAATCGTTGTTGGGAACTTTTTCCACTTCATCAAACTGCCCACCCTGGCTTTCAACCAAGGTTTTAAGCATGCCCAGCTCCACCGGATCATTCCAGGTACCATATTTCTTCCCAGCCAGATCCTTAGGTTCTGTAATACCTGCAGACTTCTTGGAAATAATGCCCGAAGTATTATGCTCTACAATGGCCGCGACAGCTGTGATTTCTGCGCCCTTATCCAGTTTTTTAGCCATGGAGTCCTGGAAATAAATTCCAAAAGGAGCCTTGCCGTTGATAATCAGATCCGAACTGCTATCTTCAGGCGGCAACTTGATATCCACATCCACGCCCGCTTCCTTGAAGTAGCCCTTTTCCTGAGCCACATAAAGGCCGGTATGGTTGGTGTTAGGTGACCAGTCTAGGATAAAATCAATTTTTTTACCCTTGCTTTCAGACGTTGATTTCGACTGACTGCAGGCCACTAGGCCAATGATTGATACGGCAGCCAAGCCTGCCAACAAGACTTTATAACTTTTTTTCATCATTATCCTCTTTTCTTTATTTGGGAAATAGCAGAGCTGAGCTCCTATTTCCACTTGATGACATATTTTTCACTGACAGCCACCAGCTTCATCCCCAGAAGACTGATAACCGAAACCAATATGATAATAGCAAACATGGTATCATATTGGAAAAGTTTCTTAGACTGAATCATATAAACACCCAGCCCTTCAAAACCGCCCAGCCATTCGGAAACCACAGTCGTGATAAAGGCATAGGAAACACTGACACGCAAGCCCGCATAGAAATAGGGCAGACTGGCTGGAATCTTAAAATGCCAGAGAATCTGCCAGCGATTGGCCTGCATGAGCTCAAAGAGAGTCAAGGTGTCTCGGTCACAATGCCGAAAACCATCCAGAATACTGACGATAATCGGAAAAGTCGTCGTCAAAATAATGAGCACAATCTTGGGCAAAATCCCATACCCCAGCCAGAGAACCAGAATTGGCGCCAAAGCAATAGTCGGAATCGTCTGCACCACGACCATCATGGGGTAGATTAGATCATTGAGCCAGCTCATGCTGTCCATGAGTATAGCTAGTATACAGGCCAAGATGACACCCAAGACTAAACCCAGCAAGGCTACTTTTAAGGTTGCCCAGCTATGACTTGCTAGAAATCCAGCATCTCTGATAAAGGCCTGGCCGATTTCCAGAGGTGTCGGAAGGATAAATTTGGGCAAGAGCTTGAGCCAGCCCATGACCTGCCAGATGACAAGTACACCCAGCATACCTAAGAGACCGATTTGCTGCCGCATCAGCCTTTGTAATGCTTTCATTAGAACGATTTTCCTCCCTTCCTGCTTTTTAGCGCTGTAATTCTTAAAATATCAACATTAATAAAGATGATAAAAGAAAAGGCCTTTTCCGTATATGGAAAAGGCGCACAAATACCACTGTTTTTTGGTATGATTCCTACGCTGGCATTACCCAGATCAGGTGCGGTCGAAGCTTACACTTCCTCTCAGACTGTACACAGACTCCCATATATAGGACTATGATAGCGCAATCATCAGCAAATGTCAAGGTTGGAGCTTGGACTCACTCCTTTTCAACGATAAGTGAAGCAAACGATCATCCATCAGTCAAACTTTCCTTTCGCAGCCAGCAAATCCTCCATAGCACTGATATTCTCTGTCTCGCTTGTGGATAAGATGGTTTCAAAGCCCAATTCAGCTGCCGTATCTAAGTTAGCCTGAATATCATCAATGAAGACGGATTCCACTGGATTCAGTTTATATTTTTTAAAGAGCTTTTGGTAAATCTCTGCTTCCGGCTTGACAACCCCGACCTCTGAGGAAAGGATATAGCCCGACAGCAGTGGGTAAATGGGCAACAAACCAGCTTTTTCAATATGATAAAAAATCTCACAAGTGGTTGACAAGATATAGATTCGATAACCTTGATTAGCCCATAGCCGAATCCTTTCCTGTAAATCACTGTAAACATGCACGACTTCGTACCAATGGTAAAAGATATTCTTAACGGCAGAATGATAGGAAGCGTCCAGCTGAGCTAGGACTTCCTCACAGGCTTCTTTCAAACTCAGCTCCCCCTTGTCTGTCTGATGCCAGACACCCGACTCAAAAATGGCCTGCCTAAGAACCTGCCGCCGCTCTTTCTCAGGTTCAAAATATGTCAAGATTTTCTCAGAATTCCATTCAATCAGAACATTGCCCAAATCAAAAACCAAATTTTTAATCATGATGACCACCTGTTTTCTTTGCTTATCATCCTCTATATAAGTCGATTTGACTGAGGAATTGCTTCAAATATAAGTAAAAAGGCCCACTGGACCTTTCTATTCATCAAAATAACGGATGAGGTTCTTTTCTGTCAAAATGTCAGAATAAGTATAAGACTCCACATAGGTATTGGAAATTTCCCCTGGCTGACCGCCTTCATTGGAATATTCCACGATAAACAGAGACGGATAGACTTCAATCAGACGGCCTTGCTTGCTTTTTTGGCGCTTACGACCGTTTTCCAGCGTCATCTCGACGATTTGTCCTTCATGCGCCTTGATATCTTCTTTGATTTTTTTCATTTTTGCCACATCTGTAAATGCATCACTCATCTTTATTCGTCCTCTCTTTTGGAAATACTTGAGAATTTATTATACTCTTTCTGGAAAATTAACTCTACTGTACCACGCGCCCCACTCCGGTTTTTCTCGATAATGACTTCAACCTTGTTGTTGGGAATGCCTTCTTCCTCCTCACCGGCTCGATCATAATAATCATCCCGGTAAAGGAAAGCAACGATATCCGCATCCTGCTCAATGGAACCTGATTCCCGAATATCAGACAGCACCGGTCGTTTATCCTGCCGCTGCTCCACGCCACGCGAGAGCTGACTCAGCGCAATGACTGGTACCTTGAGCTCCTTAGCCAAGATTTTCAACTGCCGAGAAATTTCCGAAACTTCTTGTTGACGGTTTTCACGACCAGTTCCTGTAATCAGCTGCAGATAGTCAATCAAGACCAGCCCTAAATTGCCCGTTTCCTGAGCCAGTTTTCGAGCCCGCGAGCGAATCTCTGTAATCCGAATCCCTGGTGTATCATCGATATAGATACTAGCATTAGCCAGATTAGCTGTCGCAATGGTATATTTTTGCCACTCTTCATCTGTCAGTTGCCCCGTACGAATGGAATGAGAATTAATCACCCCTTCTGAAGCCAGCATCCGGTCCACCAAGCTCTCCGCCCCCATTTCCAGAGAGAAAATGGCTACAGTCTTATCCAGCTTGGTTCCGATATTCTGAGCAATATTAAGGGCAAAGGCTGTCTTTCCGACCGCTGGCCGGGCCGCCAAAATGATTAATTCTTCCTCATGCAGACCGGTCGTCATCTTGTCCAGCTCACGATAGCCAGTTGCAATCCCAGTGATATCTGACGTCTGCAGAGACCGAGCCTCCAGATTGCCAAAGTTAAGATTCAGCACATCACGGATATTTTTAAAGCCACTGCGGTTAGCTGTTTCACTGACATCAATCAGGGCTTTTTCAGCTCCGGCGATAATTTCCTCTGACAGCCGGTCGCCATCGTAGGCTTGATTGATAGACTCTGTCAGACGCGAAATCAGCCGCCTTAGAATAGCCTTTTCTGCAACGATTTTAGCATAATATTCAGCATTGGCAGAGGTTGGCACAGAATTGACTACTTCCACCAAGTAGCTCAGACCGCCGATATTCTGCAAGTCACCCTGACTGTCTAAAATATTGCGAACAGTCGTTGCATCAATGGCATCCCCGCGGTCAGCCAAGTCAATCATAGCCTTGAAAATCAAGCGATTGGCATACTTAAAGAAGTCAGCAGGCTCGATATACTCACGAACAAAGACTAGTTTGCTCTCATCAATGAAAATAGCTCCTAAGACGGACTGCTCCGCTAAAATATCCTGAGGCTGAGCTCGGAGTTCATCAATCTCTGCCATCGGTAAATCCTTCCTTCAAATCACTATTATCCTTCTTTAACCCGCAAACGAATCACCCCAGTTATATCCTGATAAATTTTCACTGGAACATCTATCAGACCAATGGAGCGAATCGGTGAGTCCACCTTAATATGGCGTTTGTCAATTTTGATGCCAAACTGCTTCTGCAGCTCTTCTGCTATTTTCTTGCTGGTAATAGAGCCAAAGGTGCGGCCGTCCGGACCAACTTTTTCAGTAAATTCAACAAGAGTAGCTTCTTCTGCTAACTTAGTTTTAATAGCCTGAGCTTCTGCCACTAGTTCAGCGTGGGCTTTTTCTTCGGACTTTTGCTTACCGCGCAGTTCACCGATAGCCTGCGCTGTTGCTTCCTTGGCTAAATTTTTCTTAATCAGAAAATTTTGAGCATAGCCAGTCGGCATTTCCTTGATTTCGCCTTTTTTGCCCTTGCCTTTTACATCTGCTAAAAAAATTACTTTCATCCTTTTTTCTCCTCGTCTATTATTACTTCCTCTTTAATGACTTGGTCCATAATTTCTTGATTCAGCGACTGAAGGACCTCAGAAACTGTTTTACCTTCAATTTGAGCTGCTGCCAGATTGAAATGACCGCCACCGCCCAGCTTTTCCATAATTCGCTGAACGTTGATCTTGCTGCGACTGCGAGCCGAAATAGACACATAGCCTTTGGTATTCTTGCTCACGACAAAAGTAGCTTCAATTCCTGACATGGAGAGCATGGTATCAGCTGCCTTACTGATGACAACCGTATCATAAGTGTTCTCCTCTGGACCAGCTGCTACAATGACATTAGGCAAAATCTTCTTACCATTTAAAATCAGCTCATTAATCGCACGATATTCCTCAAAATTCGTAGCTGAAATGTCCTGGATCACAACACTGTCACTGCCCCGAGTTCGTAGATAGCTGGCCACATCAAAGGTCCGACTGGTGACTCGAGATGAAAATCCTTTGGTGTCAAGCATAATCCCCGCCATGAGAATGCTGGCTTGCATCTTGCTGAGACGGTTCTTTTTAGAATTCTGGAACTGAATCAGCTCCGTCACCAACTCACTGGCACTGCTAGCCCCACTTTCGATATAGGCAATCACAGCATTTTCCGGAAAGTCTTCATCACGACGATGGTGGTCGACTACGATAATCTGACTGAATTGATCAAAGAAATCCTTAGACAGAGTCAGAGAAATCTTGGAGTGATCAACCATAATCAAAAGAGAACGATTAGTCACCATATTTACTGCTTCAGAAAGCGGAACCAGATAGTCAGCCCCTTCCTGCTTGAGCTTTGTAATGGACCGCTCAATGTCAGAAGCCATCTGAGACGGGTCATAGACCACATAAGCTTTCTCAATGATATTACTGGCAAAGAGCTGCATACCAAGAGAAGAGCCCAAGGCATCCATATCCAGATTTTTATGTCCGACTATAAAGACCTGATCCACACTCTTAATCTTATCAGAGATCGCAGTCATCATAGCCCGAGTTCGGGTGCGCGTCCGCTTAACAGCTGACGCCGTTCCTCCACCAAAGAAAATTGGGTTCATGTTGTCGTTATTTTCTTTGACGACAGCTTGATCCCCACCCCGAACTTCAGCTAAGTTGAGGTTGAGAAGAGCAACCCGACCGATTTCATCATGATTGCCATCACCATAAGAAAAGCCCATACTGAGTGTCAGCGACAGCTCTCGATTTTTAGCTTCCGTCCGGAATTGATCAATGATAGAAAATTTATTTTCCATCAGCTGTTCCAGCACTGTGTAATCTGTAAAAAGATAGAAGCGATCCATGCCAACCCGACGGTAAAACATGTGAAACTGCTCAGAAAATTCTGCTACGAAGTTGGCTATAAAGCTATTGATATGGCTGATGTCCGTGTCTGAAACGACATCTTCCAAATCATCATAATTATCCACTGAGATAATCCCGATCACAGGGCGCGTTGTTACCAGACCAACGGTGGCTTCGTATTCATTGGATGCATCAAAAAAATAAAACACACTGGATGCACGGTCCAAGTAAACCGAATATTTCTTGTCTCCAACAGTAGCATAATGACCAGAATCTGAATAGGCAGCCTTCATGATATTCTTGAGCATATCAGCATCAAAATCACCATCTTCGGTTGTAAAAATCAGTTCTGCATAGGGATTAAACCACTCTACATCACCATTATCTTCACTGATTTTAATGACACCAACTGGCATCTTATCCAGCAAGGAAGCGAGGCTTCCTTCTGCTTGATGATTGACATAATGAATCTGCTCAATCTCATCTAGCTCGGATACTCTCTGTTGCTGGATAAAAAGCACAATCAAAAGAGCCAGCACAAGCATGAGAGCAGCTAGCATGGCCAAACTATCACCAAAAAGCCTCAGACAGATGGCTAAGATTATAAAGGAAATTAAACCCGCCATCGCCAAGTGAATTGGGGCAAAACGAAATTTTTTCATCATAGACCTCTTATTCCGCCATTTTACCATAAATCCTAGAAAAAAGCGAATTTCTCCCAATAAGTAAAGCATCTAAGAAGAGTAAAGGAAGCGAAAAATAGTCTTTCAAAGTTTACAATCTTGTCAACCCCTTGTAAACTTACACAAAAAGGCTGCTTCCCAAAGGAAACTAAGCCTTTTACAAGAGTTACTTCGCTTGATTTTTAGAAATGCTTCTGGACTTGCCTTCTAGGTAAACCATCAAAATAGAAATATCTGCTGGATTGACACCAGAAATACGACTAGCCTGACCAATTGTTTCTGGATTGATTTTCTTGAACTTCTGTCGTGCTTCTGTCGCAATCGAGTCAATATCATCCCAGTCAATATTAGCTGGAATGCGCTTCTCTTCCATGCGCTTCATCTTTTCAACCTGATCAAGAGCTTTGGAAATATAGCCTTCATACTTAATCTCTGTCTCAATTAGCTCAATAATCTTTTCATCAAGCTCCTCTGCAGCCGGACCAATGAACTGAACCACATCTTGATAAGACACTTCTGGACGTCTCATAAATTCTTTGGCAGTCACTGCATCCGTCAGAGGCTTAAAGCCAAGCGCTTCTACCTTAGCGTTTGTTTCCTTAACAGGCTTTAGTTTGATCGATTCCAAACGCTTCATTTCATTGTCAAATTGATTCTTTTTAATCTCGAAACGAGCCCAGCGCTCATCATCTACCAGACCAATTTCCCGTCCCATCTCTGTCAAACGCATATCTGCATTGTCATGACGGAGAATCAGACGGTACTCAGCTCGACTGGTCAAGAGTCGGTAAGGTTCTACCGTCCCCTTAGTCACCAAATCATCAATCATGACTCCAATATAACCATCACTACGCTTCAAAATCAACTCTGGCTTACCTTGGATTTTCAATGCCGCATTAATCCCAGCGATAATTCCTTGACCAGCAGCTTCTTCGTAACCAGAAGTCCCATTGGTCTGACCTGCTGTAAAGAGCCCTGAAATTTTCTTAGTTTCCAAGGTTGCCCGTAACTGATGAGGCATAATCATATCGTACTCAATGGCATAGCCTGTCCGCATCATCTCAGCATTTTCTAAACCTTTGATAGAGTGAACCAAGTCCTTTTGTACATCTTCTGGCAGACTAGTTGACAGCCCCTGCACATAAACTTCTTCTGTATCACGACCCTCAGGTTCTAAGAAAAGCTGGTGGCGTTCCTTATCCGCAAAACGGACAATCTTATCCTCGATTGACGGGCAATAGCGAGGGCCCACACCCTTAACGATACCTGAAAACATAGGAGCCCGATGCAAGTTGTTTTGGATAATTTCGTGACTTTCTGCATTGGTATAAGTCAACCAGCAAGGCACTTGATCTTTCACATAGTCCTCATCACGAGACGTGTAAGAGAAATGATTGGCCTTTTCATCACCTGGCTGAATCTCGGTCACATCATAATTGATAGATGACGCCTTGACACGCGGAGGCGTTCCGGTTTTAAAACGACCAATTTCAAAACCTAGATCCCTCAGATTATCTGCTAAAGGAATGGCTGCTAGACTATGGTTAGGACCAGATGAATACTTGAGATCACCAATGATAATTTCTCCCCGCAAGGCTGTTCCAGTCGTAACAATGACGGCTTTAGCTGCATACTCCTGATGGGTCGCTGTCTTAACTCCAATTACTTTACCGTCTTCTACCAAGATTTCATTAATCATAGTTTGCCGCAAGGTCAGATTTTCTTGATTTTCGACAGTCTTCCGCATTTCTTTGGAGTAGACTTCCTTATCCGCCTGGGCCCTAAGAGCCCGAACTGCAGGTCCTTTGCCTGTATTGAGCATCTTCATCTGGATATAGCTCTTGTCAATATTCTTGGCCATCTCTCCGCCCAAAGCATCTACTTCACGGACGACAATGCCTTTCGCAGAGCCTCCTATAGAGGGATTGCAGGGCATAAAAGCCAGCATCTCAATATTGATGGTTGCCAAAAGAACCTTACAACCCATTCGACTAGCAGCCAGCGATGCCTCAACCCCAGCATGTCCTGCTCCAATCACGATAATATCATAACTTTCAGTAAAATTGTGTGACATTTCTTTTTCCTTCATTTTTTCACCAAAAAAGGCCAAGTCTCTAGAAGTGCAGGACAAAAAAGCCTGCAACATCCATGAGCTTTGACCATCATAGGTATTGCTTATCTTATTTTAGCAGATTGAGCTGAATTGTCAATCTAAATGTACTGCAAGACTTGACCATTCTTATAAGCTCTGTCAATCAAGCCTCCACCCAGGCACTCATCGCCATCATAGAAGACAACTGCTTGACCTGGAGTAACAGCCCTTTGCGGTTGATCGAAGTTGACAACAGCCTTGTCACCCTTTACAGTAACTGTCACCTTAGAATCTGGCTGACGATAACGGAACTTAGCTGTACATTCCATAGTAAATTCTTCTGGCATTTCTTTTGTGAAATGAACCTGACTAGCGTCAAGGCTGGTTGACATCAAATTGTCATGATAAAAGCCCTGACCTACGTAAAGAATATTTTGGCTGAGATCTTTTCCAACCACAAACCAAGGCTCATTATCTCCACCATGCTGACCACCAATTCCAAGACCACCTCGCTGTCCAATGGTATAATACATCAAGCCAGCATGCTGGCCCATATCTCTGCCTTCCATAGTCATCATGCGACCAGGCTGGGCTGGTAAATATTGACTCAGAAATTCTTTAAAATTCTTCTCACCAATGAAGCAAATACCTGTCGAGTCTTTTTTCTTAGCTGTAGCCAAACCAGCTCTTTCAGCAATTGCTCGAACTTCTGGTTTTTCTAAATGACCCAGAGGAAACATAGTCTTTTGCAGTTGTTCCTGTGATAATTGGCTTAGGAAGTAAGTCTGATCCTTATTATTGTCCTTGCCACGCAACATATGAACAAGACCATCTTTGTCTCTCTTCACCTGAGCATAGTGACCTGTTGCAACGTAATCAGCGCCCAGTGTCAAGGCATAGTCAAGGAAGGCTTTAAACTTAATTTCCTTGTTACACATGACATCTGGATTTGGAGTCCTACCAGCTCGGTATTCCACCAAGAAGTATTCAAAAACACGTTCCCAGTACTCTTTCTCAAAGTTGACAGAGTAGTAAGGAATGCCAATCTGGTCTGCAACAGCTGCTACATCCTTGTAGTCTTCTGTGGCTGTGCAGACACCAAATTCATCTGTGTCGTCCCAGTTTTTCATGAAGATGCCAATTACATCATAACCTTGTTCTTTTAATAGCAAGGCAGTTACTGATGAATCAACACCTCCGCTCATACCAACAACGACACGAGTCTTAGAGTTATCACTCATTGTGTTCTCCCATCTTTTCGTTATTTCACGATTGAAGGTCGTGCTGTGCTTTCAACGATTGAAGGTCGCTTGAGCAAGCCCTATTATAGCACGAAAGGACTAGGAAAACAAATCAGAAATTCAACTAAATTTATTAACTGTAAATTATGTTTACAATGTTGTAAATATATTGATTTTCTCATATACTTTAATCTCTAACGAAATTTTATAATATCCACTTTTAATTCATTTAAAAAATCAGCAGAAGGCCCTTAACTTTGTTATAATGAAAATAATAAATTAGCTGCAAGGAGAAATCATGACTTCACTAAGATTTCAATCTGTTTTTGATATTATCGGACCTGTGATGATAGGGCCATCAAGCAGTCATACGGCAGGCGCAGTCCGTATTGGAAAAATTGTCTCCTCTATTTTTAATGATGAGCCTACGGAAGTAGAATTCCAGCTCTTTAACTCTTTTGCCAAAACCTACCGAGGTCACGGAACTGACTTAGCTCTTGTAGCAGGGATTTTAGGTATGGATACAGATGATCCAGAGATTCCTAACAGCCTTGAAATTGCCCATAAACGTGGCATCAAGATTGTCTGGACGATTCAAAAGGATAGCAATGCTCCTCACCCAAATACGACAAAGATTACAATCAAAAATGACCATAAAACAATCAGTGTGACTGGAGTCTCTATCGGTGGCGGCAACATTCAAGTAACAGAGCTGAATGGCTTTTCAGTATCTCTGAGCATGAATACTCCGACCATCATTATTGTCCACCAGGATGTCCCTGGTATGATTGCCCATGTCACCGAAGCTCTGTCACGCTACAATATCAATATAGCTCAGATGAATGTCACCCGTGAGAAAGCTGGGGAAAAGGCGATTATGATTATTGAAGTTGACAGCCGCAGCTGTGAGGAAGCCATCGATGAAATTCGCAATATTCCTCATCTGCATAATGTGAATTTCTTTAAATAGGAGAAAATATGTTTTATTCCATCAAAGAATTGGTAGAGCAAGCTGACTTGGATTACCAAGGAAATGTTGCTGAATTGATGATTGCTACCGAGTATGAATTGACTGGTCGTGAAAGAGATGAAGTCCTGCGGTTGATGCATCGCAATCTGGAAGTCATGAAAGCCTCTGTCCTTCTTGGACTCGATGAGAGCAAGTCTCGAAGCGGATTGACTGGTGGAGACGCGGCAAAACTTGACCATTATATCCAGTCAGGAAAGGCTTTATCAGACCACACTGTGCTGACTGCTGCAAAAAATGCTATTGCTGTCAATGAGCATAATGCTAAAATGGGCTTGGTTTGTGCAACACCTACTGCCGGCAGCGCTGGCTGTCTGCCTGCTGTCCTCACATCAGCTATCGAAAAATTAGGCCTCTCAGAAGAAGAACAGCTAAACTTTCTATTAGCTGCAGGCGCTTTTGGCCTAGTCATTGCTAATAACGCCTCAATTTCGGGAGCTGAAGGTGGCTGTCAAGCTGAGGTTGGCTCCGCTTCAGCTATGAGTGCAGCTGCTTTAGTTCTGGCTGCTGGAGGCTCACCTTTTCAAGCCAGTCAAGCTATTTGTTTTGTTATTAAAAACATGCTGGGCTTGATTTGTGATCCAGTAGCTGGTCTGGTGGAAGTGCCTTGTGTCAAGCGAAATGCTATGGGAGCCAGTTACGCATTTATTGCAGCCGATATGGCTCTTGCAGGAATCGAGTCTAAAATCCCTGTTGACGAAGTCATTGACGCTATGTATCAAGTCGGGTCAAGTCTGCCTACTGCTTTCAGAGAAACAGCTGAAGGCGGTCTAGCTACAACACCTACAGGTCGCAGACTTTCAAAAGAAATCTTTGGAGAATAACCTTGACAAATTTGTCAAGTAGATTTACTAGATAGTAAACAAGGAGACAAGATGAGCCATTTAAAATATATCTTCTTTGATTTGGATGGAACTTTAGTTGACAGTTCAAAGGGCATCCAAGAATCCTTTGAATACAGCTTCAAACAACTTGGAAAAGTGTGCCCTGAAGAAAGTATTATAAAAAGTTTTATGGGTCCTCCTCTGGAAGTAAGCTTCGCTTCTGTTCTTGAAGAAAGCCAAGTTCCAGAAGCAATTAACTATTATCGCAGCTTCTATAAGGAAAAAGGCATCTGGGGCGTCCGCCTCTATGAGGGGATACCAGAATTGCTGAAACAGTTAAAAGAAGCCGGCTATCAGATTTATGTAACAACGAGTAAAAATCAACCCACAGCACAAGATTTATTAGCAAATCTAGCTATCTCTGACCAATTTGATGATATTTTTGGCTCACTGCCAGATTCATTTCACAAAGCAGATGTTCTGCGTCGAGCTCTGCAAACACTAGATGCAAATCCAGAAGAAACCATAATTATAGGTGATACAAAGTTTGATATAATTGGCGGTAAAGAAGTGGGGATCTCAACTCTAGGAGTCCTTTGGGGCTTTGGCAGTAAAGAAGAGTTACTAGAAAATGGAGCAGATTTGCTGGCTAATTCCCCCAACTACATTTTAAAAATATTGAACGAACACTTTTCATAACTTTACACATCTGTCAATCCAGATAAGTTTGTAACCTTTAAATCTTTATCTACACTATCATTTTCTGCTTATAAATTGTCAATTTTTTGTAAACCAAAAAACCACAGAGTTTCTGTGGTTTTTTTATTTTTATATTAGTAACCCCAAGCTGAAAGTCCTTGAGCACTGTAGGCACTATATGCTGCTTGAATTTGATCATCAACAGTAGCTGTTGATCCCCAACCTGGCATCGTTTGGAAAAGACCACTAGCACCAGATGCGTTGTAGGCATCTACTTGACCATTTGATTCACGGGCAATAATAGCTTCCCAAGTTGATGCAGGAACACCAGTCATTTCTGCCATACGTGATGCTGCATAAGAACCAGTTGCACCAGCGGTATTACCATTGCTAAGTACAAGGCCTCCTGAAGTTGCTGCTGAATTAGCTGTTGCTGCAGGTGCTGCATAATTATTTACGGGAGTTGCAGTTGCTGCTACGCTTGTTTCAGACGTTTTGGCACTATTTCCAAGTTCCAAGATTTGACCAACACGGATGTGATTTGGATCTGCAATTTTGTTTAACTCTACTAATTTCTCAAGAGTTGTATTTTTTTCGTTAGCAATAGCTGATAAAGTATCACCGGCTTCAACTGTATAGGTCTCAGCATTTGCAATACCTGAAACCAAGAAAGCCGCTGCAGCGACTGCACCTGTTAAAGTCCATTTTGCTGTTTTTTTGTTCATTAAAAAGTAATTCTCCTTTCGGTGATAATACTATCTTACACATAAAATATTACCAAAAAGTTACATTAACAAGTCAAACATTACAATAACATTTAGTTTAGACGTTAAAAACAGACTTTTACAGCTTTTTTGCCAAATATTTTCTTTGACCAAGCAAAAAATAGACAAGTTTAACTTATACTATTCTCTAAAAACACTTTAAACAGCAGGTCAGTTTTTCAATATATAAAGTAGAATACCTAATATAAGTAAGCTAATAATAGCCAAGCTGTCATTTCTTTTCCATGCTAATCGGCGAAAACGTGTCCGACCTTCACCTCCATTATAGCCGCGTGCTTCCATGGCAATAGCTAGAGCATCTGCCCTTTTAAAACTAGAAGCAAACAAAGGGATTAGAATGGGAATAATAGATTTAACCTTTTGGACAAGTTTTCCCTCGCCAAAGTCAACACCACGCGCCCTCTGGGCGTTCATAATCCGAGTAGTATCATCCATTAAAGTTGGAACGAAGCGCAGGCTCATAGAGAGCATCAGGCCAATCTCATGTGCTGGCACCTTGAAAACCTTCAGAGGTTTCAGCAAAGACTCAACCGCATCGGACAAGCTTAAGGGCGTCGTTGTCAGAGTCAGAAGAGTAGAAAAGAAAATAATCAGAATAAAGCGACTAAAAATAATACCAGCCTGTGACAGTCCTGCTTCTGTAATTCTGACAAAAGCGAACTGAAAAATTGTTGCGCCTCCCGAGGTCAAAAACAGCTGGAACAAGGTGGTAAAAGCTATGATAAAAACCATGGACTGGATACCCTTTAAAAAGAACTTCAAAGGAACCTTAGACAGCAAGACCAGACTAAAAACGAAAACAAACAACAGCAGATTGGTCACAAGATTATTGGCCCAGAAAATTAATAGAATAAAAAGAAACATCGCCATCAACTTGCTCCGTGGATCCAAACGATGGATGATTGAATTTCCGGGAATATAGCGGCCTAAAATCAACTTATCCATGCAAGATCTCCTTGAATTCTTCAATTGTAATAGGATAGTGCGAGAAATTCATCCCTTTCTCCGCCAATTCGTGAGCAAATTTTGTAATCTTAGGAACACCCAATTGAATACTCTCCATAAAATCCAAATCCTGAAAGACCTGAGCAGGCTGACCGCTCTTGACGACTCTGCCCTTATCTAAAACATAGACTGTATCAGCAAAGTTGGCTACATCATCCATTAGGTGTGTTACCAAAACAATGGTCATACCGGCACGATGCAGCTCTTCAAAGATCCTCATCAGTTCTTTTCGACCAGATGGATCAAGTCCTGCTGTCGGCTCGTCCAAAACCAAGATATCAGGCTCCATAGCCAGTATACTTGCTATGGCCACCCTACGCATCTGGCCACCAGAAAGTTCGAAAGGACTGCGATTGAACAAATCCTCAGAAATTCCGACTAAGTGCAGCTTTTCACGCGCCAAAGCTTCCGCTTCTTCCTTAGAAACACCAAAATTCTGAGGACCAAAAGCCACATCTTTCAAAACTGTTTCATCAAAAACTTGACTTTCTGGAAATTGAAAGACCAGACCGACCTTCTTGCGTACCTGTTTAATGTCTTTATTGACGGAATCAGCTGTGATGACTGTACTGCCTACTTCAACACTGCCCTGATTGGGAACCAGCAAGCCATTTAAAAGCTGGAGAATGGTTGACTTACCGCTGCCAGTATGCCCGATAAGAGCTGTATAACTGCCCGATTTTATCTCCAAATCCACTCCAAAAAGCGCTGGTCCCTCAAAAGGGGTGCCAGCTTGATAAGTATAACTTACATTTTTGAGAGTAATGCCCATAGTTGATCCTGCAATTCTTTTTCTGTTAAGTAAGAGTCTGGCAGAGAAAGCCCTGACTGACGCAAAGCCACCTTTACCTGATTAACAAATGGCTGATCCAATCCTAGCTCTTCTAAATCTTCTCGAGAAAAAAGTTCTCTCGGGGTAGCGGTAGATTCAACCTGACCCTCTTTCATGACCAAAACACGGTCGCTTAAGGCTATTTCATCCAGGTCGTGAGTGATAGAAATGACGGTCAGCTGATTACTATCTTTAATTTTTTTCACGGTCTGGATAAGATCCAAACGTCCCTCTGGATCTAGCATGCTAGTTGCTTCATCCAAAATAATAATATCCGGTCTCAGAGCTACCACACCTGCAACAGCTACCCGCTGTTTCTGGCCTCCAGAAAGACGAGCTGGTTCACGCTCCTTAAAATCCTGCATGCCGACAAACTCTAATGCCTGCTGGACTCGCTCTACCATCAGATCATAGTCCAGCCCTTGATTTTCCAAACCAAAGGCTACATCGTCTTCTACAGTTGCACCGACAAACTGATTATCTGGATTTTGGAATACCATGCCAATCTGTCGACGCTTTTCCCAGACGTTTTCAGCGGTCAGCTTATCGCCTGAGATAATAATATCTCCGCTTTCCGCTTCTAAAAGACCGTCAATCAAACGAACTGTGGTTGATTTTCCACTGCCATTATGACCGACAATAGACAGCCATTCCCCTTTTTTTACCTGAAAGGAGACATCGTTTAAAGTGTAATTCTCAGACTCACTATCGTATTTGTACTTAAGATTTCTTACTTCGATGATATTTTCCATATTATTTAAAGGTATCTTTAAAGAGATAGGCACTTCCCTTGAAGTAGTCATATCCAGAATAAATCGTAAAGATTAAAGCGATGTACAGAAGGATTTGCCCTAAGAGAGTCCAATGAATCAGCAGAAAAATAATAGCAAACATCTGCGTGAAGGTCTTGATTTTACCAGGCATAGCAGCCGCTAAGACTGTACCGCCTGTTTCCACTAAAAGCAAGCGTAGACCTGTTACTGCCAATTCCCGGCAAATAATAATAGCCACAACCCAGGCAGGAGCCATTTTCATCTCAATCAACATGATAAAGGCAGACATCACTAAAAGCTTATCAGCCATGGGATCAGCAAATTTACCAAAGTTTGTTACCACTTCCCACTTTCGAGCCAAATAACCATCTAGATAATCAGTTATACTGGCAAAAGCAAAGATAAAAGCCGATAAAATATGCATGGTGTAAGAATGACCGAATGTTAAAATCACAACAAATACAGGGATTAAAGCAATCCTGACAAGAGTTAAGGCATTTGGAATATTTTCTTTTTTCATGGGATTCCCTTCGTTTTTATCCTTTCGTAATGTTTAAACTAATGGTTCCACTATCGCTAGTCAAAGCCGAAGTATCTAGTTTTTGTCCCTCTATCGTCACAGTTGCTCCTTTAACAGGTGCTAACGTAATAAGATACTTATTGCCTGGCTCAAGAGCAACCGTCTGGCTTGATTTTTCAGGAGATAAGGTGATGCCTTCGGCTAGTTCTGAATCGCTTATGCTTACCAAATTGGTCGTTTGCTCCACAGAAACGGTCACTTTGACAGGCTGACTTGCTCCGCTGTACTCAGCAATTAAATTATCTCCGCTTCCACTAACTGTCAACTTGCCAGCCGAGGAAGAAACTGACTTAGAATCAGCCGAAGAAAAGGAACTCATCTGACTGTTAGTACTTGTAGAAGACACCAGACTATAATTATTGTCAGATGCTTTGAAACTTACCGAATTAGTATGAGCATAGCTCCAAATATAGTATGCCACGAAAGCTGCAATAGCTGAAGCCAATAAGAGAAAATAGAACAAGGGCAGAAAAGAGCTTTTATTTTTATTTTTTCTGCTCCTAAATTCCTCATCTGCTGCCAGTGCCACTTCATCAAAGACAATCATCTCACCAGCTTCGTAAGCCTCCAGAATAATAGATTCATCCAAATCTACAGCCCAAGCATATTTCCGCAAGAAGCTACGGGCATAGAAAGGACTAGGAAGCAAATCATAGTCATTTCGTTCCAGCGCTTCCAGCAAATCCTGCTGGATATCTGTCTTTTTTGACAATTCCTCTAAGCTCAGCCCTTGATTGGTCCGAGCAAGTTTCAACACTTCTCCTATCGTTTTTTTTCTCATACGTACTTTTCCCTTATTTCTATTATTCACTATTTTAACAAAATTTTAAAAACGATTCTGGAATTATTTTGGAAAAATAGTAAAATCTGTCATATCACACTGATCGATAAATCGATGACCTAGTTTTATCACATCATTCAAGCTGATGTCCTGTAAAATTTTCGGCAAATCAAACAGATTCTCACCCGCCAAATGCGGTTCATATTGGGTTGCAATATACTCAAGCGAGTTTAAACCATGCAGAAAATCACCAAACATCTCACTTTTAATCGTATCCAAATGCTCTTCTGTCACATCCGGATCCTTGTCAAAATTCTTGATGGCTGAACGAAATTGATGAGAAAGTCCCACCGGTTCCTGGGTATCCATCGTCAGCATGACAAAGTGAAAATCTTTTTCTACTTCCACTTCCAGCGTTAAAGAATTATCCATTTTCCCACTTTCATAGAGGGATTGGAAACGCTTGGAAGTCCAGCCAAACATCATGGCAAATAAAAGTTTCAAAGTGATTTTATAGCGATACAACTCCGATTTATCAACAAAATCTGTACCTCGAATCCCAACTGCCAGTTTTGGACTAGCCACCTCCATTCGGTAGGTATCCGTTGATACCACTGGGTGAAGGCTAACAGGAATTTTTTCAATAGGTTCCGAACTCCCAGCAAAAACTAATTTTTCCTGCTGTTCTGCAATCTCTGCAGCTATCTGTTCCAAATCAAAATTACCAATCACAAACAAAGTCATATTAGAAGGATGATAAAAGTTCTTGAAATTTTCCTTCAAATTTTCGACGGTTATCTCAGAGATGGACTCTTTCGTTCCTGCAATGTCTTCTGCCAGAGGTGTTTGAGGATAGAGATTGGCCAAGGCTCCAAAAAAGAGACGATAATCCGGATTATCCTGATACATTTCAATTTCTTGGCCAATAATATCCTGTTCTCGCAAAATGGATTCTTTTGTGAAATCAGCCCGATGAACCAGTTCTTGCAAAAGCTGTAGATTTTCTGAAATATTATCCGTTGCAGAAAATAGATAGCTAGTCCGAGTAAAGCTTGTGAAGGCATTACTCTCAGCCCCTAGCTTAGTAAATTCCAGCAGCAAATCTTTTCCCTGCGAGCCTTCAAAAAGCTTATGTTCCAAAAAATGAGCTATTCCAGCCGGATATTGAGTGACCTGCTTGGTTTCACGTGAAACAATCCCAGTATCCACTGAACCAAAATTAGTTGAGATAATCCCATAAGTTTCATTAAAATCATTTTTAGGCAGAAGAAAAACACGCAAACCGTTTGCTAATACTGTCTGATAGACAGTTTCTCCTACTGCTGAATAATTGATTTTTTCTAGCACTTCTCCCTGCATTATTTTCCTTCCATAAAGTAAATAGCTTGTAATTTCAACTGACCAGCTGCCTTGATAATATCATCCTTACGAACCTGTTCCAAAGCTTCCAGCCAAGCTTCAAGAGATAAGAATTTGTTCCCTAAAACAGAAGACATATAAGCTCTCTCTAAGATTGTATTCTGTCGATCCTGAGCTAACAATACTGAATTTCTCAGCATTTTCTTGGTTTGATTCAGTTCTTCCTGACTAAAATTCCCGCGCTTCAAATCAAGAATCTGTCGGTTGATTAAAGCAATTGTTCTGGTCCGATTGCTGCGGTCAATACCAGCATAAATTCGCATCATTCCTGAAAAAATATCAAAATTGCTAGAAATTGTATAAGCCAGCCCTTCCTTTTCACGAACATTGACAAATAATTTCGAATGGGCAAAGCCGCCTAGCAAAGCATTTAAAACGACCAAAGGCAGGTGCTCGCTCTCTCCGTACTGAATAGGGAAGTGATAGGCCAACTCAATAATTGACTGATGGACATCTTTCTGCTCCAGTCCTTCTCGCAAAACATTGGAATATTCTTGCTGATAAACTAACTGAAGTTCTTGCTGGCGAGGCGCAAAATTGAAAGATTGAATTTTCTCCCGAACAGCCACTTCATTAAAGTCCCCAATAAAGAAAAAGTCAATCTGATTTTCCTGAAGCATCTGCTGAAAAGCAGCAAAACTGCTTGCAGCTGTCTCTTTCTGGATTAATTCAATCGTCCCAACACGAGGCATCTGCATTTCCTCTTCTTCATAAAAGAGTTTGTCTAATTCTCGATGAGCATGATAAAAATGATTCTCAATTTCTGCTTCCAAATCATTCAAGATATTTTTCTTCTCAATTTCAAAAGCAGATTCATCAAAAGCGTCCTGACTTACCAATGGAGAAAACAAGCTGGCTTTCAAAAAATCAAGCATGGCATCTGTCAGGACATTCTTGCGACTCAAAAATTTATCCCGCACAAAAGAAAGATTGATATCTAAATAATGGACCAATCCTCTCCTTGAAAGACTCGTAGAATAATCAGCTCCATACAAATTGGCCAAACGTTCTCTGAAGGCCTGCGAAGTAGGATAAACAGCATTGACAGTTTCTAGCATGCTGGCTGTTAAAACCCGACCAGCTACTGTTTCTTTGGACATAGGCGCTGAAAAACGAACCTTAATTTTGTTTGTTTTAAATTTTTCTGATTGAATAAAATGGAGACGAACTCCTTTAGTGATTTCCATGACGCCCCTCATACTGAATAATATAGACTACTATTATATCATGAAATGCCTCTGATTTGTTTGTTCTACCAAGCTTTTTGCTGATTAAAACGTTTTCTGATAACAGGAGAAAATTTCCACTTTTATCCAAAGCACCTCAGCACTTTTTACTAACAAATATGGTATAATGACAGGGTTGAGGTGAAATATGGAATATAAATTATTTGATGACTACATCACGCTACAAGCACTTTTAAAAGAAACAGGAATTATCCAAAGCGGCGGAGCAATTAAAACATTTCTAAGTGAATATCCAGTTCTTTTTAACGGTGAGCGAGAAAACCGCCGGGGAAAAAAACTCCGTGTCAATGACACGATTTCCCTTCCCAAGCAAGGAATTGAAATTAATCTGACAGGTCCTAGTCAAGAAGAAATTCTGCAACACCAAAAAGAAATCGCAGAAAAAAAACGAGTTGCTGAACTTGTCAAAGCCATGAACAAGGATTTAAAAAAAGCGCAGACTTCTAAAAAAGAAAAGCGTAGGAATACAGGGGTACCTAAAAAGCAGAAAACTACTAAAAGCCCTGTTCGCTTCCCTGGTATCTAATCATGTGGCTGCAATCATTAAAAATCAAGCATTTCCGAAATTATCAGGAAGCTGATATTGACTTCCATCCTGGCTTAAATGTCTTTCTAGGCCAGAACGCACAAGGTAAAACCAATATTTTAGAAGCTATTTATTTCCTAGCCTTGACAAGAAGCCACCGTACACGCTCAGATAAGGATCTGATTCATTTTACAGAAAATGACCTCCTTGTTTCTGGTATCTTAGAAAAAAAGACTGGTAAAGTTCCCCTTGACATTAACTTGACACCAAAAGGTCGCATCACAAAAGTCAACCACTTGAAACAAAGTAAATTATCAGACTACATTGGAACTATGAATGTTGTCCTGTTTGCTCCTGAAGATTTACAGCTGATTAAAGGTTCTCCCAGTCTACGCCGTAAATTTATAGACATTGAACTCGGACAAATCAAGCCAGTCTATCTGTCAGATTTATCCAATTACAACCATGTCCTCAAACAACGCAATGCCTATCTGAAAGCTAATGATAAAGTTGATGAAACCTTCTTGACTGTCCTTGATGAGCAGCTGGTTGACTATGGCTGTCGTGTAATTAGACATCGGTTGGATTTTTTGCAAAAATTAGAAAGCTTTGCCCAAGACAAGCACTGGGACATCTCTCAAAATTTGGAAAAATTGACTGTCAAGTATCTGTCATCTATTCCTTTACACCAAATTGACAATTTAGAAGAAACTTACCGCTCTTCCTTAATAAGCAGCCGTAAACGCGACCTATTCAAAAAAAATACAGGTGTTGGTCCTCATCGTGACGATATTGCTTTTTTTATCAACCAGATGGATGCCAACTTTGGTAGCCAAGGTCAGCATCGCAGTCTTGTTTTATCACTGAAACTAGCTGAAATCAAGTTAATAGAAAGCATTACGAAGGAAACGCCTATTTTGTTGCTTGACGATGTAATGAGCGAACTTGACAATAACCGTCAACTAAAATTATTAGAAACTATCTCTCAGGATATTCAAACTTTCATTACTACAACAACTTTAGAACATTTAAAAAATCTTCCACAAGATATAAAAATTTTCACCATCCAGCAAGGACAAATTGTATCTCAATCCTAGCATTACACAAACTTTACGTTTTTGTAAATTTCATTTACAGAATATTGCTTATAGTGTAAACGAATTATATCGAATTGTTGTTAGAACAGCTATTATAGCCTTTTGAATTGTAAATATATGTCAATTTAAATCGTAAATTTAAAGCGAGGTTAGGAAAAATTCCCGACCTCGTTTTATTTTTTATTGAACTGAATAGTTAGGGGCTTCATTTGTAATTTGCACATCATGAGGGTGGCTTTCCTTCAATCCAGCGCCACTCATCTCAATAAACTGAGCATTATCGTGAAGTTCTTGCAGATTTGCAGCACCAACGTAGCCCATTCCAGAGCGGATACCACCAAGCATCTGGAAGACAATATCTGCAGCAGCACCCTTGTATGCCACACGGCCTTCAATTCCTTCTGGAACTAGCTTATTCGCTTCATTGACAGAACCTTGGAAGTAACGGTCACTAGAGCCCTTCTTCATAGCGGCGATAGATCCCATACCACGGTAAGTCTTAAATTTCCGACCTTGGAAGATTTCTGTCTCGCCTGGCGCTTCGTCTGTTCCTGCAAACATTGAACCCAGCATAACAGCATTTCCACCTGCAGCCAAAGCCTTAACAATATCTCCAGAATACTTAATCCCACCATCAGCAATGATGGCTTTTCCATATTCACGCGCCACAGCAGCTGCATCATAAATAGCAGTTACTTGAGGAACACCAACACCAGCAATGACACGGGTTGTACAGATAGAACCAGGACCAATTCCGACCTTAACAACATCCACACCTGCATCAAAAAGTGCACGCGCACCCTCAGCAGTTGCAATATTTCCAGCAATCAAGGTGCGATCAGGGAAATGAGCACGAATCTCAGCAATCTTGCGCAAAACTCCAGCTGAGTGGCCATGAGCAGTATCAATAACAATCGCATCTGCACCCGCTTCAAAGAGAGCTTCTGCACGTTCGAAAGTATCTGAAGTAACACCGACAGCACCAGCGACCAAAAGACGACCAAACTCATCTTTAGCAGCATTTGGAAACTCAATAACCTTTTCAATATCTTTAATGGTAATCAAACCTGAAAGGCAGCCCTTATCATCAACCAAAGGCAACTTTTCAATCCGGTGCTCCTGCAAAATGCGCTCTGCAGTTCCTAAATCTGTACCAACAGGCGCCGTTACAAGATTCTCACTGGTCATATGACGAGAAATAGGTTGATCATAGTCAGAAATAAAACGCAAATCACGATTAGTTAGAATACCTACTAACTTACGATTTTCAAGAGTTTCTACAACAGGAACACCACTGATACGATAACGTCCCATCAGTTCATCTGCTTCAGCAATCGTATGCTCTGGCGTTAGGAAAAAAGGATCAATGATAACGCCATTCTCAGAACGTTTAACCTTTCGAACTTCATCAGCCTGTTGCTCAATAGACATATTTTTGTGGATAACTCCAAGACCACCGGCACGGGCAATAGCGATAGCCATCTGACTCTCTGTAACAGTGTCCATAGCGGCAGTAATAATTGGGATATTCAAGGTCAGATTCTCAGCAAGCTTGGTACTCAAATCAGCATCGTTGGGCAGTACATGGCTTTCAGCTGGAATCAGCAGCACATCATCAAAGGTAAAACCTTTTTTCAAAAATTTAGTGTCCCAGTTAGACATCCACAGTTTCCTCTTTTCCTTTTTATTAAACTAATACCCAAAGAAACTTGAACTTCAATTTTCTTTGAATAAGAGTTGGTATTTTTGTTGTTAATATCATACCATTCTATAGGAAATTGTCAATCATTATTACACAAAAAATAAAAACCATCATTTTTAAAACTAAAAACGATAGTTTTTGTGATTTATAATCAATAATGTTCGTTATTTAAAATAATTAATCCCCATCGCAGACTTCACTTCCGAAAGAGTCTGAGCGGCAGTCTGACGTGCCTTATCACATCCTTCTTGCAGCATCTGATAAACCTGTCCCATGTCTTTAGCAAACTCCACACGACGCTCACGAATCGGACCTAACTCTCGCTCTAAAATTTCTAACAGATATCGTTTGGTTTTGACATCTCCCAGACCACCTCTTTGATAATGCTCTTTCATTGCAGCAATATCAGCAGCATCTTCTGGGCGGCCAAAAACATCCAGATAGTGAAAGACCATATTTCCCTCAACTTTTCCAGGATCTTCCACTCTGATATGATTAGGATCTGTATACATGCTCATAACTTTCTTTTGCAGAATATCCATATCATCTGCCAGATAAATACCGTTATTGAGAGATTTAGACATCTTAGCATTGCCATCCAAACCAGGCAAACGTCCAGCTGCTTCATTTTCAGGATAAATTCCTTCCGGTTCTACCAAAACATCTGTCTGATAAGCGTTGTTAAAAGAGCGAACAATCTCCCGAGTCTGCTCAATCATAGGCTTTTGATCATGTCCTACTGGTACAAAATTAGCTTTAAAAGCAGTAATATCTGCTGCTTGAGAAATTGGATAAACTAAAAACCCAGTCGGCAAACTTTCACCAAATCCTTTTTGCGCAATCTCAGTCTTGACAGTAGGATTACGCTCAAGACGAGCCAATGACACCAAATTCATGTAATACATTGACAACTCTGCCAACTCAGGAATCTGACTTTGAATAAAAATAGTCACCTTTTCAGGATCCAATCCAGCCGCTAGATAATCCAAAGCTACATTCCCAATGGACTCAACAATTGTCTGAGGATCCTTTGCATGATCTGTCAAAGCTTGCTGATCAGCCAAAAATACGAACATCTCATATTTACCCTGATCCTGCAAAAGCACGCGGTTCCGTAAACTTCCTACATAATGACCAATATGCAATTTTCCTGTCGGACGATCTCCTGTTAAAATAATTGGTTTAGTCATTTATTACTCCTCAATTTATAATGAGTTCATTATATCATTTTCAATGAAAATGAGAAAGAAGTTTCTAGAAAAAAGCGAAAAATCCAGTTTTTACAGATTGATTGACATCCCTTTACAGTATTTGTAAACTTAATTGACAAACTATTCTGGCTGGAAAACCTAAAAGTCTTGGTTCATTCTATTCTCCTTTTTTCTTTTGGCTTAGATTTTTTCTTTTTATCTCAGAATTATTTGAAAAAAGTTCTGTTTTCTAGTAAAATGAAGAAGATTATATATATAGGAGAAAGACATTGCTTACAGTATCAGATGTATCACTGCGTTTCAGTGACCGAAAATTGTTTGATGAAGTCAACATCAAATTTACAGAAGGAAATACTTATGGATTGATTGGAGCTAACGGCGCTGGAAAATCAACCTTTTTAAAAATTTTAGCTGGCGATATCGAGCCAACAACAGGCCACATTTCTCTAGGACCAAATGAACGTCTTTCAGTCCTTCGCCAGAACCACTTTGACTATGAAGAAGAACGGGCTATTGATGTTGTAATCATGGGAAATGAGCATCTCTACAACATCATGAAAGAAAAAGATGCTATTTATATGAAGCCTGATTTTTCTGATGAAGATGGTGTACGTGCGGCCGAGCTTGAGGGTGAGTTTGCTGAACTAGGTGGCTGGGAAGCTGAAAGTGAAGCCTCTCAATTATTGCAAAACCTCAATATTCCGGAAGATCTTCACTACCAAAATATGAGCGAGCTCTCTAACGGAGACAAGGTCAAAGTACTCTTAGCCAAAGCCCTTTTTGGTAAACCTGATGTCTTACTTCTGGACGAGCCAACTAACGGTTTGGATATTCAGTCTATTACTTGGCTGGAAGACTTTCTTATCGATTTTGACAATACAGTTATTGTTGTATCCCACGACCGTCACTTTTTAAATAAAGTCTGCACTCATATGGCCGACCTTGACTTTGGAAAAATCAAGCTCTATGTCGGAAACTATGATTTCTGGAAAGAATCCAGTGAACTAGCGGCTAAGCTTCTAGCTGACCGAAATGCCAAAGCAGAAGAAAAAATCAAGCAACTTCAAGAATTTGTTGCTCGCTTTTCTGCCAATGCTTCAAAATCAAAACAAGCAACTTCCCGTAAAAAGATGCTTGACAAGATTGAGTTAGAAGAAATTGTTCCATCTAGCCGTAAATACCCATTTATCAGCTTTAAAGCAGAACGTGAAATCGGTAATGATCTCTTGACAGTGGAAAACCTTTCTGTCAAGATAGATGGAGAAACTATTCTTGATAATATTAACTTCATTTTACGTCCTGGCGATAAAACAGCTTTGATTGGCCAAAACGATATCCAAACAACTGCTTTGATTCGCGCCTTGATGGGTGATATTGAGTATGAAGGAACTGTCAAGTGGGGGGTCACAACCAGTCAATCTTACCTGCCAAAAGATAATTCTCGTGACTTCGCTAGTGGCGAATCAATCCTTGACTGGCTGCGTCAATTTGCTAGCAAAGAAGAGGATGACAACACCTTCCTCCGAGGCTTCCTTGGACGCATGCTTTTTTCTGGAGATGAGGTTAACAAGTCTGTCAATGTCTTGTCAGGAGGAGAAAAAGTTCGGGTTATGCTATCTAAGTTAATGTTGCTTAAATCCAACGTTTTAGTCTTGGACGATCCAACCAATCACTTAGATTTGGAATCAATCTCCAGCTTAAATGATGGCTTAAAAAATTTCAAAGGATCCATTATTTTTGCCAGTCACGACCATGAATTTATTCAAACCTTGGCCAACCATATCATTGTCCTGTCTAAAAATGGTGTGATTGACCGCATTGACGAAACCTATGATGAATTCTTGGAAAATCAAGAAGTTCAGGCAAAAGTCAAAGAACTTTGGAAAGATTAATTCCTTGTCAATTTACGTTTACAAAGCTTTACAGAGGCATGAAACAACGTTTCTGCCTCTTTCTATATAAGAAATATGAATCACATTAAAGAATATTTTAAAAAAAATTGGCCTTATTTTTGTGCCTTCTTTCTTCCATTTTTCATCATGTTCTTTGTCTACTTGATGTATGGAATTTACTGGAATAGCGAAACGTCTCCCTTACTTGGTGACGGCTTTCATCAATATGTCATTTTTGACACCAACCTAAGAAATATCCTTCATGGCACAGATAGTATTTTCTATACTTTCTCCAGTGGACTTGGACAGAATTTCTATGCTTTATCCAGTTATTATTTAGGTAGCTTCTTATCTCCATTGGTTTATTTCTTTGATTTGAAATCAATGCCAGATGCCGTCTATCTATCTACCTTAATCAAGTTTGGATTAATTGGACTCTCTACCTTTATCAGCATCAAAGGAATATTCAAAAAGATTCCAGCTTTACTCATCATCACTCTTTCAACTTCATTTTCTTTAATGAGTTTTTCAGTCAGTCAATTGGAAATTAAAACCTGGCTGGATGTATTTATCCTTGCACCTTTGATTGTGCTAGGTTTACATAGATTGATAGCTGGAAAAGGAAGAGTACTATACTTTACAACACTGTCAATTCTCTTCATCCAAAATTATTATTTTGGATATATGATGGCAATCTTTTTGGTCTTTTGGTACCTTCTTCAATTATCTTGGGATTTCAAAAATAGAATTAAAAGTTTACTTGACTTTACAATCGTATCTGCTTTAGCAGGTCTGACTAGCCTAATCATGATTCTGCCAACTTACCTAGACATAAGTACTCATGGTGAAACCTTGACAAAAGTTTCTTCTTTGCTGACAGAAAAAAGTTGGTTCTTAGATGTGTTTGCTAAAAATTTTATTGGCAGTTTTGATACAACCAAGTATGGTTCTATCTCTATGATTTATGTCGGCACCTTCCCATTGATTCTGGCTATCTTATTTTTCACCTTAAAATCTGTTAAGTTTCACGTGAAACTTTGCTACTTTTTACTCATTGCAGTTTTCATAGCTAGTTTTTATCTTCAATATTTAGACTTACTTTGGCAGGGAATGCATGCTCCGAACATGTTTCTTCACCGTTATTCTTGGTTATTTTCTCTGGTAGTTATCTATATGGCTGCTGAGACTTTAAATCGTTGGAAAGATGTGAAAGTAATGAATATTGCCATTAGTTTCACTTTGCTCAGCCTCGGATTCATTATGACGTTTATTCTGAGAAAACATTATGACTTTTTGGGTCCTGAGAATTATATTCTAACATTAGAATTTCTGCTGGCTTATCTCTTGATTAGCTTTGTCTTAGCAAAATCTTCGATTCAACCAAAAATCCTTCTCCCTGTCTTGCTTTTCTTTGTTACTTTTGAATTGTCGCTTAATTCCTATTATCAAGTTGGAGGAATTGCTAAAGAATGGGTATTTGCCACTCGTTCTTCATATGCCAGTCACCTTGACGAGATTGACAAGCTTGTCAATTATTCCAAAAAGGAAAATATTGACTTTTTTAGAACAGAAAGATTGAATCCACAAACGGGAAATGACAGTATGAAATTCAACTACAATGGAATTTCCCAATTCTCATCTGTTCGAAATACTCAGGCAAGTTCTACTTTAGATAAACTTGGTTTTAAATCAGCAGGAACAAATCTGAATCTCCGTTATCAAAACAACAGTATTTTAATGGACAGTATTTTTGGTGTTCGCTACAATCTATCTGAAACAGATCCTCAAAAATTTGGTTTTCTTCCTGAGAAAACTGAAAAAGAAATGTCTCTCTACCAAAATGATGCTGCTCTTGGTTTAGCTTTTCTGACCAATGATGTTTACCATGATGTCAAGTTTACAAATTTGACTTTAGATAATCAGACAGAATTTTTGAATCAATTAACTGGCTTTGATTTTAAATATTATGATAAAGTAGATGCTATAACTACTAATGAAAATGTCAAGCAAATTGGTAACAGAGTGACTGTGGATGTTGACAGAGAGCATAATACAAGCTTTGCTAGTGTAGTCTATACTGTCAATGTGCCTGCTAACAGTCAACTATATGTTAATGTTGCTGGGATTGATTTTAGTAATGATGATCAGACAGATGTTGACATTACAGTCAATAACTTTACAGAACGTTATACAACTAATAATGTATTTCCTTTCTTTAATGCTGGCTATTTCAGTCAAAGTCAAACAGTATCTATTCGCTTTACATTCCCAGACAATTCGATAGTTTCATTTGATACGCCAGAATTTTTTGCCGTTAATACTGAGCAATATCAAAATGTCATTCAAAAATTAAAAGAGCAGCCCGTTTCCACAACTACTGATTTAAACACAGTAAAAACAAACTATAGAGCGGAAAAGGATACTTCATTATTCTTTACCATTCCTTATGATAAGGGATGGTCAGCCACTCTTAACGGGAATCCTGTCACACTAAAACGAGCTCAAAACGGCTTTATGAAATTAGATGTGAAAAAAGGAGAAGGAAATGTTGTCCTCACTTTCATTCCTAATGGACTGAAAGAAGGTGGCATTACCTTTATATCTGGCATAATCTTATTTATTTGCTATAATTTTCTACGTAAGAAACGACAAAGAATATAAATATATCAAAAAACAGCTCCTTACCAATATAAAAAATAAGGCTCTTCATTAAAATGCTAGTGAAGGCCTTTTTTGAATAATAAAAAAACACTCACAAGGAGTGTCTCTAGCTCCGGCAGTAGGACTCGAACCTACGACATCATGATTAACAGTCATGCGCTACTACCAACTGAGCTATGCCGGATAATATAGTCCGTACGGGATTCGAACCCGTGTTACCGCCGTGAAAAGGCGGTGTCTTAACCCCTTGACCAACGGACCATATGGTATGCTCTCTTTCAGAACATATTCCATTATATCAGGTTTTTAAGCTTTGTCAACTCTTTTTCCTTTATTTTCGAAAATATCTTTCAGATATTTCACTCTTAAACGAGTGACCGGACAGCGATGATTTTCGTAAAAAATAATTTCTCGATTTTTCTTGTCATAATCAACAATGTTGCCAATATTAACCAGATAAGATTTATGTGGTGAAAAAAATCGTTTAGATTGCTGATCTTTTTCTTGAATATCTGTTATCGTTCCATAAAATTCCTTAAGAAAATTTTTACCGACAATCCGAAGTTTATGAGAACTCCCTGTTGTTTCGATATACAAAATATCGTTATAAGGCATTCGAACATCATTGCCACGATAACTATATTCAAAATAATCTACCATATTGGTATTTTCAATTAGTGTACTCTTAGTGTAAAGAATACTGTCTTTGATTCTATTTTTAAAAGCATCATTGTTGATATCTTTATCAATAAAATCAAGTGCTGATACTTTATATTTAAAAGTCATAGTAGCAAATTCAGATTTTGAGGTTACAAAAACTATAATGGCATAAGGATTATGATGACGAATAAATTGAGCTACTTCCAGCCCTTTTGTTTCCTCTCCTTTAATGTCAATATCCAAAAAATAAAGCTGGTTAACGTCTCCATTTTCAATATATTTTTTGAATTCTTTGATTTTTCCTGTAACCTGAACCTGGATGTCAATTCCAAGTTCCTCAGCAATTTCTGCTAATGTCGTTTCCATCCTGACTTGATGAGATACGGTATCCTCTAAAACTAACACTTTCATAAATTCTATCTCCTAATTGTTAAAATCTGTGTAAAATTGCTTGGCTCAATTTGTGTATCAAGGGTGATAAATTCATACCTATCTAAAATTTCCTTGATGTTATTCAATCCATAGCCTCTATTTTCTCCTTTAGTTGAAAACTCGGGCTGATAGAGTTCTTCCAAATCCAATTTTCCTTCTTTACGAGAATTTTGAACAACAAAAATGGTTCTATCATCCAGTTGAACCAGAGAAACATGGACAATTTTTTCTAAGCTGTCAATGGCACTCTCAATAGCATTATTTAATAAAATACTAGCAATTCTCACCAAATCTAACAACTTGATTGGAAGGCGTTCCACTTTATCCTTAACTTCAAAAGTCAGCTGAATCTGATGTTCACGCGCTTGAAAGATTGTCTCAGTCATGACACTTCTTAAAGCTGAATCTCCTACATTATTCAAATCAAAAACTGTATATTTATCTGAACGTAGGTTCAAATTTGCATCAGCCAAGACCTCTTGATAAATGTGCTCAATTTCCTTGATATCTCCAGTTTGAATAGCCACTTGCATACTTGTCAGCATGCTAGCATAATCATGACGAAATCCTTTGATTTCATAGTATAATCTCACAATTTCATCAGTATATTCCTGAAGTCGAAGCTGTTCAGACTCTTTTTGATGCAAACGCTCTTCTTTTTCGTATTTCTCACGGCTGTCCTTGAATGTCACCAAGGTAGAAAGAAAGGCCAAGAAACAAATAGTAGCAATCATACTGCTAAAACTGTTGAAATGCTTTATATTACTAATCCAGTGAGAGAGATTTAAAATCAGCCAATTCATTGCATATAAACTACTAATCATCAGGATCTGAGATTTAAAGAAACTTCTTTTAAGATAATCTATTCTGAAATCAAAAATATCAATAACCTTTACCATAAAGAACAAGGATATTAAGTTGATACATGTCAGAAACAAGCCCATGTACTGAGCTACAAAATCATCTCCTAAAACAGATGAAATAATAACTGAAAAGAAAGTAGTAGAACTATCAATTGACAGACATAAAAAGAAGGAAAGTAAGAAAGATTGATATTTTTTAATTTTTTCAACTCTACAAAAATACCAAACTATAAATAGAGGGAGAAAAAATGACAGTGCATATGATGGAAATGAAATTTCAAATGAAAACACATGCCCTAAAAAAGCAATTATAAACGGAATTATAATCTCAAGACCAAAGCAAACACCTACAAAAAAGTAAGTATGCTTAATTTTAGTGATTTTTGATAAAATCACTAAAAATGCAGCTACATTAATAAAAGGATGAACAATTAATCCTATTATTTCAAGTGACATAAATTTCTCCCCTAAACTTTAAAATTCTTATCTTCCAAAAATCCAATCCCATGGATTTGGAATACCTCTTAAATCCCAAAAGGTTTGAACAAGTGAATTGCTATTTAAAGCAATTTGAAAAGAATAGATTTTCATAACTATCTCCTATCTTTTTATCTTGTAAGTCACCTTACAT
>JABZYU010000069.1:0-10047 GCA_015264985.1 Streptococcus sanguinis | reverse complement strand
TTGTAAAAGTGATAACTTTCAAAGCCTAGCAACTGCGCCAAATTGACCTTAGAGCTGATTTCCAGAGTAGACGAAACCAAGATAACCTTGGCACTTTCAGGCAAAAAGTCTGTGAAATGCAGCAATTCTGAACGGCCAGCATGCAGAGTCATCAAGCGATGATCTGCCAAAACTTCATCAACCAACCAATAATACTGGTATTTGCCACTGAACAAGTGCTGTAGCTCAGGCAGTGCACTAGTCTTTAACTCGGACACATCCTGAAGCAGTCGGGCAATCTTTTCCTGACTTAGCTCTGATGCTTTCTTGCGATGCTTCTCTGCGGCATCAGCCAGCTCAAACTGAATGCTTTGCAAGATTCTCTGCTGCAGAAGCTCCCCTTCTTCTTGAAGGAGATGATTTATCTGCTGCAGCGTTTTAGTTAGATTTATACTGGACTGAGAGAAGCTTTCCAAGGCGAAAAACATCTTCTGAGCTTCATCAACTACCAGAATACGATTGTCCAGCAAAGACTGGTCATCCTCTAAACGCGTCAGCAGGTATGCATGATTGGTAACCACGACTCGACTAGTAGCTGACTTGACCTGTCCCAACCGCCAAAAATCTTCCTCATAAAAAAGAGAATGTTTGCTTAGCTTGCCATCATGACGGATTTCATTGAAGTAGCTTGAGAAGCGATGAGCTTGCCCGATTTCATTCAAATCACCTGTTTTAGTTTCTGTCAGCCAAACCAAGAGTTGCAGCTTGCAGCGATTAATCAGACGGTTGTCATACTCCCTATCCAGTGTCTGATAGAAATGGTCCAGCTTGAGATAATTCTCCGGGCTCTTGAGACTGTGAAAGGAAATACCAAATACTTCCTCCAACAATCGCCCTTCCTTCTGCAGCAGCTGGTCCTGCAGGATCTTAGTCGGAACCGTCACTAGTACTTTTTCCTGGCCTCTAGACAGAATAGGTAGCAAATAGCCAAAAGTCTTGCCCAAGCCTGTCTGCGCCTCTAAAAAACTAGGCTCCTGCTGGTCCAAAGCTTCCTCCATAAAACGAGCAAATTTGAGCTGTTCAGACCGCTCTTCTAAGCCCAGCAGGTATAGATTGGTCAGGAAATCCTGCGACAGCTTCTTTTCCGAAGTCAGCTTTTGGGGACGTCGCAGGAAAATACCATGGCAGGATTGCAGTTCCTTATCTTGCTGATCCGGCATCGTCTGATAAACTTCCTCGATAGCCAAGCGCGACTCATAGATAATGCTGTCAGCCAAAGTTAGCATTTTCTCAACCAAGGCCTTGGGTAGGCTCTTGATTTTGTCTTGTATTTTTAAAAATAGCTGAGCCGTTGCTTGAGCATCTGCCAGCGCAGTATGGGCGTTTTCCAAAGAAATATCCAGCAAATTGCAAAGATTGCCCAAGGAGTATTTATCAAAAGTCGGGTAGAAGACCTGAGCCAACTCTACCGTGTCCACACGCGGTGTCAGCAAGTCAAACCCTTCCCAGAAAAGGGCCTCCGCTAGTAGATTGGCATCAAACTTGACATTATGAGCGACAAAAATCGCATCCTGAATCAGCTCATATACCTCAGCTGCTACCTGAGAAAACTCCGGGGCTCGGCCAAGCCGCTCATCATTCAATCCCGTCAGCTCTTTGATATGCTCATCCAGTTCCTCATGAGGATTGACATCTGTTTCATAAGTCTTGGTGATGATTCCATTCTCAATCAGAGCAATGCCAATCTGGATAATCTTTGCACTGCTGCCCGTTCCTGTAGCCTCCAAGTCCACAACGGCATACTTATAATCATTTTGTGTCATACTGCTATGATTATATCATAAAAGCCATTCTGAGACATCTGAAAATTTTCAGCCATAGTCTATGAAGCAATTCTGTGCAAAAAATTTTCTTTTCTGTTACACTCAATAGCAGAATACATTTTCCGAGGAAATCAAATGAAGATTCATAAAATTATCAACCTTGTTGCTTTTGAAAACACCTATATCTTAGAAAATAACCAGGGCCTCCTAGTCGTCGATCCTGGCAGTGACTGGAAAAAGATTGAGCGCAAGCTAGAGGAACTCGCCAAACCTGTTATTGCTATTCTCTTGACCCACACCCATTATGACCATATTATGAGTTTAGAAAAGGTCCGAGAGCACTATGCTGCCCCACCTGTCTATGTGGCTGAGAGTGAAAGCAGCTGGCTCTACACACCGACAGATAATCTATCCGGTTTGGATCGCCATGCCGATATGGATAATATCATCTGTCGACCAGCAGAGGAGTTTTTCTCCTACGATACAGACTATGATCTTGGAGGCTTTCACTTCTATGTGCTTGCAACACCTGGCCACTCCATCGGAGGTGTCTCTCCAGTCTTTCCAGATGACCGCCTTGTTTTGACGGGCGATGCCCTCTTTCGGGAAAGCATCGGACGAACGGATCTTCCTACAGGAAACATGGAGCAATTGCTGACATCCATTCGCGAGAAACTTCTGGTATTGCCTAAAGACTATGCTGTTTATCCTGGTCATGGTCATGATACCACTATTTCACATGAAAAAATCTTTAATCCATTTTTAGCTCAGTAGCCATTTAAGCAATTAACTATAACAAAAACAGAGTTTGAAGAATTTCAAACTCTGTTTTTTTATGATTTGTTAAATCTTCAAGAAGCGTCTCATAGAGATGATAGACCCCAATGATCCGATAAGAATTCCCAACACAAAGAGTGCTGCTATCATAATCGGACTAAAGAGTTTGGGATCAATCATAGAAAGTCCTTGACCTACCAAGCTCTTATTCATAGTCTGGTAGGCTATACCATATGTCAAATACACTACAAGTGACGGAACTGTCGCTCCTAGCAAGCCAATCCATGCTCCTTCAAACAGAAATGGTCCGCGGATATAGCTATTCTTGGCACCAACCAAGCGCATGATTTGAATCTCACGACTTCGGGAAATAATGGTAATCCGAATAGTATTGGAAATGAGAAGGATAGCAATGAAAATCAGAAGCGCTGTCCCAATCAATCCCCATGTTTGGATGAAATTAGAAAACGCAAAGAGATTTTTGGTATTGGTACCACCATTTTGAACCTCTGATACACCATCAATCTTACGAGCATCTTTTGTAACAGATTCTACATACTTAGGTGCCTTGGTCTCAACAATATAAGCATCGTAAAGAGGATTATTTTCTTCATCAAAAACATCCCACTCACTACCCATGGTCTCTGTTAGCTTATTATACTGCTCTTGCTTGCTAGAAAAAGTAACCTTCTCTACATTTTTCATAGAAGTCAGAGCATCATAGACCTTGTGATAGTCTTCATTCTGAACTGTTTGACCTTCTTTTACAATCGTTTCGCTATTATCGAAAACATCCTTACGCATGTATACCATGACGCGGACATTATTGGAAATATCATTTGCCAACTTGGCTGTATTTAAAATTACTGAAGCAAAAACAGCCACTAAGCTCAAGGTAATCATAACCGAGCTGACAGCCGCTACAGTCATCCAACCATTCCGCGTAAGACTCTTAAGCGACTCAATCAAATGACGAAAAAATCTTCTAATCATCGTATCCGTATTCTCCTTCCGCTTCATCACGTACCACACGGCCATTTTCAATAGCAATAACGCGGTGACGCAGAGTATTTACAATCTGGCTGTTGTGGGTGGCCATCAGGACAGTTGTTCCCTGAAGGTTAATCCGCTCCAGCAGGTTCATAATCTCCCATGAATTATCTGGGTCCAAGTTTCCTGTCGGCTCATCCGCAATCAGGACTTTAGGGTTGTTAGCAATAGCACGCGCAATGGCAATCCGCTGCTGCTCACCACCAGAAAGCTCATTAGGGAATGAGCGAACTTTATGCTTAAGACCAACCAAATCCAGCACTTCCATAACCCGCTTTTTAATATTGCGACGGCGCTCACCGATAACTTCCATAGCGTAGGCAATATTCTCATACACCGTCTTTTTAGGAAGAAGTTTATAGTCCTGGAAGACTACTCCGACCTGACGACGCAGCATTGGAACATCACGCTTCTTAATCTTAGCTAAGTCAAAATCAGCTACTTTTAGACTTCCCTTATCCAACTTTATCTCCCGGTAAAGCAAACGAATAAAGGTTGACTTTCCCGCTCCTGAAGGGCCTACAATATAGGCAAACTCCCCAGGTTCTACGTTAATAGACACACTACGCAGGGCAGTGGTCCCGTTGCCATACTTCTTGACAACATCTTTCATTTCAATTATTGACATCTATTGAAATTTCCTTTCAATCTAATTCTAATCTCTTGCATTTCCTAGTTCAAACGCCATTTCAAATAAGCGTCGATGAAACCATCCAAATCTCCATCCATCACCTTGTCCACCTGTGCTACTTCGTAACTGGTCCGATGGTCTTTGACCATAGTATAAGGCGTAAAGACATAGGAGCGGATTTGGCTGCCCCAGGAAATCTCCTTCTTATCTCCCTTGAGTGAATCGACTTCAGCTGCTTGTTTCTCTTGCTCTAGCTGATAAAGCTTGGCCTGTAGCATCTTCATCGCCCGATCGCGGTTTCCATACTGGGTCCGGTCAACGGTAGACTGCACCACGATTCCTGTAGGAATATGCGTCAGCCGCACACCAGTCGAAACTTTATTGACGTTCTGCCCGCCGGCTCCTCCCGAGCGGAAAGTGTCCATCTTAATATCGTCATCGCGAATTTCCACCTCAATGGTGTCATCCAGCTCTGGCATGACCTCTACTGAGGTAAAAGAAGTATGACGACGTTTGGCTGAGTCAAATGGCGAAATCCGGACCAAACGGTGGACTCCCATTTCTGACTTGAGCAGACCATAAGCGTGCGGTCCTTCAAATGAAAGTGTCACCGACTTAATGCCTGCTTCATCTCCAGCTTGATAGTCCAAGACCTCAACTTTGAAGCCCTTGGCATTGCCAAAGCGTGTATACATACGCAGCAGCATATCTCCCCAATCCTGGGCCTCTGTACCACCAGAGCCCGGGTGAATTTCAAGGATGGCATTATTATTATCGTAAGGTTCAGATAGGAGCAGGGTCATTTCGTAGCTGGTCATCATTTTCTCGAGTTCCGCCAGCTTTTCTTCTAACTCACCCTGAACCGACTCATCTTCAGCTAGAAAATCAAGCAAGATTTCCGATTCATCAAAAAGCTCAGTCATTTGATGAAAATTTTCATAGGTTTGCTTGAGTTCATTTAGCTCTTGAGAAGTCTTCTGGGCTGCAATGTTGTCATCCCAAAAGTCGGGTTCTGTCATCTTATTTTCTAAGATGGCAATTTCTTCTTCCAGACCTTCTAAGTCAAAGAGACCCCCTGAAAGAAGCTAATTTTTCACGATTTGCGTCAATCTTTTGACGAATTTCTGAAATGTCCATAAATACCTCTTTTCACATATCGTTTAATTATAACATAAATTAAACAGTTTGCCTAATCTCACATTCAGCAGCTTACATTTTATCGGATTTTCCCTAGCTAGGCAAGACAAGCGACTCCTTGTCACCTAATTGTTAGAAAAGTAATATAATGACATGGGGTTGGAAGAATTATTTCAAGACTTCCTAGACTTCATCCATGAATAAACGAAACAGATAATTGCCATAATTTATTAGGTATTCAGATAAAAGGGAGACTCTCCATAGGTGCTTAAGCATTTCCAAGTTTTGAAAAATATGCTAGACTAAAACCATGACAAGAATCGGATTTATGAGCGACCTCCATCTGGATTCCAACCAGTTTGGAGATTTTGAGCAGCAAACTCTTCGCCATCTTTTAAAAGAGGAAGGGATTGACCACCTACACATTGCAGGAGATTTGTCCAACGATCTGGCCAAAATCAGTTTGCCCTTTCTAGAAACATTGAAGGAAGAGATTCCCCTCTCTTTTAATCTAGGAAATCACGATATGCTAGGACTTCCTGAGCAAGAAATTTCAAACTATGATTTTCAGGTTCAACAGTTCGGCCGGACCAAGCTCGTCAGCTTTTCTGGCTGGTATGACTACAGCTTTGTTCCAGAAAAAAGCAAGGAAGAGCATCTGAGAACCAAGACCAATTTCTGGTTTGACCGCAGATTGGAGCGTCAACTCGACGACCCTAGCATTACAGCTCAGACGCTGCAAGAGTTAGAAAAACTGCTGATGACTTTAGATGGCCCAATTATTGTTGCTCTGCATTTTGTCCCCCATCAAGACTTTCTATACGACCATCCCTATTTCCAGCGCTTCAACGCCTTCCTAGGAAGCCAAGCTTTTCATCGACTCTTTGTCAAATACAGGGTGAAAGAGGTGGTTTTCGGCCATCTCCATCACCGCCACCAAAGCCGTATCATCGAAGGTGTCCGCTACCATATGCGTCCTCTGGGCTACATCCGCGAATGGGAACTGACTCGGAACTTTTTTAATGACTTTCCTCAGTATAAGATCCCCCAGATGTACCGCCTGCACAAGCGTTATAATGCTGTTAAAGATTTAGTCGAATTTCGAGACTATAAGAAAAAACACCTGGCAGCTGAACTGCGAGATGCTTTAACAGTGATTGAAGTTCAGTAATGGAAATGTTGAATTGCAGCTCTCAGCTCATCTGAGAGCTGTTTTTTACTGTCCAACTGCACATAGACTTCTAATAAACAGGAACGAAAATTGGAAAAAGCAATGAAGTCTTGGTTACTTTCCAATGGAAAACTCTGTGATTGAAGCCACAGTCTAAGTTCATGCTGCGACAGTTTTTTCTTTAAGACAGCTTGATAGAGCACCTGGGCTAAGCGCCAGTCCTCATCATTTCTGAAACGGACTGAAACTCTTTTAAAAACTTGATGAATGACCTCTAAAACCTCTGGCATCCTACTGGAGGGAAAGTCCGGATGACAAGCCACTTCTGTCAATAAGTCTGCTCCATGAGCGAAGGCATGAACCCAACCGTATTTTCTAGAGTAACCTCTTGTGTCTCTTTCGACTGACAAGTAGGTTAGCCCCTTATCTAGTAAATATTTTCTTTCTTGCACTGATAAAGCTTGATAATACGAAGAGTTTGGATTGCCATCACAGTTTAAGAGGTTGGCATAAAGTAAAGCCGTGAAGGAACGTGTTAAGGTAGCTTGCCCATTTTTATCACTCTCGTAAAAAATTCCTTGTCTTTTGACTGCTTCTTGAGCCAAGAAACGAAACTGTTCAGCTGAAAACAGGCCAGCCTGAAGTCCCCTCGCTAAGGACGAAAAGACTAACTCATCACGGATTGTCGCTTCTGGATGACCAATATGATCCAGTAACCATAAGATTTCTTCCTCATAATATAAAGGAGAAGCTTCTTCCAACTTCTTTCGTAAGCTTTGATACATACTTTCACCGTCCTTTCGAGTTGCTTTCTTTGAATTTGATTATACCGCCTTGTACGCAAAAAAGCCATCCGCAGATGACTTTTTGCTGTTAAATAGCATTCTTATCCATACCTAATTTACGTTGGATGAACTTAACAATTTCAACAATGACAATCATGGCAAAGCTACCAATCAGAACAACTGTCCATTGTGACAAGTCCAGCTTGGTCACATGGAAAATCTTTTCCAGTGGATCAATTACAATAGTCGAAATCAATAGGATGAAAGAAACCAGAATAGACCAGTTAAAGGTCTTAGACTTGAATGGACCAACTGTAAAGATAGACTGGTAAACAGATTTTACATTATAAGCATGGAAGAGCTGGATGAGGCCAAGGGTTGCAAAGGCCATTGTCAGAGCGTCCGCATGGATAGCCTTGATATCACCGACATGGACGGGATTAGAGATAGCATAACCATAAACCGCCAGAACCAAAGCCCCTTGCAGGACACCCTGATAGATGATAGAGCTCATCACTCCACCTGAAAAGAAGCTAGACTTACGGCCACGAGGCTTATGACTCATGACACCTGGCTCAGCAGGCTCAACCCCCAGAGCAATAGCTGGGAAGGTATCCGTTACTAGGTTAATCCAAAGCAGATGAACTGGCTGCAGCACATCCCAGCCAAAGAGGGTTGCCAAGAAAATAGTCAGTACCTCAGCTGTATTAGCTGAAAGGAGATACTGGATAGTCTTTTGAATATTAGAGAAGACCTTACGTCCTTCTTCCACGGCTACAATGATGGTCGCAAAGTTATCATCTGCCAGAATCATGTCAGAGGCACCCTTAGATACTTCTGTACCGGTAATTCCCATACCGATACCGATATCAGCTGTCTTCAGAGCTGGTGCGTCATTGACACCATCACCTGTCATGGCTACGACCTTACCTTGGTTTTGCCAAGCTTTGACAATCCGTACCTTATGCTCAGGAGAAACCCGTGCATAGACAGAGTATTGGCCAACAACCTTTTCGAATTCTGCATCAGAAAGCTCATTGAGCTCTGCACCAGTCAGGACATGGTCTTCAGTATCTCCTTCTTCGATGATACCCAAACGCTTAGCGATAGCTTCAGCTGTATCCTGATGGTCACCAGTAATCATAATCGGACGAATACCAGCTTCTTTAGCGACGCGAACAGCTTCTGCTGCTTCTGCACGTTCTGGGTCAATCATACCGATTAAACCAGTAAAGATTAAATCATTTTCTAGATTTTCAGATGTCAGGTCAGTCGGAACTGCATCAATAATCTTGTAAGCACCAGCCAGCACGCGCAGAGCTTGGTGAGCCATCTCTGAGTTGTTAGACTTAATCAGCTGTGAAGTAGCATCATCAATCGCTGCAACATCTCCAGCCTTATCACGGGCAACACAGCGTTTCAAGAGTTGATCTGGTGCTCCCTTTACTGCCACAAGGAATTTCCCATCTGGCAATGGATGGACAGTAGACATGAGCTTACGGTCTGAATCAAAGGGCAGCTCAGCTACACGAGGATATTTCTCTAAAAAGGCCTTCACATCATAGCCCTTGTCCAAAGCATACTGGATAAAGGCTGTTTCTGTTGGATCACCAATCAGCTTCCCTTCTTGATCAATCTTGGTATCATTGGCTAAGACAACTGAACGTAAGAGCGGCAGCTCCAAGCCAAGTTCAATATCTTGGCCAGCTTCATTCAGGACTCCGTCGTAAAAGACTTTTTCGACCGTCATCTTATTCATGGTCAAGGTACCAGTCTTATCTGAAGCGATAATCTCAGTTGATCCTAAAGTCTCAACAGCCGGAAGCTTACGGACAATCGAATTCCGCTTAGCCAGAACCTGAGTTCCCAAAGCCAGCACAATGGTAACGATAGCTGGCAGACCTTCAGGGATAGCCGCAACTGCCAAGGCTACAGAGGTCATCAGCTCATCCAGTGGATTTTTACCTTGAATGAAGACACCGACTACAAAAGTCACCGCAGCGATCACCAAGATAGCATAGGTCAGAACCTTAGACAGACTATTAAGATTTTGCTTGAGCGGTGTGTCCGTTTCATCCGCATCCTGCAACATACCTGCGATATGGCCGACTTCAGTATACATCCCTGTATTGACAACCAATCCAACCCCACGACCATAGGTCACATTTGAGTTTTGGAAGGCCATGTTCACACGGTCGCCAATACCAGCATCTGCAGCTACCTCAACAGTCAAGTCTTTCTCAACCGGCACAGACTCACCTGTCAGAGCCGCTTCTTCGATTTTCAGTGAATTAGCTTCCAAAAGTCGCATATCCGCTGGGACAACGTCGCCGGCTTCCAGTCTAACGATATCGCCAGGTACCAACTCCTTAGAATCTACTTCTGTGACATGGCCATCACGCAGGACACGCGCAGCCGGGCTAGACATAGACTTGAGAGCTGCAATTGCTTCTTCAGCCTTGCCTTCCTGATAGACACCGAAGATGGCATTAATGATTACTACTGCTAAGATGATTAAAGCATCTGCAATATCTTCACCACCTGATGTGACAACAGACAAAACAGCTGCTACCAACAAGATGATAATCATCAAATCCTTGAACTGCTCCAAAAACTTCATTAAGAGAGATTTTTTCTCCCCTTCATCCAGTTCATTACGGCCATAATCAGCTAAACGCTTGGCTGCTTCTTGAC
>JABZYU010000068.1:0-10135 GCA_015264985.1 Streptococcus sanguinis | reverse complement strand
ATCATATCCAATCTGCAAATCCTTGGCTTGGAAGATAAAGCGGCCAGGTGTGCGGGCAGGCTTGAAGTCAAAGGTAGGTTTTGGCTTCTCACTCTGCAGCTCAATAATGTCCATCTTGTCCAGTTTTTTCTGGCGAGACATCGCCATATTACGGGTTGCCACGCGGGCTTTATTACGAGCTACAAAGTCCTTAAGGTCCGCAATTTCTTTCTGCTGGCGCTCGTAGGCTGCTTCTAGCTGAGATTTTTTCATCTCATAGACTTCCTGGAACTGATAGTAGTCGCCAGAATAACGAGTCAAGTGCTGATTTTCCACATGGTAGACGATATTGATGACGTCATTCAGGAAAGGAATATCATGCGAGATCAGAACAAAGGCATTTTCATAGTTTTGGAGATAGCGCTTGAGCCAGTCAATATGCTCCGCATCCAGATAGTTGGTTGGCTCGTCCAAGAGCAGGATATCCGGTTTTTCCAGAAGCAGCTTAGCTAAGAGAACCTTAGTCCGCTGCCCACCAGATAGCTCCGTCACATCACTCTCCATACCGTAGTCCATGACACCTAGTGCCCGTGCAACCTCATCAATCTTGGCATCTAGTGTATAGAAATCTCGGCTCTCCAAGCGGTCCTGCAGCTCGCCCACTTCTTCCATCAGAGCATCAACGTCCGCTCCTTCCTCAGCCATGCTCATATAGATTTCATTGATACGGGCCTCGGTCTTGAAAAGCTCGTCAAAGGCCGTGCGCAAAACATCGCGGACAGACTGGCCTTGCTCCAAAACAGCATGCTGATCCAGATAGCCAGCCGTCACATATTTGGACCACTCAACCTTACCTTCGTCCGGCAGCATTTTACCCGTCACAATGCTCATAAAGGTTGACTTTCCCTCACCATTGGCACCGACCAAGCCGATATGCTCACCCTTAAGCAAGCGGAAGGATACATCCTCAAAAATAGCCCGGTCTCCAAAACCGTGGCTGAGATTTTTTACTTCTAAGATACTCATTTTTTCTCCTCTATCATTGATTGCAGTTCCTTGATTATACCATCAAAAGGGATTTTTTGGCAAGATAGAAGAAAAGGAAAAGCGATCCACTTAAGTCTCGCCTGCTTGTTCTCAATTCACATGATGCGTATGCTTGGTAATCCACTGGGTCAGTTTGATTTTCAGCCAAAAGCCATAAATACCAAAGGTAACAATGGTCAGGAGCCACCACTTGATCCAATTCCCAAAAAGCTGCATGGCAGTACCATCAAAGTAAAGACGGTGCCCGTCAATAACTGTATGTTTTATCTTCCAATTATATAGAATGCACATGCCCCAAGGCGCACAAATTCCCAGCGTAAAAACTGTAATCAAGGTAGCTAAAACCACATGACCGATGTAGGAAAAGAGACCACCATCAAAATAAGACTCTTTATACATACTATCTCCCCCTTTAAACCAACTCTTTCAGAAATTGAATCAGGGTCTCTGCCGATCGTTTACCTGCTTCAAGAATAAATTCATCAAAAGTAACATTGGCATCATGACTAGCTGTGTCGCTCATGGCGCGAATAACCATAAAAGGCAGGCCAATCGAATATGTGGCTTGAGCAATAGCTGCCCCTTCCATCTCAACAGCCAAGACATCTGGGAAATGCTCCTTGATACGGTCAATCTTGTCTTGACCAGCAACAAAGCTGTCACCTGTCGCAATCAAACCTACTCTAGCCTTCTGATGAGTCTTGTCTAAAATTTTCTTCATTTCAGATACCAGATAGCGACTCGCTTCAAAATAAAGCGGTTGCCGTGCCATCTGACCGTAGTCATAGCCAAAGGCCGTCACGTCCACATCATGGTAGACCAGACGATCTGCGACCACCACATCGCCGATAGCCAGACCTTCTGCCACTGCTCCAGCTGAGCCTGTATTAATCACGGCTGTAACCTTGAAATCATTGACCAAAACAGCCACACTCATAGCGGACATAACCTTGCCAATCCCGCTTTCGACCAACACCACTTCATGGTAGCCGATGAAGCCCGTATGATAGACATGGCCCAAACGCAAGTGCTTCTGCGGATTTTCTAAATGCTCCAGCAGAATCTTCAACTCCTCAGGCATGGCTGCGATAATTCCAATTTTCATATAATACCTCAAATCATCTGATGAAAAAGAAGCTTAGACAGGCTAGGCTTCCTTTTAAGTGCAATAGAGCAGGTTTTTAAGGCCACCAAATAATAGCAGCAATCAAACCAATCAGCAGGATAACTACCCAAAGGAGAATCTTATTGAGTTTGGCTTGAAAGAGGCTCCGCTTCTGATTTTCAATCCGACGGCTCTTAGTCACGGTCGGATCTACCTCAATGTGCAGAGTCTCATCCGTAAACTCCTCTTGGTTTTGAGCAGTCTGATAGCCAAAACGACTCTGATTCTGCTGAGACCGAGCTTCTTCATAACCAAAGCGGTTTTGAGGGCTTTGATAGCCAAACTGAGTATCCTGTCGGCTAGACTGCTGCGAGTTAAAGGAGCTTCTGCCAGTTGAAAGAATCTTGGTTTCCTCGTCATCCATGAGAGGCGGCCCCGAAATATCCTCACCGCGGTTAGCCCGCTCAATGATTTCATCTGTTAATAAAGCTTTTCCCATTGATCTACGTTCCTATTTATTCAGATTTTTTTGTTGCCAGTACTGAAGGGCCATGATGGTCTTGGCGTCACAGATGTCACCGTTTTGCAGCAACTGATGTGCCTCCTCCAGACTGACTTCAAAAAGTTCCAATGTTTCATCCTCGTCTTGGGGACGAGGGTTTTCGACCTTTGTCAAATGGCTGGCGCTGTAGAGCTTGATTTTCTCATTGCAAAAACCGATAGCAGAGTAGAAATCATAGACCAACTCCAGCTGTCCAGTGTAGCCGGTCTCTTCTTCTAATTCTCGGAGGGCAGCCGCTTGGGGATCTGCATTCTCTCCTAACTCAAGCTTACCAGCTGGAATCTCGTAAGAAGTCGCTTCAATTGCCTTGCGGTACTGCTTGACTAAAATCATCTTATTTTCCGGGGTGATAGCAATTACAGCCACCGCCCCATTATGAAAAATCAAATCCCGTTGGGCTTGACCTTTGCCTCCTGGCAGCTCCACCTGATCCTGAACCACTTTAAAAATCGGTCCCTGATAAATTTTCGTCCGTTGGACGGTTTTTTCTTCAAATTCCATGACTGAACCTACTTATTCTGAGGGTGATGAGGAAGTCGCTTAGCATAATCTTCCTTGTTAATCTGACGGCCACGCCCCAGAGCGATGGCATCTGCTGGTACATCCTTCGTAATAGTAGAACCCGCACCGACCAATGAATTGTCACCCAGCTCAACTGGGGCAATAATGGTCGAGTTGGAACCGACAAAGACATTGTCACCAATGATAGTCTTGTACTTCTTCTGACCATCATAATTAACTGTAATCGTACCCGCACCAAAGTTGACATTAGCACCGACTTCAGAATTTCCAATATAGGTCAAATGACCAGCCTTGGTATTTTCGCCAATTGACGATCCTTTAACTTCTACAAAGTTGCCGACATGGACATCCTTGGCCAGACTAGAACCTGGACGAATATGAGCGTAAGGTCCGACCGTCACTCCATCCGCAACACTTGACTCCTCAATCATGGAGTTGGTAATGACAGTCCGTTCTCCAATGACAGAGTCCACAATATAAGTACCATTGGTCAGGATAGTCTCTGTCCCAATCTTGGTCTGACCTTTCAGGGTCACATTTGCTTCAACTTGAACCTCTGGCGCAATTTCTACATCCACATCAATATAGGTCGCATGAGGATTGACAAAGCTGACACCATTGACCATATGCTGCTGGTTAATACGACAGCGCATAACACTTTCAGCTGTAGCTAGAGCCACGCGGTCATTAACCCCCAGACTTTCATCAAAGTCTTTGAGCGTATAAGCACCGACTTTTTCACCATTTTCGCGGAAAATACCAATCACATCTGTGATATAGTATTCGCCTTGAGCATTATTAGTATTGATATTTTTGAGGGCTTCAAAGAGACGAGCATTGTCAAAGACATAAGTCCCCGTATTGATTTCCTTGATTTGCTGTTCAAAATCAGAAGCATCCTTCTGCTCAACAATTTTCAAAACTTCGTCGTGCTGATTGCGAACGATACGGCCATAGCCGAAAGGATTATCTGCTTCTGCTGTCAGGATAGTCGCAACATTCTTGTGGTTGATATGGAAGTCAATCAGATTTTTCAGGCTTTCTCCTGTAATCAGAGGAGTATCGCCAGCAATGACCAGCGTCTGACCTGTCAGATTTTCCAAAACAGGCTCTGCCATCATAACGGCATGACCCGTTCCCAACTGCTCAGTCTGACGGACAAAGTCTGTCTGACCTGCCAAGACTTGCTCGACTAGCTCTGCCTTGTGCCCAACAACTGTCACGGTCTTTTCTGGATTAATGGCATTGACACTGCGGAACACATGTTCCAGCATGGAAATTCCTGCAACCTTGTGCAGTACCTTTGGTAAATCTGACTTCATGCGAGTACCTTTACCCGCAGCCAAAATAATCGCGTAATTTGTCATCAATTATCTCTTTTCTGTAGGATATCACCTTTATTATATCACTAAAAGGTAATTTTTAAAAATTTAAAATCAAGCCATTCCCTTAAAAATCTGCAACGAAAAAATTTTTGCACAAAAAAATCAGCCTTTAAACAGCTGATTTTGCTTCTTTTTCTTTGATTTTCTTTGGAAGATGGACTTTTGCTTTGCCATAGTCCTTGAAAACAGCCCGCTGCTTGAAGTAAATCAATTCTCCATCTAAGGCTGTATCTTCATCCAAATCCATGGTCATATCAATAGAGCGGATGGTCCGAGTCTTAGGGTCAACCACAAAGGCAACCTGACACTTCTCAATATCGATGGTCGTATCATAATGTTCATCATTATAAGCATAGTAGAAGGCATCGATAAGGTCATAGGCCAAATCACCTTCTGCTGTCACCGAAAACTCATAGCCCCCGTCCACTTTTTTCTTAGTCAGTTCTGACTCATTATCTACCATGACCTGTAGCAAAGCCTTAAAGGAGGACATGCCCGAATAACCATCAATATGTTTCCGAGAGTCGGTGTCATCAATGGTCTCAAAGCCGTCTTTTTCTTCCAAGTACATCCGATCTTCGCTGAAATAATGGGTCAGTTCTTGATCATCATAGGTTTCGTAAAGCTTAGCTAAATAAGGTGAATCTGAAACAGTCAGCTGTTTAACCGTCTTGGCTTTTCTTTTTTTGTAGCCTTCTAGATAGGTCGACTCAGACAGCCGATCCATGTAAAAACTATCATGATCGAATTTTTTCAAGGATGCATCCACTACAGCAGACAGCTTAAAGCGGGATTCAAGAGCTTCTGCGATTCCTCCAGGTTTAAAGTAAGTATAGAGAAAGGTTCCGCCAATCAGTACAAAGCAGACACAGCCGTAAATGATAAAAAAATGAACCTTCTTCAAAATCAATCCTCCTAGAAGCCTTCTGTCATTTTATAGCTTATATTATAAGCTTTTTTAGAGCTATTTTCAATCTTTTTTCAGGAACGGTCTTTGAAGGCTGTAGCGGAAGAAAGGCTAATTTGTTTTTCAAACTCTCAAAGCCATTGCCAAATGTATCTACAAGTCAAGTAGCCGCTGCTTTTTGAATACTTAGTATCTCAGCACTCTTTCTCATTTTTAGCCAACTGCTGGCGAAGCTTGCTAAACCATTCCAACTGAAAGCGGGCCGAATCCAGCCCAAATTCGAGCGTCTTTATTTCAAAATAACCAATCTGGGAAATACTTTCAGCTAAATCAGCCGCCTGACTGGTCTCTATCAGCTCTGTAGCCAGATGGCTGTTCTGCTCTAGATAGGCTTTTACCTTTTCTTGTTCCTCCGTAAAACGAATCGCGTCTTTGACAGCTTCAAACTCTTGGACTTCAACTTCCAGTCCCTCAATGGTCAAATCCAGCATCTGAAGCTGCTCTTTCTTAGGAAGATAACCCATAAAGAGGAATTTCCCCAAGTCCATATTCTTGTTCTTGCTCATGTCGATAGGCGTTTTAAGCCACTCCAAAAACAAGATTCGTCCTAAAGCGGTAATGGCATATTCCTTCTTCATTTTTCCTTTTTCTACGTACTCCGAATAAGTCACTGCTCCTTGCTGGGACAGTTTTTTTAAGGCTGCTTGGATACTTCCCAGACTATCGCTGCACATAGAGCTGAAATTTTGCCGCATCACCTGACGAATTTCATAAACTGTAAAATGCTTTATCATGAGTAAGCCTAAAATTAATTTATCCATTTCTCCTCCAAATTACGATTCCTTTATATACCTAATAGTAACATTTTTGTTTCGATTTATCAAGGACAAACAAAAAGCCTATTCAAAAATAGACTTAAGCTTGATCCAGCGGATAGGCCTTGCGAAATTCTTCTAAGACGACACCCGTTTCTTGGGAAAATTCCAAACCGGCTTCCGCCAGACACTCCGTAAAAAATTCCTCATGGACTTGTTGCCAGTAGGCCAAGGATTTGTCTCCTTCTCCTTCCTTAAAGGCGTGTTCGGCTGAAACCTCATTAAAAGGTACCACAGAGACTTTGGTGATTTCGATGATACAGACGGCTCTATTCCGGCTGTCTAGTATGATATCGAAAGTTCCTACTTGAGGTAGAGGCTCATTTTCAAACTTATAGAGCTCATAGACCGAAGCCGTCGCTGTCTTTTCACCACGCAGCACTAAGTCAGCAAGCTCATCTGCCAAGTCACCGAAGGCCCAGGCGTCAATATCGTCGCCAATCTTTGGATTGATTTTCTTGTATGCCTGCCACATTTCTTTTGGGGTCATCACTTCTCCTGTCTTTCTAAAATGATAATTATTGTTTATAAAAAATCTTCCTACAAAACTGTATCTTTATCAAAATCCATAAAGTCATCATGCTCATAATAGTAAATCAGAGCCTGTAAACACTCTTGATCAGTCACTTCTGCTTTCTGCTCCATGACTGACAAGAGAACATCCGCAAAATCTTCACCGTAATAAATCAGCTCCAGATCTTGCTCCTTTACCTGTCTAGGATAAACATCCCTATTATCCACCACTTGAGGATAATCAGCAAGCAAGTAGCTATCCTGAAAATTCAGTTCTCCATTTTCCTTAGCATACAAACAGAAATCATCATCTAGCTCTTCCGATTTTACAGCCTCCATGATGTCTTGTAAGTCATAGGTTTGGTTTTTCTTCATTGGTCAAAAGTCCCTTTCCATTCATAGGCCGGATAAGCGCCTAGACACTGATAGCCCAAGCTTTCTGCAACCTTCTTGGAAGCTTCATTGTGCGCATCCCATAGAGGAAAGAGTGAGCGTTTTTGAGCTTCTAAAATCATTTGGGCACCTAAGATTTTGGCCAAGCCTTGTCTTTGGTAGGCCGGCTTAGTAGCAATTTCAATCTCAAGGGCTCCATGATAGACCAATCCTGTCGAAACGCCAGCGATGATGTCCTCTCCTGAATAGAGTAAAAAACCAAAGCCACCCGACGCTTGAAAATAGTCAAAATCGGAAAAGTCACCCTGCAAATCCTGAGACCAGACTTCCTCAGCCAAACGCTCATAACTCTCCTCAACAATCGGACAAAGTTGGTAGTTTGCAGGTAACCTGCGCTGCCATTTCTCCAAAACCTCTGCGTCAAAGTCAGCCCTGTCCACAAAAGCATAGCGAGTGAACTGCTGCAGCTCACTCTGACTATCCAGAAACTCTTGCCAACTGCGCTCCTCGGAGATAATGACCTTGTCAGCTAAACTATATTTTTTGCTAAAATCCTGCCAAAAATAACAATCCACCTGACCAGCAGGAAAGATGAAATTTCCTAGTTGGTAAAGGCAGGATGTCTCAGGCGCATTCATGAAGAACTGCCCTAGGCCAGCATCCAAACCGTAAAGTACCATATTTTTGGTCCAGGATTGGAAAAAAGTATCCTTTGCCTTCATTCTTTACCTTCTTTCAGATGCAGTTCATTGATTTTATTCGTCCAGATATAGCCGTCAAAGCCCTCTGGGATATCTTTTAGACTATGGATATGATCGAAACCTTCTGATAAATCGCTGCCACCAGCTGTTAGCTCAACCCTTGTATTGACCGCTTCCATTCTTTCCATAAATTTATTTGGCCAACCCCATAAGAATTTGGCATATTTCAAAGGAATGCGCAGCTCTGCATTTTTCATTTCCTCAGGGATATAGCCCGTAAAGCCCAATAATTCATATTGGATAAGAGCATTAAGCATGCGATTTTTGGACAAGAGCTTGAGACTGCTGCTCTGACTGCGCAACCAATGAACGCCTTCCTCGCTTGCCCCACAAACACTGAATCTGTTTAACCTTTCGGGCGAGAGCGTTTTTAGTTTTTCCCACAAGACTTTATAGGTTTCTAATTTCCCGTCTTTGACCTCAATCACAAACTCCTTGTCTGGAAAGGCCTCAAAAACCTCATCTATTGTGGGCATCTGGCCGACTCCTTTTCCTCTAAAAGGATAGGTTTTTCCGCCATCAGCCGTATAACCGTAACCGATATCCATCTTTTTGAGCTCAGCCATCGTGTAGTCCTGAATTTCTCCCTTAATGCCAGTCTTGAATTTCAGAGTTGCATCATGAAAGACTGCCAGTTGCTGGTCTTTGGACAATTTCACATCAAACTCCACTGCATCTGCTCCCAGGTCAAAAGCCGCCTGCATTGAAGAAATGGTGTTCTCAAGATAGGGATGTGTAGGAGGGTCAATCATGGCTGCCGTATTGCTGTCCCAGTCCGCTTTAGACTCATCAAAGGTCTGTGCGAGTCCTCGATGGGCTAGGATTTTATATTCTTTCCCATCTTTATTAGAAAAGAGGCTTGTATTGTTTAACCAGATAAGAAATAGCAGGGCTAGACAAAACAGATAAATCTTCTTGCGTTTTTGCCATTTAAACATTTTATTCTCCTTACTTCAAACTCCAGCCGCCGTCAATTTTGATAATCTCGCCCTGCATAGCAGAAGCCTTGCCACTAGCCAGAAAGAGACTAACATCAGCTACTTCCTGAGGATCCAGCCAACGCTTGATAGGCGTTTCCTCAGCAACCCAATCAGCTAGTCCTCCCGGCTCAAAATCTGCGGCAGTCATAGCTGTCTTGACAGCGCCCGGCGCTAGACCAAAGACTTGGATATTTTTATCCGCATAGTCTAAGGCTATCTGCTTGGTCAGGCCGGCTAGAGCATGCTTAGATGCTGTATAGGCAGCACCGCCGCCGCCAGCCAGAAAGCTAGCAATCGAGCACATATTAATGATGATACCAGACTTTTTCTCTAGCATTTTCTGCAAGTAAAAGCGAGTGATTTTCATAGTCGCGGTCAGATTGAGCGCAAAAATCTGCTCCCAGTCCTCGTCGCTGGTCTCGTGCAGGGGACGATAATCGTCCAAAATACCTGCTGTATTACAGAGAATATCTACCTCCGGTAAGCTAGTGAAGAGCGGTGTCAAATCACCCGTCAAATCCAGCTTGACAAAACGAAGTTCATTGAGAAAACCAGGATTTTCATCCTTGTCCACCCCATAAACTCGGTAGCCATTTTCCAAAAAGGCCAGAGCCTGAGCTCGTCCGATGCCAGAGCTAGCTCCCGTCACCAGTACCGTCTTAGTCATTCACTTCCACCCAATCTGTCGCGAGGACATCACAAGGAGTCGGACTCCACATGGAGAAGCCCTCCCCCTCGCCTGAAACATTGATGAGGAAATAAGGTGGCACTTCGAGAGCTACACCATTCTGCTCAATCGTATCGAAGAGCTGGACGTAGTTCTCTGCACCACCCCAACCTGTACGCACATATTTTTTCTTAGCCTTAAGGCCCGGTAAAATTTCTTCAAATGTCATGGTTTTCTCCTTTTGTTTATTGGTAATCTTTGACAAATTCCCTACTAGCCTTCAGCAGTCATAAGTATATTGAACAACTTTTTCTTGACTGTTAACAAGTTTTTCTGTTGCTTTGCAACAAAGTCTAAAATTAGGTGTTTTTCTCCATCTCCACAAAGAGATGAATATCACCATTGCTTTCCTGCGGGATGCGCCTCACCACTTCAAAGC
>JABZYU010000067.1:0-10166 GCA_015264985.1 Streptococcus sanguinis | reverse complement strand
TCCTAGTACGAGAGGACCAGAGTGGACTTACCGCTGGTGTACCAGTTGTCTTGCCAAAGGCATCGCTGGGTAGCTATGTAGGGAAGGGATAAACGCTGAAAGCATCTAAGTGTGAAACCCACCTCAAGATGAGATTTCCCATGATTTTATATCAGTAAGAGCCCTGAGAGATGATCAGGTAGATAGGTTAGAAGTGGAAGTGTGGTGACACATGGAGCGGACTAATACTAATCGCTCGAGGACTTATCCAAAGTAACTGAGAATACGAAAGCGAATGGTTTTCTTGGTTTGAATAGATATTCAATTTTGAGTAGGTATTACTCAGAGTTAAGTGACGATAGCCTAGGAGATACACCTGTACCCATGCCGAACACAGAAGTTAAGCCCTAGAACGCCGGAAGTAGTTGGGGGTTGCCCCCTGTGAGATATGGAAGTCGCTTAGCAGTTATCCGCCATAGCTCAGTTGGTAGTAGCGCATGACTGTTAATCATGATGTCGTAGGTTCGAGTCCTACTGGCGGAGTTTCAAAGAGGTTTTTACCTCTTTTTATTTTTAGTGATAGGATATACTGGAGACAAGGTATTCTATAATCTTATTGATGAGCTATGAAACTTCTATTAGTGCTTAGTGTATTCTGAATTTTATCTTTTTATTCTTTATAGTTGAATCAAAAAAAGCAGAAGTTAGTCAGTGACTAGTTTCTGCTTTTTTGATTAGAGTTTGTTTGATAAAAATGGTTTCTAGGTCTGGTCTTACTCCAGAGTTTGGGGTTCAAAGAAAGCTCGGTAAAGTGCGCGAATGGCCGCTTTTTCTTGATTTTTTTCAACAACAAACATGATGGATACTTCGCTTGAACCTTGGGACATCATTTGAATGTTGATGTTGTTTTCTGAAAGAGCTTTGGTTGCAGTGGCTGTAACCCCGATATGACTCTTCATTTTCTCGCCAACAATCATGATAATGGAAAGGTCGTGTTCGATTTCTGCATGATCAACCTCTGCTTTTTGGACAAGTTGTCGAAGGATCTCTTCCTCTTTGATAGGAGTTAATTCGCGCTCACGTAAGATAATAGAGAGGTCGTCGATTCCTGTAGGCATGTGCTCCCAACCAATATTCAAATCTTCTAGAATTTGAAGGACGCGTCTACCAAAGCCGATTTCTCTGTTCATTAAGTACTTGGACATGTTAATGCTGACAAATCCTGCATCTCCAGCAATTCCAACGACAGGGAGGTGGTCCTTACTGTGTTTATGGACAATTTGAGTACCTGGATGTTCTGGATTGTTGGTATTTTTAATAACCAGCGGGATTTTGCCGCGGTAAGCTGGAAGCAGAGCTTCATCATGGAGAACTGTAAAGCCAGCGTAGGCCAATTCACGCATTTCCCGATAGGTTAGCTCAGGAATGGAATGTGGTTTGTGGACAATGCCGGGATGGGCAGCAAAGATGCCATCAACATCAGTAAAGTTTTCATAAATGTCTGCTTTGACACCCGCAGCAATGATTGATCCTGTAATATCAGACCCCCCGCGAGAGAAAGTACAGATTTGGCCATCTTGAGTTACACCAAAGAAACCAGGAATAACTAGAACTTCATCAGAATTGTTGAGTTCTTCAATCTTATCATAGCTGGAAGGAAGAATTCTTGCATTGCCAGGCTCACTGGAAACGACGAGTCCTGCTTCTCTCGGATGAACGTAGCTAGCTGGAATGCCATTTTGACTGAAATAAGCTGCAATTAATTTGGCGTTGTTGTTTTCTCCTGCAGCAAGAAAAGTATCATAAAGAAATGCGTTATCTTCAATTGGCAAGGTTGCAAGGCTTGTGATGCTTTTGGAAATTTTCTCCAGAACTTTTGGTTTCAAACCTAATTCTGCAACCATATCTGCATAGCGATTGATAATCCACTGTTGGTTAGGTGTGACATCATTTCCTGCAATATACTCTCGGTAATATTTAATCAGGGCATCGGTTACTTTGATATCGTCATCATGGCGTTTTCCTGGCGCTGATACTACAACAAATCGACGTTCAGGATCAGATTTGACAATGTTCAAAACTTTTTCTAATTGAGTCGCAGAAGCCAGTGAACTTCCACCAAATTTTACAACTTTCATAGGCTCTCCTATCTTATTTTAAAAATTATAACAAAATTCTGAAAATTATTCAAACGTTGTTTTAATACTATTTTTACCCAGATTATTACTAATATCGTTTAAATCAGAACGCTATTTTATTTTTACCCATTTTTTATTTTCTTTCTTTTATATTTTATGATAAAATATAAGTTGTGTATAATTTGAATATCAAATTATTTAAGAATAAAACAAAACGGCTGATTTGAGATCGGGTCGGGAATGGAGCTGAAATGACATTTAATGGAATTCTCTATCATGTAGCAGATGAAGTAGCAACGATTACTTTCAATCGTCCTGAAGTTTCAAATGGCTTTAATATTCCTATGTGTGAGGAAATTTTAGAGGCTATTGAACTTGCTGCTAAGGATGAGTCCGTCAAATTTTTAGTTATCAATGCGAATGGAAAGGTTTTTTCAGTGGGTGGAGACTTGGCTGAGATGCAGAGAGCAGTCAGTGATGATGATGTCCAATCCTTGGTGAAAATCGCTGAATTGGTCAATGATATTTCTTTTGCTATGAAACGTCTTCCTAAGCCTGTCATCATGAGCGTTGATGGTCCTGTTGCTGGTGCGGCTGCCAATATGGTCGTTGCAGCGGATTTCTGTATTGCGACTGAAAAATCCCGTTTCATTCAGGCCTTTGTCGGTGTTGGTCTGGCGCCAGATGCTGGTGGTCTTTACTTACTGACTCGTGCTATCGGGGTGACTCGGGCGACCCATCTGGTTATGACTGGGGAAGCTCTGACTGCAGAGAAAGCTCTGGATTATGGCTTGCTTTATAAAGTCTGTGAAGCAGAGAAATTGGAAAAAACAACGCAACAGTTGCTGAAGAAACTCAAACGCGGTTCTCTTAATTCTTACAGAGCCATGAAAGAAATGGTCTGGAAGAGTTTGTTCAGCGGTTGGTCTGAGTACGCAGAACTAGAGTTGGAACTTCAGAAATCGCTGGCTTTCACAGAGGATTTCAAAGAAGGTGTTCAGGCTTATTCTGAGAAACGTCGTCCAAACTTCACTGGTAAATAATGTATTGGTTCAAGGTTGCTTATTTTGCAAGTTGTTTACAAAAATATTTGAAAATCAAATTAATTTTCAAAAAAGCTTGCAAATTATTTTTCTATCTGATAAAATTTGATTGTCAAAGTATTTTCTTAAGGAGGTCTGGTTTTGAATTTTCAGTTAGTAAATGATTACTTAACGTCTATTTTCAATAATGTCTTGGTTATTGAAGAATCGAGCCTAAGAAGCAGTCGCTTCAACGATGTCTCCATTAAGGAAATGCATACGATAGATGTCATCGGTACAACCCCAAATGCTACTCCAAGTGATATATCACGAGAATTGATGGTTACTTTGGGAACTGTTACGACCAGTTTGAATAATCTGGAGCGTAAGGGGTATATTGAGCGGCGTCGGTCGGAAGTTGACCGTCGTGTGGTGCATCTAAATTTGACAAAGAATGGGCGGCTTTTGTATCGTCTTCACAAGCGATTCCACAACCGCATGGTCATGCAGGTAGTGGATGGGATGAGTCCAGAAGAGAGACAAGTGATGCAAAAGGGCCTGCAAAATTTATATAGTTTCCTAGAGGATTTGAAATAATGAACTATGCTAAGATTAGCCAGGTGGCTCATTATGCTCCCCGTCAGGTTGTCAGCAATGATGATCTAGCCGAGATTATGGATACCAGTGATGAGTGGATTTCAAGTCGAACTGGGATTAAAAACCGCCATTTATCGTCAGATGAAACGACCAGTGATTTAGCTACAAAAGTAGCAGAGAATTTGCTGCAAAAGTCAGGAATTTCTGCTCAAGATCTAGATTTTATCATTGTTGCTACTATTACGCCGGATTCTTTAATGCCTTCAACAGCTGCTAGAGTACAGGTCAATATTGGGGCCAAGAATGCATTTGCCTTTGATCTGACGGCGGCCTGCAGTGGCTTTATCTTCGCCTTATCGACTGGAGAAAAATTAATTTCTTCAGGTCGTTATCAAAAAGGTCTAATCATAGGTAGTGAGACCCTTTCTAAGACGGTAGATTGGTCGGATCGTTCAACGGCTGTTCTCTTCGGAGATGGTGCTGGCGGTGTACTGTTGGAAAGTGCTTCAGAACAGCATTTTTTGGCAGAAAGTCAGTTTACTGACGGATCTCGCGGAGATAGTCTGACCTGCGGAAAAATTGGTTTATCTTCACCTTTTTCTGAAAAGGGTGAGAATCAGCCTTATCTAACAATGGACGGTCGAGCTATTTTTGACTTTGCTATTCGTGATGTTGCTCGTTCAATCAAAGAAACCATTGAAAGCAGTCAGCTTTCAGCGGAAGATTTGGATTTTCTGTTGCTGCATCAGGCTAATATCCGTATTTTGGATAAAATGGCTAAGAAGCTTGGTGTTGCGCGGGAGAAACTTCCAGCCAATATGATGGAATATGGCAATACTAGCGCTGCTAGCATCCCGATTTTATTATCTGAGTGTGTGGAGCAAGGACTGATCAAACTGAACGGAAATCAGACAATTTTGATGTCAGGTTTCGGTGGAGGTTTGACATGGGGCACGCTTATTGTTACAATTTAGTTAATCAAGTGGAAACACATGATAAAAAATATTTTATTTTTAAAGGAGTCTATCCATGGCAGTATTTGAAAAAGTACAAGAAATTATCGTTGAAGAACTTGGCAAAGAGCCATCAGAAGTTACTCTTGAGTCAACTTTCGATGATCTTGAAGCAGATTCATTGGATTTGTTCCAAGTGATTTCAGAAATTGAAGATGCATTTGACATCCAAATCGAAACTGAAGAAGGTTTGAACACAGTTGGTGATTTGGTTGCTTATGTAGAAGAAAAAACTAAATAAGCAAGTAACTGAGAGTATCGAAAGATATTCTCTCTTGTTTAGGTAATAGTTTGACTGTCAAAGTAAAGAAAATACATCTAGCGTGTGGTAGTTTGAAATCAAGCTATTACTTAAGCAATGATAAAAGGAAGGTATTATGCAAACACGTATTACAGAATTATTGAACATTGATTATCCTATTTTCCAAGGCGGAATGGCCTGGGTTGCTGATGGTGACTTGGCTGGTGCAGTTTCAAAAGCTGGCGGTCTTGGTATCATTGGTGGCGGAAATGCACCTAAGGAAGTGGTAAAGGCTAATATTGACAAGATTAAGTCCTTAACAGACCGTCCTTTTGGTGTTAATATCATGCTCCTGTCTCCTTTTGCGGACGACATTGTTGATCTCGTCATTGAAGAGGGAGTAAAAGTAGTAACAACTGGTGCAGGTAATCCAAGCAAGCACATGGCTCGTTTCCATGAAGCGGGGATTACAGTTATCCCTGTTGTGCCAAGTGTGGCCTTGGCTAAGCGGATGGAAAAAATCGGTGCGGATGCAGTCATTGCAGAAGGTATGGAAGCCGGTGGCCACATCGGGAAATTGACTACCATGTCCTTGGTTCGTCAGGTTGCAGAAGCAGTTAGCATTCCGGTTATTGCTGCAGGTGGTATTGCAGACGGTTCTGGTGCTGCAGCTGGTTTTATGCTGGGAGCAGAGGCCGTTCAGGTCGGAACTCGCTTTGTCGTTGCTAAGGAATCCAATGCTCATCAGAACTACAAGAACATGATTTTGAAGGCTCGCGATATTGATACTACTATCTCTGCCCAGCATTTCGGTCATGCAGTTCGTGCTATCAAGAATAAGCTGACGCGTGATTTCGAAAAGGCGGAAAAAGAAGCCTTCAAGCAAGAAAATCCAGATTTGACTGTTTTTGAAAATCTTGGAGCTGGTGCTTTGGCCAATGCGGTTGTTCGCGGAGATGTGGAAAATGGTTCTGTCATGTCTGGTCAAATTGCTGGTTTAATCAGTAAGGAAGAAACAGTCGAAGAAATCCTCAAAGATATCTACTATGGCGCTGCTGAGAAGATTCAGCAGGAAGCAAAACGTTGGGCAGGAGTAACTAGAAATGACTAAAAGAGCCTTTCTCTTTGCCGGTCAGGGAGCGCAGTACCTTGGAATGGGGCGTGAGCTTTATGATCAGTATGAGCTTGTGCGGTCAACTTTTGATGAAGCTAGCCAAGTTCTAGGCTATGATGTCCGAGCTTTGATCGATCAAGATGAAGAAAAGCTCAATCAAACTCGCTACACGCAACCGGCTATTTTAACAACTTCAGTAGCTATATATCGCCTCTTGGCTGATAAGGGAATCGAGCCTGATATGGTAGCAGGTCTCTCGCTTGGAGAATATTCTGCTTTGGTGGCTGCGGGCGCTCTTGATTTTAAGACTGCAGTGGGCTTGGTCGCTAAGCGAGGTAGCTTCATGGAAGAGGCAGCTCCAGCTGGCTCTGGGAAAATGGTCGCAGTTTTAAATGCTGAGGTTTCTCTCATTGAAGAGGTCTGTCAAGAAGCAAGCGCTATTGGTGTAGTCTCACCAGCCAACTATAATACGCCAAGTCAGATTGTTATCGGCGGAGAAGTGGCGGCAGTGGATAAGGCTGTGGAACTTTTGAAAGATGCTGGTGTCAAGCGCTTAATCCCGCTCAATGTATCCGGACCTTTCCATACAGCGCTTTTAAAGCCAGCCAGTGAACGATTGGCAGAAGTCTTGGAAACAGTTGAGTTTTCAGATTTTGTACGGCCATTAGTCGGAAATACTGAAGCAACTGTGATGGAAAAAGAAAGAGTCAAAGAGCTTTTGACTCGTCAGGTAATGGAGCCAGTGCGCTTTTATGACAGCATTGCTACAATGCAGAAAGCTGGTGTGACTGAATTTATCGAAATCGGTCCTGGCAAAGTTCTGTCTGGTTTTATTAAGAAAATTGATAGGTCTGCGGATGTACGCCAAGTTGAAGATGTAGAAAGTTTGAATGCTCTTCTAGAAAAATAATGAGGAATCATCATGGAATTACAAAACAAGAATGTGTTAATTACAGGGTCCGCTCGTGGGATTGGGCTGGCAATTGCGCATAAATTTGCCAGTGTCGGAGCCAATGTTATCTTAAACGGACTAAGCGGGATTTCTGATGATATTTTGGCTGAATTTGCCGGCTATTCTGGTAAAGTCGTAGCTGTTATTGGGGATGTGTCTAAATCTGCGGATGCTCAGCGGATAGTGGAAGAAGCTGTTGCGGCTCTGGGATCTGTGGATGTATTGGTCAACAACGCTGGTATTACCCGTGATAAGCTCATGCTGAAAATGACGGAAGAAGATTTTGAGCAGGTGCTGAAAGTGAACTTGACTGGAACATTCAATATGACACAATCAGTCCTGAAACCGATGACAAAAGCTCGTCAGGGTGCTATTATCAACCTATCGAGTGTCGTTGGTTTGGCTGGAAATATCGGTCAGGCAAACTATGCAGCTTCCAAGGCCGGTCTGATTGGTTTTTCTAAGTCAGTAGCCCGTGAAGTGGCAGCGCGAAATATCCGTGTGAACTGCATTGCCCCTGGCTTTATCGCATCTGATATGACAGATGTGCTCCCAGAAAAAATCAAGGAAGCGTCTCTGGCGCTCATTCCGATGAAGCGTTTTGGTACTCCAGAAGAAGTAGCAGATGTTGCTCTCTTCTTGGCAGGTCAAGAATATCTGACGGGTCAAGTCATCACAATTGATGGCGGCTTTACTATGCAGTAAGTCACAGTTTTTGAATATTAACGAGTAGAAAATCAGTTGATTCATCTAAATAAAGGAGCTCAATATGAAACTTAATCGAGTTGTTGTAACAGGATACGGTTTAACTTCACCTATCGGAAATACTCCAGAAGAATTCTGGAATAATTTAAAAGAAGGCAATATTGGAATCGGTCCAATTACTAAATTTGATCATAGTGAATACAGTGTTCACAATGCGGCGGAAATTCAGGATTTCCCTTTTGATAAATACTTTGTCAAAAAGGATACCAATCGTTATGATAATTACACACTCTATGCGATTTATGCTTCTCAAGAAGCGGTGAATAATGCTCACTTAGATGTAGATGCGTTGGATAAGGATCGCTTTGGCGTCATTGTGGCTTCAGGTATCGGTGGGATTCAGGAAATTGAAGAGCAGGTTGTTCGCTTGCATGAAAAAGGTCCTAAACGTATCAAACCTTTGACCTTGCCAAAAGCCCTGCCAAATATGGGGGCAGGAAATGTAGCGATGCGCTTTGGAGCCAATGGTATCTGTAAGTCGGTCAATACAGCCTGTGCATCAGCAAACGATGCGATTGGTGAAGCTTTCCGCTCAATTAAATTTGGCTATCAAGATGTAATGCTGGTCGGTGGTTCAGAAGCTTCCATTACACCATTTGCGATTGCTGGTTTCCAAGCTCTGACTGCTCTTTCTACCACAGAAGATCCTAAGCGTGCTTCTATTCCGTTTGACAAGGACCGCAATGGTTTTGTCATGGGTGAAGGTTCTGGTATGCTGGTTCTGGAAAGTTTGGAACATGCTGAGAAACGCGGAGCGACTATCTTGGCTGAGGTGGTAGGATATGGTCATACTTGTGATGCTTACCATATGACTTCTCCGCATCCAGAAGGTTTGGGCGCTATCAAGGCGATCAAACAGGCGGTTGAAGAAGCTGAAATTGAGCCAAAAGATGTGGCTTATGTCAATGCTCACGGTACATCAACCCCTGCTAACGAAAAAGGCGAAAGCGGAGCCATTGTTTCTGTCTTTGGTAAAGATGTAGCGGTGTCTTCTACTAAATCCTTTACAGGACACTTGCTCGGTGCAGCAGGCGCGGTTGAGGCTATTGCAACGATTGAAGCGATGCGTCATAGCTATGTGCCAAAAACAGCTGGTACAAGAGAGCTGCCAGACTATATTGAAGCCAACGTTATTTACGGTCAAGGTAAGGAACAGGAAATCCCTTATGCGATTTCCAATACATTTGGCTTTGGCGGCCACAATGCAGTTCTTGCCTTTAAACGCTGGGAGGCTTAAAAACCTATGAATATCAACGAAATTAAAGATTTAATGGCGCAGTTTGACCAGTCTAGTCTGCGTGAGTTTTCTTACAAAAATCAGAGTGATGAGCTGACTTTTAGTAAGAATGAAGGTCAGGCTGCAGTACCAATAGCCAGCTCTGCTCCAATTGCTGCACCTTTGCAGGCTGCGAGTGCGTCTGTGATTGAGGCAACTCCTCAAACAGCTCCGTCTGCAGAGCCAGAAACAGCTTCAGAAGCTCCGGCACCTGCTGCTGAAGGTGATGTTGTGGAAAGTCCTTTGGTTGGTGTGGCTTACTTAGCAGCTGGTCCAGACAAGCCGCCGTTTGTATCAGTTGGAGACCAAGTTAAAAAAGGTCAAACCCTAATGATTATTGAAGCAATGAAGGTCATGAATGAAGTTCCAGCACCAAAAGATGGTCTGGTTACAGAAATTCTAGTTCAGAATGAAGAAATGGTTGAATTTGGGAAAGGGCTGGTACGCATCAAATGATTGATATCAATGCAATAAAAGAAGCACTTCCGCACCGCTATCCGATGCTTTTGGTGGATCGTGTTTTGGAAGTTAGCGAAGATGAGATTGTTGCTCTGAAAAATGTGACAGTCAATGAGCCTTTCTTTAACGGGCATTTTCCTCAATATCCTGTTATGCCAGGTGTCTTGATCATGGAAGCTCTAGCTCAAACAGCCGGTGTGCTGGAATTATCTAAAGATGAAAACAAGGGCAAATTAGTCTTCTACGCTGGCATGGACAAGGTTAAGTTCAAGAAGCAAGTTGTACCAGGTGATCAACTGATTATGACAGCTAAGTTTGTTAAGCGTCGCGGAACCATTGCGGTTGTAGAGGCGAAAGCAGAAGTTGACGGAAAACTTGCAGCCAGCGGTACTTTGACCTTTGCGATTGGCCAGTAGATAAAAGGAGCTTTCACCATGTTTCGTAAAATTTTAATTGCTAACCGTGGGGAAATTGCGGTCAGAATTATTCGTGCAGCCCGCGAGTTGGGAATTGATACGGTAGCTGTTTATTCAACGGCTGACAAGGAAGCACTCCATACCTTACTGGCTGATGAGGCAGTCTGTATCGGTCCAGCCAAGTCCACTGATTC
>JABZYU010000066.1:0-10308 GCA_015264985.1 Streptococcus sanguinis | reverse complement strand
TCCTACAATCAATCAAAGAGAGAGCCCTCCAAAAGTGAACCTCTTAACATCTATGTAGAAGACGAACAAGGAAATCTGCTGGCTGGTATGGCGGCCGAAACTTTTGGTAATTGGCTGGAGATTGAATATTTGTATGTGAGCGAAGATTTACGAGGGCAAGGCATAGGCTCAAAAATACTGTGTAGGGCTGAACAAGAAGCCAGAGAAAGGAAATGCAAATATTCATTTGTAGATACGTATCAGTTTCAAGCCCCGGATTTTTATAAGAGGCACGGCTATACAGAAGTGTTCGCGTTGAAAGAATACCCTTATACTGGTGAAAGATATTATTTTACAAAAGAGTTGTGAGTTAGGATGAGTAAATATAGAAAAGATTATTGGTGAAAAATAGTGCAAGAAAGAATAATAAAAAGAAGTTCGAAAAAAATACTTTTTTGGGCAATTCTTAATAGTTTATTTTCTATTTTTTTGTCTTATTTTTTTGTCTGTTTTATCGTTTTGGAAAATCGACTGACATATTTTTATTCTTACATTTTATTAGTATTACTTTTGATTTTATATCTAATTTTGTTCGCTTCTTGGAGTCTTCTTTTTGCTGACAAAGAGTTCATTAGACTAACGGTGAACGGTTTCTATTATAAGCCTTCTCTAGTGGCTAATAGAGAATTTTTTTCATGGAAAGATGTGTCAGAGATAAATTTTCGTATAATACGAAACAGGTTTACAACTTCTTACAGAATTGAAATAAATTTTAATGACGTCGAGGGACTTTGTAAAACTTCAGCTATTGTACGTAAAAATAAGAAGCGCGTCTTTAAAAATCAAGTTGATTTAATTATCCCGTTGATTTTTCTTGAAGAAACGTTTCTGGAACGTATATATGATTCAATGAAGTATTATGAAAGAGAGTGGAGGATAGAATCTAACCATAAGCCATTGGTTAAGAAAAAGAAATTACTAGTACAAGAAAGTAAAGGATAAAAGTGGCTAAGAGAAGTAGCAAAGTTAGATTTTTGTTGATTTTCACTTTTCTTTATGCAAACCTTTTCCTTACTGAAAAAATCTGATATAATGATGATAAATAAAACACAGAGGAGAACATCATGTCGAAAAAAATAATCGGAATTGACCTTGGTGGAACATCTATTAAGTTTGCTATTTTGACTTTAGAGGGCGAAATTCAGGAAAAATGGTCCATTAAAACCAATATTTTGGACGAAGGTAGCCACATCGTAGAGGATATGATTGAGTCAATCCTGCATCGTTTGGACTTGCTTCAGCTTTCAGCAGAGGATTTTATCGGGATTGGTATGGGCTCGCCAGGAGTAGTTGACCGTGAGAAAGGGACTGTTATCGGTGCTTACAATCTCAATTGGAAGACGCTGCAGCCGGTCAAGGATAAGATTGAAAAAGCGACTGGGATTCCTTTCTATATTGACAACGATGCTAACGTTGCTGCTTTGGGTGAACGTTGGATGGGAGCTGGGGAAAACCAGCCTGATGTAGTCTTCATGACACTGGGTACAGGTGTTGGCGGAGGAATTGTTGCAGAAGGCAAGCTCTTGCATGGACTTGCTGGAGCAGCAGGAGAGTTGGGCCACATCACTGTTGACTTCGATCAGCCGATTCAATGTACCTGTGGCAAGAAAGGCTGCCTAGAGACTGTTGCATCTGCGACTGGTATTGTTAATTTGACTCGCCGCTATGCTGATGAATATGCTGGTGATGCAGAGCTGAAAAAACTGATCGACAATGGTGAAGATGTCAATGCAAAGGTTGTCTTCGACTTGGCGAAAGAGGGCGATGAGCTGGCTCTGATTGTCTATCGCAATTTCGCGCGCTATCTAGGAATTGCCTGTGCCAATATCGGCTCTATTCTCAACCCATCTACAATCGTTATCGGTGGTGGCGTATCAGCTGCGGGTGACTTCTTACTTGATGGCGTGCGCAAGGTTTATGAAGAGAATAGCTTCCCGCAGGTTCGTACTTCAACCAAGTTGGCCTTGGCTACTCTTGGAAATGATGCCGGTGTTATCGGAGCAGCATCATTGGTTTTACAATAATTCAACAAGTATGCTTCATTTGTTCTCCTGCAGAATGGTCTGTAGGAGAATTTTTGTGGAAAATTTGCTATACTAGAAAAAGCTCACTGAACGAAGGAGAAATCATGACGTTAGCAGATACGATTTTCAAAGAGAATATTAAAAAAATTATGGAGCAGGGTGTTTTTTCTGAAAATGCCCGTCCGCGCTACAAGGATGGAAATGTGGCTAATTCCAAATATATCACTGGCTCTTTTGCGGAATACGATTTGAGCAAGGGAGAATTTCCAATCACGACTCTGCGCCCTATTGCTATCAAGTCTGCCATCAAGGAAGTCCTTTGGATCTATCAAGACCAGTCTAATAGCTTGGAATTGCTCAATGACAAATACAATGTTCATTATTGGAATGACTGGGAAGTTGGCGATACAGGTACTATTGGCCAGCGCTACGGAGCTGTTGTTAAGAAGCACAATATTATCAATAAAATTCTCCAACAGCTTGAAGCCAATCCTTGGAACCGTCGCAATATCATCTCTCTCTGGGATTATGAAGCTTTTGAAGAAACAGATGGCTTGCTTCCATGCGCTTTTCAAACCATGTTTGACGTTCGGCGTGTAGATGGAGACATTTATCTGGATGCGACTCTGACTCAGCGCTCAAATGATATGTTAGTTGCTCATCACATCAATGCTATGCAGTATGTGGCTCTGCAGATGATGATTGCCAAGCATTTTGGCTGGAAGATCGGTAAGTTCTTTTACTTTATCAATAACTTGCACATCTATGACAATCAGTTCGAGCAGGCGGAAGAGTTGTTGCGTCGGGAACCTAGTGACTGTCACCCTAGGCTCGTTTTAAATGTGCCGGATGGAACCAATTTCTTTGATATCAAAGCAGAAGATTTTGAGTTATTAGACTATGATCCCGTTAAACCTCAGCTGAAGTTTGATTTGGCTATTTAACGATTTTGATAAGTGTATGCGAAAACTGCCGACCTCTGCAAAAGTTCTGCTTGAATCATACTTTAAACATGCCTTTTTACAGCAAATTTGATAGAATAGAGTTACTAATACAAAGGATAAAAGGATGACAAAGAAGATTATTGCCATTTGGGCTCAGGCAGAGGATGGTCTGATTGGAAAAGACAAGGTCATGCCTTGGCATCTACCAGCAGAATTGCAGCATTTTAAAGCAACAACCACTGGACATGCTATTTTGATGGGCCGAGTGACCTTTGATGGTCTGCAGCGTCGCGTTTTACCAAATCGAATCAGCCTGATTTTGAGTAAGGATAAGAACTATCAAGTTGACAATGAGAATGTCCTGTTGTTCAGCAATGTGGAAGATGTCTTGGATTGGTACCACAAGCAGGATAGAAACTTGTATATTATTGGCGGAGCGCAGATTATCAGAGCTTTTGAACCGTATTTGGAAGAATTGATTCAGACTGAGATTGCTGCTAACTTGGAAGGAGATACCTATTTCCCTGAGACATTTGACTGGGCTCCTTATCAGGAAGTTAGCAGTGAATTTCATGCCAAAGATGAAAAGAATCCTTATGATTTCACTATAAAAAGATACCAAAGGAAGGACTCGTAAGAATGGAACGTAGTATTTTTGGTTTTTTTACGGCCTTTTTATGTGTCATTTGTCTTATTTGTGCCGTTCAAACCTTTCGTAAAAAGCGGTTTGGACTGGCAGCATTATTTTTGCTGAATGCTTTTACAAACTTGGTAAATTCCATTCATGCTTTTTATATGACACTTTTTTAACATGTACGAAAGAAAATAAATAGATTTAGAATTTTAGAATTGGAGTAAACAATGCCTACAAGTCGTAATGATGATATGATGGTTTTTTGTTCTTTCTGTGGGAAGAACCAAGATGAGGTGCAGAAGATTATCGCTGGAAACAATGCCTTTATCTGTAATGAATGTGTGGAATTGGCACAGGAGATCATCCGTGAAGAGCTAGCCGAGGAAGTGCTGGCAGATCTGTCTGAGGTACCAAAACCTCAGGAGCTGCTGAACATCTTGAACCACTATGTTATCGGGCAAGACCGAGCTAAGCGTGCCTTAGCAGTAGCGGTCTATAATCACTACAAGCGTATTAACTACCATGACAGCCGCGAAGAAGAAGATGTGGAACTGCAAAAGTCAAATATTTTGATGATTGGCCCGACCGGGTCAGGTAAGACCTTCCTGGCGCAGACTTTAGCTCGCAGCCTCAATGTGCCTTTCGCCATTGCGGACGCAACTGCTCTGACTGAAGCCGGTTATGTCGGCGAAGATGTGGAAAATATCCTCCTCAAGCTTTTGCAGGCAGCTGACTTTAATATTGAGCGTGCAGAACGCGGCATTATCTATGTTGATGAGATTGACAAGATTGCTAAGAAAGGCGAAAACGTCTCGATCACCCGTGATGTTTCAGGCGAAGGAGTTCAGCAAGCTCTGCTGAAGATTATCGAAGGTACAGTAGCGAGTGTACCACCGCAGGGTGGACGCAAGCATCCGCAGCAGGAAATGATTCAAGTTGATACCAAGAATATTCTCTTCATTGTTGGCGGTGCTTTTGACGGTATTGAAGAAATAGTAAAACAGCGCCTGGGTGAGAAAATCATTGGTTTCGGTCAGAACAACCGAGCAATCGACGAAGATAGTTCCTACATGCAGGAAATTATCTCAGAAGACGTTCAAAAGTTTGGGATTATTCCTGAGTTGATTGGTCGTTTGCCTGTTTTTGCTGCTCTGGAGCAACTAACAGTTGATGATTTGGTTCGGATTTTGAAAGAGCCTAGAAACGCCCTTATTAAGCAGTATCAGGCACTTCTGTCTTATGATGATGTTAAGCTTGAATTTGACGAAGATGCTCTGCAGGAGATTGCAAATAAAGCGATTGAACGTAAAACAGGTGCACGAGGTCTTCGATCAATCATCGAAGAAACTATGATGGATGTCATGTTTGAAGTTCCAAGTCAGGAAAATGTCAAACTTGTCCGCATTACCAAAGAAGCAGTAGATGGAACAGATAAGCCTATTCTAGAAACTGCCTAACGAGGTGCTTATGGAAATCAATACCCACAACGCAGAGATTTTGCTGAGCGCAGCTAATAAATCGCATTACCCTCAAGATGATATTCCAGAGATTGCCTTAGCTGGCCGATCAAACGTTGGAAAGTCCAGCTTCATCAACACACTTCTCAATCGTAAAAATTTAGCAAGAACCTCAGGAAAACCTGGAAAAACGCAGCTGCTGAACTTTTTCAACATTGATGACAAGCTGCGTTTTGTCGATGTGCCAGGTTATGGCTATGCCCGTGTTTCCAAAAAAGAGCGTGAAAAATGGGGGCGTATGATTGAGGAATATCTGACCAGTCGTGAAAATCTCAAAGCGGTTGTCAGCCTTGTCGATCTTCGGCATGATCCGAGCGCAGATGATGTGCAAATGTATGAATTTCTGAAATATTATGACATCCCAGTTATTCTAGTAGCGACCAAAGCTGATAAAATCCCTCGCGGAAAATGGAATAAGCACGAATCAGTCATTAAGAAAAAGATTGACTTTGACAAAAATGATGATTTCATTCTTTTTTCCTCAGTCACCAAGGATGGCTTAGATGCTGCTTGGGATGCGATTTTGTCAAAAATTTAATAATGCGAATTAAATCCAACTCGTTTTTGAGTTGGATTTTTTGAAATAAAACGAAAAATGTCATATACTTGTAAATTATCAATAGTGTTTTTTTAATCTTTAGTATGTTACAATGGTATCATTAACATCTTATTCAGGAGAAGTGCTGTGAAAAAGAGAATTTCAAAAAAAGGTAAGAGAATCCTTTCAGCTTTATTCATCATGACAACAACGATTGCTGTTGGTTTCGTCTTGGCAAAGCATATTAATCCTGCTAGTGCTAATAATAGCGACCAGCAGCCTATGAATCAAACAGACTATTTCATCTCACAAATCGGTGAGCCAGCGCGTCAGTTGGGACAGGACAACGATCTTTATGCCTCTGTTATGATTGCCCAGGCTATTTTAGAAAGTGGATCAGGACAGTCTGGTTTGTCTGGTGAACCTCATTATAACCTTTTCGGTATCAAAGGTCACTATGATGGTCAGTCTGCTAATATGGAGACTTGGGAAGATGACGGAGAGGGAAATGCTTATACCATCAACGACAGTTTCCGTTCATATCCTAGCTATGTAGAGTCTCTGCAAGACTATGTTTCGGTTCTCAAACAGGGGCATTTTGCAGGCGCATGGAAGAGCAATGCACCAACCTATCAGGATGCAACAGCTGCCCTGACTGGTGTCTATGCGACAGATACTAGCTATAATGCTAAATTGAATTATATTATTGAAAAATATGATTTGACTCGCTTTGATTCACCACTCTATGAGTCTGGTGCTGGCTATATCGTTTACAATCCTTATCGTCAGCAATACACTACTCAAGATATTTTGGACGTTGATACTGCCTGGGCGAATAGATTTTAATGAAGACAACAAAAAAGAGGGAGACCTCTTTTTATGTTTAATCGTAGATTCTAGGAGTATAGCATGGGAAAATTTAAAGATTTGCTTGACAAGCAAGAAATTATTATTTTAGATGGAGCCTTAGGTACAGAGTTGGAAAGTCGGGGTTATGATGTATCTGGTAAGCTTTGGTCCGCTCAATACCTATTAGACCAGCCTCAGATTATTCAAAATGTGCATGAAAGCTATGTGAGAGCTGGAAGTGACATCATCACTACGTCCAGTTATCAGGCTAGCATTCCAGCTTTTGTAGAGGCAGGACTGACTCCTGAACAGGCTTATGATCTTTTAAAAGAGACAGTCTTCTTAGCACAAAAGGCAATCGAAAATGTCTGGACGGGATTATCTCCAGAAGAGCAGAAACAGAGACCTTATCCTCTGGTTGCAGGCTCGGTAGGGCCTTATGCTGCTTATTTAGCTGATGGTTCCGAGTATACGGGAGACTACCAGCTGAGTGAAGAAGAATTCCAAGAGTTTCATCGACCTCGTATTCAAGCTTTGTTAGAAGCAGGCTGTGATTTATTGGCTATTGAAACGATTCCAAATGGAGCAGAAGCGGCAGCAATCCTCCGGCTTTTAGCTGAGGAATTTCCGCAGGCTGAGGCTTATTTGTCCTTTGTCGCCCAGTCGGAGACAGCTATATCAGATGGCACTAAGATTGAGGATTTAGGAAACTTGGCTCAAGAAAGTCCACAAGTCTTAGCAGTTGGTTTTAATTGTACAGCTCCGCATTTAATTGCTCCATTATTAGATGGGCTTGGACAAGTGTGCAACAAACCTTTTCTGACCTATCCAAACTCTGGCGAAACTTATAATGGCTTGACCAAGACTTGGCATGATGATCCAGAGCAGGAGCTAAGCTTGCTGGAAAATAGTAAACTTTGGCAAGAGCAAGGAGTGCGACTTTTTGGCGGTTGCTGTCGAACACGGCCAGAAGATATTGCTCAGTTAGCAAAAGGATTTAAGGTTTGAAAATAGATTTTCAATCCTTTTTTAGAAAATTCAAAAAGCTTCTCGAAAACGCTATCAAAAGCAAGAACTTTGTGATATACTATACATAGTTTAAATTAATAGGAGAATTTTTTATGCCTGAATCGACATTTATCCCTAAAATTGAAGCAGCTTGCCGCAAGAAAGAAGCTTTGTTTGATACAAGCAAGGCCAAGTACGCTGTTCGTTCGATCTTTGCTGGAGCTTTCCTAACCTTTAGTACTGGGGCTGGAGCCATTGCAGCAGATTTGACGAATAAGATCGTTCCAGGAACCGGACGCTTTCTCTTTCCTTTCATCTTTGCTTGGGGATTGGCTTACATTGTCTTTCTAAATGCAGAGTTGGTGACTTCCAACATGATGTTTCTGACTGCTGGTACCTTTTTGAAGAAGATTGACTGGAAAAAGGCTTTGATGATTTTGCTTTATTGTACCTTTTTCAATCTGATTGGCGCTTTGATTGCCGGCTGGCTCTTTGCTAACTCGGCTGCTTATGCAGGGCTTAGCAAAGATAGTTTCATTTCTGGTGTTGTGCAGATGAAGCTTGCTCGATCTAATGAGTTGATTCTGCTCGAGGGAGTCTTGGCAAATATCTTTGTTAATATCGCTATTCTTTCCTTCGTTTTGGTCAAGGATAGTACAGCTAAGCTCTTCTTAGTTATATCAGCTATTTATATGTTTGTATTCCTGACTAACGAACACTTGGCAGCCAACTTTGCTTCCTTCGCTATCGTGAAATTCAGCTCAGCAGCAGCGGAAGTGCAAAATTTTGGTATTGGAAATATCCTACGTCACTGGGGCGTAACCTTTATCGGTAACCTCATCGGTGGTGGCCTACTCATAGGTTTGCCATACGCTTGGTTTAATAAAAAGGAAGAACATTACGTAGATTAAAATGCAGCCTTGGGGCTGTATTTTTTTGAAAAAATATTTGGATTTTACACTTTAAAGGTCTAATTTAAACCAAGTGTAAATTCCTTTCAGTTCTTTAGTACGATCTTTGACTAACTTTCTAGTCTCTTTTTTAATGTTCATTGCCTATCAATCTCTAATATCTAAGCAAAACAGTTGACAGAATTATCGAAGTTTGTTAAATTAATTTGGTATATTATGTAATCAAAAGGAGATGTTATGAATAAGATTACTATTCAGTCACCAGATGGAAGAAAAGTCAAAACCTTGTCACCATCCTACTCTATTACAACGTTACTATTTAGTTTTTTTGTCCCGCTTTTTCGAAAGGACTGGAAATACTTTGGTATTATTTTAGGTTCTTTCTGCGCTTTGCTTGTTATTGCTGTGCTTTTCATTCCAGAAGATTTGTTAAAGCCAACTGGAACAGCCTTTAATTTCTTTTGGACTTTTTTCTATAATCGTTTTTGGATAAAAGATCGTGTTTTCAAAGATGGATGGCTGCCTGCAGATGAAGAAAGCAGAAGTCTACTTAAAAAGACTTTTCCTAATATGCCATAAAACTACTGGAATAAATTTTTTCTATGATAAACAAAGTTACATACACAAGAGGGGGAATGCGATATAAAAGGAGATAAAGAATTGAGTTTAGGAGGAACTGTGGGAAGTGGGAAAAAGATTTGAGTTTTCGCCGCTTAGAGCTCGAATTTTGATGATGATTGGTCCAGTAATAAGTGCTATCTTCTTTGGTTTATATTCGTGTAGTTTTATTTATTATACATTAAAAGAAGGATTATCATTTTGGCTAGATATGATTCGTGATAATTTTATGTTTATTCTTTTCTTTATTTGGATCCATATGAGTTTAGTCGAGTCTATCTATAGAATGATAAAAAATAATCTTCTGTTAAACAGCAATATTCAGGAATTGAGAGGTTGTTACCCTGAGCTTGAAGATAGCTGGGACTATCTCAACGATGCGGACTACCTTGACAAAGATTTGCAAGTTTTGGTTTATGGCGATCATCTCATTTGTTACAGGACATTTGATATTGTCTACCTACCAGAATGTTCTAAGATAGGTGCATTTATGAAGGCGTCTGTTTTTCGTCTTTCCCGTTTTCGTGAGGTAAGACGAGTTCATTTTTCTGCATGGTACCTTGATGGCAGTGAATCTGAACTCCGGACAGATGAGTTGCGAAAGTTTATTGGAATGAATCAGAAAGCTCATAAAGACGCCTTATTTGATTATATAAGAGAGAACTTTGATTATATTGAACTCGAAACATACGACTAAGGGAAAGAAGTAGATATTAGTCAAGTAAGAAATTTGCAGAAAATAATGACTAAATTTAAAAAGATTGTATAAAAAGCTTGCAATCTTTTTTTTCTTTTGCTATAATTATCAATGGTTTGAAAAAACTGCCTAAGACAGTAGGGGAGCTCGACTCATAAAGATCCTACCGAGGACAAAACGTATCATGTAAAAAGAAGCGTATTGTACTTTCGTGTCTAGGTTTGGGCGCGTTTTTCTTTTGGAAAAATTCCCCAAGCAAAATAATTACGGAGGTGAACACACTAATGAGTGAAGCAATTATTGCTAAAAAAGCGGAACTAGTTGACGTAGTAGCTGAGAAAATGAAAGCTGCTGCATCAATCGTCGTTGTAGACGCTCGTGGTTTGACAGTTGAGCAAGATACAGTTCTTCGTCGTGAGCTTCGTGGAAGCGAAGTTGAGTATAAAGTTATCAAAAACTCAATCTTGCGTCGTGCAGCTGAAAAAGCTGGTCTTGAAGATCTTGCATCAGTATTTGTTGGACCATCTGC
>JABZYU010000065.1:0-10839 GCA_015264985.1 Streptococcus sanguinis | reverse complement strand
CGGTGAGCCCCTTAATTTTACATCCTAGAGGTAAGATTACAGCTGCAGCGACAACTGGTCCAGCTAGAGGACCACGACCGACCTCATCAATCCCAGCGATCGCCCGATAGCCGGCTTGATAAAGCTCTTTTTCATACCGTAACATCTGCTCCAGACGCAAATCCTCGTCTAGCTCCGCCTGAATGGCTCTTTTACGCTTTTCAATCGCCTTTTGAACTCCACTCCGCTGGTCATTAGCTGCTTCGGCCAGAAAAGGATCAGTCAAATCTGTCACTAACTCTAAACGTTGCTGGATTTCTTTAATCGTTGCCATCTAGTTCTCCAACCGTATCCAAACAATAACGACCTAACTTGCCATCGCGGACATCTTTGACAAAAATGCTGTAAAAACGATCGTAGTCATCGCGGAAGCCGAGTTTCTGGGTCATATCCATAATCATTTCAGGTGCTTCCTGACTTAGATCAAGCTGCTTGAAGCGTGCTGTCAGCTCCTCAGGATAATGCTCCTTAAAATAATTAAGGCCGAAAATCGTCACCTCATCCATAGGCAGCAGATTATCCTTAATAGCTCCAGTCAGGGCGAGCTTGAGAGCAACCGTCTCATCTTCAAACTTAGGCCAGAGAATCCCTGGTGTATCCAAGATTTCCAAGTCTTTATTTGACTTGAGCCATTGCTGACCCTTGGTAACACCTGGCTTATTCCCTACAACAGCGATTTTCTTACCAGCCAAGCGATTCATGAGGGTCGATTTGCCAGCATTGGGAATACCGATTATCATGGTACGCAAGGTTTCGATGCGAATTCCTCTCTCCTTCTGACGCGCCAATTTATCAGCCATAAGATTCTTAGCTGCGTCTGTAACTTTTTTAACAGCAGATTGTTCTTTGGAATTAATAGATAAGGTCGGAATCCCTTGGCTTTCAAAATAGCTCTGCCATTCTTTAATACGAACAGAGTCAGCCAAATCAGCTTTGTTTAAAATCAGAAGCTTAGGTTTATCGCCCACAATCTTAGTCAGCATAGGATTCTGACTAGATAAAGGAAGTCTCGCATCTACCAGTATCGTCACAAAATCAACAAACTTAATATTTTCCTGTACCTGTCTCCGTGCCTTGGACATATGCCCCGGAAACCATTGAATCGTTGCCATAATTTATCCTTTCAACGAATATCATTGATAAAATTTTATATCTTTACCTATTTTAACATATTTCTAGAATTTAAGCGGATGAATGCTAAAGTGATCTTCTCTACCTCAAGAGTAAAAAAAGCCCTATTGGGCCTTTTTAACTTTATCTTACTTGTTCAAAATGCAGATGCACAGCGATATGATCTCCATAGCCGTTGCGCTCTAAATCGCGCTGCAAGCGATAGGAGATATAATGCTCTGCAATGGTAATATAACCTGCACCCAAGAGGCGGCTTTCAACCATGGATTGGATCATGCTAATCGTCGCACGTTCAACCTTAGCTTCTTCCAAATCCAGAGCGACTTTCTTTGTAACCTGCGCTAAATTCTGACGCAAATCATCTGTCAACACATAGACAGTCTGCGCTGCCTTTAAAACTGCTTGATAAATTTTATCTGGATCGAATTCTACGACCTCACCGCTCCGTTTAATAACTTGCATAAAAAACTCCTTTTATATTATATATTTCTAATCTAATGTATGCCTCTAACATGACTGCTGCCAATCCAGTTATCTATAGCCTACTCAAAAAGAATTCTGGAAGCTAGACCATGCCTTAATATTATATAATTTTTTCCAATATTTTTCAAAGGAAGCTCTCTTTTTTATTTAGTCTTAAAATACCATATAAAAGGACTGCTCTGGGCAATCCTTTTTTATATGCTCTTCATAAACTATCAGATACTGAATTCACTTTTAAGTTTAAGTCAAGACGACTAAATAGCAAGCAAAACATTATGTATCGGATTTCTCTAATGTTATGTCCTGTCTTTTATAACGATAGTGTATTTTTCAGTGATTTTCAGACACTTCTTCTAAACTCAATGTTTTGTTAATAGCCTTAAAAGACAATTTTTCTTCTTCAACTCTCTTTAAGAGCTCAACTAATAACTCTCCCCCAGCATTCAGAGAAATTAAACTATCATCCTCACTATCATATTGAAGTAGAATTTTCTTTGTTGGTTTGTGAATGATGTTATAAAGATTGAAAGCTTTATCAATTTCAAAATTTTTCTCTTTATCAGCTACCATTGATAAACTGTGCAGCTCCAACTGACCGATTTTAAAAGCTCCAAAAAGACTGAAAACTATCCCTAACGCAGCAAGTGTTTCCCAGATGAAAGAGAAAAGTTTCAAATCCCAGTCCGTTATCAGTATTAGAAGTAAATAAATAATTCCTAAAACAGATCCAAGTAAAATCAATCCTGAACCATAGCAACCTGCCTTATCACCGGTTCGGATAACTGGCTTATCATAAACTTTTTTCCCTCAAGTTTTTCCAGTCTATGCTTAGCCTTATACTCCTCAATTCGTTCACTATGTTTTTCTGACACAAATTTCAATTCTTTCTTTATTATTTTTATTATGTCAATCCTAAAACTGCTGCTATCAATCAATAATCCGGTCTCAGGACACCTTTAACAGTCTCTTTGGTTGCTTGGTAGTCGCCATCAACCACAACCTTAATAATGCGCTTGGCATCTTCCTCAGGCGCTGGAACAAGCGGTAAACGAGTTGGCCCAGCAGCAAAGCCTAAGTAATTAAGGACTGCCTTGACTGGAGCTGGACTTGGGTAAGAGAAGAGTGCATTGACTTTAGGGATGAATTTCCGTTGGATAGCTGCTGCTTTTTTGATGTCATTGTGCTCAATAGCGTCCAGCATTTCAAACATTTCATCACCGTTTGTGTGAGAAGCAACAGAAATAACTCCATCAGCCCCCAGATTCATAGCATGAAAGGCATCGCCATCCTCACCAGTGTAAATCAGAAACTCCTCTGGACGATGCTCAATCAGATAGGCCATATTCGCCAGACTGGTACATTCTTTAACGCCGATAATATTTGGATGTTCAGCCAATCTCAGCATAGTCTCAGGCGTCATCTCAACAACAACCCGACCAGGTATATTGTAGATAATGATAGGCAGGTTTGAAGCATCCGCAATGGCTTTAAAGTGCTGATATATCCCTTCCTGAGAAGGTTTATTGTAATAGGGTACAATGGCCAAACCGGCCGCAAAACCACCAAATTCATCCACTTCTTTGACGAATTCGATAGAATCGCGCGTTTCGTTGGTACCGACACCAGCTATCAAAGGAACGCGCCCCTTGACAACCTTTTGAACTGCCGCAAATAGCTCCAACTCTTCATCGTGGGTCAGAGTTGGACTTTCAGCAGTTGTTCCAGCCAGCAAAATCCCATCCGTATGATGAGCCAAAAGATGCTCAATCAAGTCTGGAATAGCTTCAAAATTGATGGAACCATCTTCATGAAAAGGTGTGATAAAAGCTGTGATGATTTTACAGTTTTTCAGATCCGCATACGCCATAAACTTACCTCTCTTTATACGAAAAGAGGGTTGAAAGAACGATTATTCAACCCTGTACTGTCAAGTTTCCTTGGTCACTTTATTTTAATTCAAAAACAACTTCTGCTGTCGGACGAACTAAACCACGCTCATGCAGTGTCTCTGCGATTTGGACAGAATTCCAAGCTGCCCCCTTAAGAAGATTATCTGAAACAACCCACATATGGATTCCTTTTTCCGCATCAAGATCCTTACGAATTCGGCCGACAAAGGTTTCTTTCTTACCAACCGCATTGATTGCTTGCGGATAAACCTGATGAGCTACATCATCTTCCAGAACAGCACCAGGAAAGGCTGAAATTGCTGCCTTTACCTGGTCAATAGGTGCAACTTCCTTAGTCTCTATGTAGACAGACTCTGAGTGAGCAGACAAGATAGGAAGACGGACACATGTCGCAGAAACAGCAATAGAATTATCTTCCATGATTTTTTTCGTTTCCTTAGTCATCTTCATCTCTTCGTAAGTATAGTCGTTATCTGTAAAGACATCAATCTGAGGTAAGGCATTAAAGGCAATAGGATAATGTTTTTTATCGCCGCCGCATGGCAGGATATTGGCTTCCGCATCCTTAGGATTTACACCATCATTGAGAACAGAGCGTAATTGTGCTTGGGTTTCAAGAATGGCTCCCATACCTGCACCAGAAACTGCTTGATAGGTAGACACGATGATACGCTCCAGACCCCATTGCTGACGAACAGGCTCTAAAGCCACCATCATCTGAATTGTCGAGCAGTTAGGGCAAGCGATAATTCCCTTGTGCTGATCTAAGGCATGGGCGTTGACTTCTGGAACAACTAGAGGAACATCGGGATTTTGACGGAAATAAGAGGTGTTATCGACCACTACCGCTCCAGCTTTGACTGCGTAAGGAGCGAATTTTGCCGAAGTAGAACCACCAGCTGAGAAGAGAGCAATATCTACACCTTCAAAAACCGTTTCAGTTGTCTCTTCGATAGTAATATCTTGTCCCTTGAACTGGAGAACTTTACCAGCTGAACGAGCAGACGCCAGATAGCGTATTTTATCAATTGGAAGGCTAGATTCTTCCAGCATTTTAATCATTTGAGATCCAACGGCACCAGTGGCACCTACTACAGCAACTGTATATCCCATGCGATAACCTCTCTGAATTTTCAAAAAATTTTGTATTGTTAGTATTATACTATTTTTAGGGAAAAATGCAAATATTTCTGAAGAATATAAGTGCGATATTTCGATAAACTACACTAACACTCATGCCTCTCTATGAGAACTTTCAAGGTTTACAGATTTTGTGTTCACGAACAAAACTGCATCCATTGCTCTATGACTCAATTTCCTCTTGCGGACTCGTTTCGTCAAGAGCAATAGCACTCACGACGCCAATCGTCTCAGTATCTATGACTCTAAACTCGGCTGCGACTAACGGTCTTGCCTCTCTAAGAGACATAGAAAAATCCCCAATCCGAAGACTGGGGATAAGGGCACTTTCGTGTGATCAGCAGGTTCACACAACTGATCAAGGTCCGCTCCTGCGTTTATGACCTCCCATGCTTCAATTTGCAGAAAATCTGCATATCGACTCATCGCACAAAAAACATTCTAACATAGACCGGTGATCAAAGTCAAACTATTTACTTTTAGATAATGAGTTCAAAAGAACTTTATTTGAAAATCTATTCACATTCTTTATGATAATAGCCGTGGAGGAAATAAGGGCTAAAAAGACAAATGACAAATATAGAAGTTTTAGATTATTAATAAGTATATTGGGCAATTTTACAATAATCATTAAACGTATGACAGATAGTGATAAAATCACACCCCATAAAAAAGTTGGAAATAAATAGTCTGTTAAATATTCATAATATACTTTTTCATTTTTTTTATAAAAAACTGATAAATCTTCCATACCATATATATCCTTTCCAAAAGAAAACATCGAAAGGATAAAAGCCAAAGCAGAAATAGATAAGATCATATATTGCTCTATTGTAATTGCATTGTAGTTGATTTTTATAATATTATTTGGAACAAAATTGTCAGCGATAAATAAAAAAATGATTATAACAATATATCCTATCCATATACATTTTGGTAATAAGTTACTTCTTGATTTCCATATAATTTTTAAAGGATTTGTTTCTGGCCTCATCTAAATCTTCCTTATCTTAGACAAAATAAAATTAATGATATTTTTACCACTTGCTCTAACTCCCACTAAATAACCTTTTTTCCCAGGATATTCTGCCAACTCTCGTGATTGTTCGGTAAAGAACTCTAGTGGTTGACCGTCAGATGATACAAGTTTGGTTCTTACTTCTTTTGCTCCGGTTTGTTGAGCTGCTTGCAACAATAAATCTAATTCGTCATTTGTACCGTTCGGATAAGTAGTTATAATTTCGATACTTGATAAATCATCTCTAGTCAATACTAATTCAGTGTAGATTGGATTTATAGATATTTTCCCGATGTCCGTTTTTTGGCTATTAATTTTTTCCTCAATCCTTCTACTATACTCGATAGCATCTTCTATATTTACATCATGAATTACCAATAATTCCTGTTCATATTCATAATGGACGAGAATGTTTTTCTCATCTTTTTCCAATAAGTCATTTAAATACAATTCAATCTTTTTTACTCGTCGTAAATGGTCTATTCCCTTTCCTACATCATTATTAATTTTAAATTTATACTGTTTTTCTAATTCAATGTCAATTATAGAGTTTTCATAATGGGGACCGGATTGTTCTAAAATAGGATAACTGGACAATACCTGTTTTCTTAAATCGATTGCATTTTCTAATTTTTCTAAAAAAGTCGGAGTATAGAAAATACCTTTTTCGTTTTTATAATCAATTGTAATTTGCTTATACATATAAGCAATTTCAGAAGTGATGTCAAGTAATAACTTAAATTCTGAGTTATTAGTTATGTAGCTAAAATCATTAGTTACAGTGAACGATAACTGATTTATTTCTTCCTCAACCGGAGTTAGCAAATCATTATAAGAGTTAAATATCACAGTTGGAATTACTTTCGTTTTTAAATGGCCTAGTCCATTAGCACCAAATTGTTGTAAAATATGAGGTTGAACGTTTAATTTAAAGGCATAGTTTGCATTTTCCGAATTCATATTACTTACCCCTAACTTCTTCTTTCTTTTCAACATTAAACATTTAATAAATTTTTTACACGTTTTTTTGTCCACAATACATTCCTAAAAAATAACTTTAAACAATTATAACATATTGAAGATTAAATTAATCAAAAAACCCAGTGCAAGATGTAAGTGGTTAGCATCACCAATGTTTCAACGAGTGTTTAATATAGTAATTTCTTGTTGCTATGAGAGTTGGAACAGCTAGGCTGATTGCTTTTATGACCTTCATGATTTTTTGTGGACTATTGGCCTAGCTCGCTTTGCTATCTACATCAGTACTCAATAAATATGCTGGTCTGTTTCTTTTACCACTTCAGTAAAGTAAAAAATTATCCGATAGGCTGAAAGATGAGTAAAGAAGTATCAAGAGTAAACCTAGAGATACTTACTTCCCTCTCGAATACTAAGCGCTGCCATTTCTGTCTGATGCCGCTCGATAAAATCTCTGACCCAGTCTGGATTAGTTTTGGAATAATCTCTCAGCGCCCAGCCGATGGCCTTGTTAATAAAGAATTCTGTTTGGCCTAGATTATTCACTAAAATTTTCTCTAGCAACTCTGTGTCTGTTTCCTCTTTTCGCAACAGCTGATGATCAATAGCCAAGCGCCGCAGCCAGATATCCTCATCACGACTCCAAGCTAAAATAATCTCTTTGGTTTCTGGAAATCGAGCAATGATGGATCCAACCAAGCGATCCAAAAAGTCAATGGTATCCCACCAAGATTTTATTTGGGCTAGCTTTTTCAAACGTGGCAAATCAGATGGAGTCAATAGTTTCTTGCGAATCTCTAGATAATCTAGCGCGGCATACTGTAATTCTCGATAGGGATTATTCCAAGCTTCATTTATAAAATTCCAGTCAATGTCGGAGTCAGTCTGCTGTTTAAAAAAAGCCTTTACGAGCTTCCGTCTAGCTGGAGTCTTGACTCCTAGAAACTCAAATTTATTTTTCATATAGGCTTTCATAGCTACTGCATCATCAGGGCTAGCTACAGCTTTTAACTCTTTTACCAATTCCTCTACATTCATAGCTCACTCCAGCAATTCACGGTCATAAATAGTGTAGTCACAGCGATAAATCACGAGACGCTTACCATCAATCAGTAATTCAGAAGTTTTAGGAGCATCAGATTTATCAAGAGAGACACGATCGCCAGCATAGGCAGCCAACGGAGTGCCGTTTTGAGAACGAATCAGAATAACCTTTTTCTTGCCGGTAAAATCGTTTTTAAAAGCTGAAATCATGCGATTTAAAACGGGGACAGAATGGCTGTTCTCCTCAACATCTGCAGTCTTTTGATACTGGGTAAACACATCTTTCAAGCCTTTTTCTTCTGCAATCAAGGAAGAGCCCACATGGTCAATCTCATACTTACCCAAGGTGATTTTGAGCACAGAAGAATCTTCTCTAGAATTTCCTTCCTCATCAACTGAGTCAAATTCCTCGTTACGCGAGATGGATAGAGACTTGCCCGACATCTGGTCGATGAGCTGAGAATTTTCATCATAGGTACGAACCGTCATCTCCAACCCCAACCATTCCTCTTTGGCATTTTTGAACCAATTTTCAACGGACTGACAGCCGGTCAAGGTCAAAAGACCAATACTAAAAAGAGCTATTAATAAATATTTCTTTTTCATCATTTACGCTCCATTTCTTTTAAAAATTTGATGGGTCCAGCTTGCTTGTCTAAGGACTTTTGCAGCCAAACAATGTCATGCCAACGCTCGAATTTATAGCCAATTTTAGGGAAATGCGCCACCTGCTGGTAGCCTCTTTTTCGATGCAAAGCCAGGCTAGCTTCATTTGGCAGAGAAATACAGGCTAGAAAATGCATATATCCCATCTGATCTAACAGGTCTTCAAGTTCATCATAAAGCCTGCTGCCGACTCTTTTCCCTCGAGCATCTTGACTGACATAGACGGACAATTCCGCAGCCCAATCATAGGCTGCACGCGCATAATAAGTCGAAGCATAGGCATAGCCTAAAATTAAACCATCTTCTTCCGCTACCAGATAAGGATATTTTTCCAACGTTTTCTCAATCCTAGTTGCAAAATCCTCGATGGTCGGGACTTCATACTCAAAAGTGATGGCTGTATTCTCTACAAAAGGCGCGTAAATATCAAGCAAGGTCGCAGCATCTGATGGTCTTGCAAATCTAATGTTCATGTTGTCTCCATATTCTATTCTCATTATTTTCACTATTATACCAAAAAAAGACTCGTAAAGAGCCTTTTAAACCAAGATCAAAATAGACCAATCGCTGTGCCGTCTGCTGCAACATCCATATTGAGTGCTGCAGGACGTTTTGGCAATCCTGGCATGGTCATGACATCTCCTGTCAAAGCCACGATAAATCCCGCTCCAAGTTTTGGTACCAGTTCACGAATGGTAATTTCAAAGTTTTCTGGCGCCCCCAGAGCAGCAGGATTGTCAGAGAAGCTATACTGTGTTTTGGCCATACAGATTGGTAGCTTGTCCCAGCCGTTTTTGACAATTTCTCGAATCTGAGTCTGCGCTTTTTTCTCAAAGTTCACCTTCGAACCACGATAGATTTCTGTGACAATTTTTTCGATTTTTTCTTCAATTGAAAGGTCATTGTCATAGAGGCGAGTGTAATGAGCAGGTTCTTCATCAATGGTTTTGACTACAGTCTCGGCCAGAGACACACCACCTTCAGCGCCATCAGCCCATACACTAGCAAGCTCAACCGGTACCCCGATTTCTGCACAAAGCTCTTTAAGCGTAGCAACTTCAGCTTCCGTGTCAGATACAAATTCATTGATGGCTACTACCGCTGGAATACCGAACTTGCGGATATTTTCAACGTGACGTTTGAGATTAGCAAAACCTGCACGAACTGCTTCTACATTTTCTTCTGTCAGAGCATCTTTCGCAACGCCGCCATTCATCTTGAGGGCGCGCAAGGTTGCTACAATTACGACTGCATCTGGAGAAGTTGGCAAGTTTGGTGTTTTAATATCTAAGAATTTTTCAGCACCAAGATCTGCACCAAATCCTGCTTCAGTCACTGTATAATCAGCCAAGCGCAGCGCTGTGCCAGTCGCCAAAACAGAGTTACAGCCATGGGCAATATTAGCAAATGGTCCGCCATGAACAAAGGCTGGTGTCCCGTAAATAGTCTGAACTAGATTTGGCTTAATCGCATCTTTCAAGACTAAAGCCAAGGCTCCTTCTACCTCAAGGTCACGAACATAGACTGGTGAGCGGTCATAGCGATAACCGATGACAATGTTAGCCAAGCGCTTTTTCAAATCTTCAATATCCGTAGCTAAGCAAAGAATCGCCATGATTTCAGATGCAACCGTAATGTCAAAACCATCTTCGCGCGGAATACCATTGACAGGACTTCCTAAGCCAACGGTCACATGGCGAAGAGCCCGGTCATTTAGGTCAACCACCCGCTTCCAGATAATGCGGCGTTGATCGATTCCCAGGGCATTTCCTTGATGCAAATGATTATCAATGAGAGCTGACAGGGCGTTGTTAGCAGTCGTAATGGCGTGCATATCACCAGTAAAATGCAAGTTAATATCTTCCATGGGTAGAACCTGCGCGTGACCGCCGCCAGCTGCGCCTCCTTTGATTCCCATAACAGGCCCCAAAGACGGTTCGCGAATGGCAATCATAGTTTTCTTGCCAATTTTATTGAGCGCATCAGCTAGTCCAATGGTAATGGTAGATTTACCTTCTCCAGCAGGTGTCGGATTGATTGCTGTTACCAAAATCAGTTTGCCAACAGGATTTTTTTCAACCTCACGAATCTTATCAAAGCTGAGCTTAGCCTTATACTTACCATATAATTCCAAGTCGTCATAGTTGATGCCAACTTTTTTCACTACATCAACAATAGGCTGCAATTCAACACTTTGAGCAATTTCAATATCTGTTTTCATCTAGAACTCCTCTATCAATTAATATAAAGATTATAACAAAAAAGAGCAAAATCTACACGATTAAGCTCTAAATAGATTTTAATGTTCGGAAAAAAGGAAAGTTAAGAAAATTATATTCTCTAAAATATAAGATTTCAGAGAATTATTTTCCGCTGTGACACTCTGCAATTAGAATTATTTTACTAAATTTCTTTTTTCTTGTAAAATAG
>JABZYU010000064.1:0-11162 GCA_015264985.1 Streptococcus sanguinis | reverse complement strand
ATATAGGACTGCACAGCCTGGATTAGCTGACGATGTTCCGACTGGATACGTGCCTTACGAGCCGTGTCCTGGAAAGAAACAAGAGAAGGAATAGCGACTGCTGCGAGAACTGCGATAATAATAATTACCACAATCAACTCAACCAAGGTAAAACCTTTACCTTTTTTCTTCAAGTCCTGACGCAACTTTTTCAGCCTATTCAGCATTCGTTGATGTTCTCCTATTTTTAAATCTGTTTTTTTATAATTAATTAGTACTGTTCTCGCGCCAGTTATAAACCCATGTTTTTGCATCTCCGCCACTCTTTGGAGTATATTTAGAAGTCAGAGTATGAGTTTTTGGATCAATTACGTGTGCGGCAGTACCGTTATCTTGTGCAAGAATCTTATCAAGACCACCTTCTTTTTGAGAGGTTTTAGAGATATATGGCTTCAAAGCATCAAGATTTGGTACATCAGCTGTTTCTGGATCTACTTGAGAACCTAGATAAGACTGAACAGCTGAAACCAACTGACGGTGTTCTGTTTCGATACGGCTCTTACGCGCACTGTCTTGGAATCCTGTGATAGCTGGAATCGCTACTGCTGCAAGAACAGCGATGATAATGATTACGACAATCAACTCAACCAAGGTAAAACCTTTACCTTTTTTCTTCAAGTCCTGACGGAACTTTTGCAATTTGTTTAACATTTTGAATAGATCTCCTATTTTTTCATAATTTTTACTATTTCCGCCCACAGGGGCATTCGTTTTGTTCCTAGCTGGGAGACCCCACAAACTCCCAGCATCCGAACGGTTTTCCTAACTTTTTGTGCAGAGCAAATACTCTGCGATTCTTAACTTTTTCTGTAAATAATCTTTATTGATTTGCTTCGCCACCCTGTTGAACAGCATTAGCAATTTCAAACATTGGCAACATAACAGAGGCAACGATTCCCCCAATGATAACCCCCATGAAGATGATCATGGCTGGTTCCAAGAGTGAGAGCAACTGCTTGATAGCTGCTTCAAGCTCTTCTTCATAAAAATCCGATGTTTTATTGAGCATGGATTCCAGAGACCCAGACTCCTCACCGATCTTTACCATCGAGAGCATCATAGGCGGGAAGAGACCTGTCGAGGTCAGCATACCCGTTAGACGTTCCCCTTTTTGCAGACCTTCATTGGCGATTCTCAGCTTGTCAATAACAACAGCGTTATTGGTCGTTGCAGCAGCTGAATCAATAGCCTCTACCAGAGGGATACCCGCACTGGTAAGAGTAGCCAAGGTGCTGGCAAAACGAGCAGTGACAATCTTCTGCATCGGTCCTTTGACAACTGGCATCTTGAGCTTGAGCTGGTCCAGCTGGTAGCGTCCTGCCTCAGTACTGCGATAACGCAGAAATAGGAAGACTAGAAGCCCAACCCCTCCAAAGAGGATATACCAGTAAGATTGGACGAAGTTACTAGCTGCCAAGACGATACGTGTCGGCAAAGGTAATGCTACACCACTCTGCTCAAAGATTCCCGAGAAGTTAGGGATAACGACATAGAGCAAGACCAAGGTGGCAGCTACTGCCAGAAAGGCAAGGACCGCTGGATAGATCATAGCTCCGCGAATCTGGCGACTGGTCTTGAGCTCTTTGTTATAGTGCTCAGACATTCTTTCCAGTACCTCGTCCAGCTTACCAGTCTTTTCACCGGCCTGTACCATACGGATTAAGAGGTCGGGAAAGAGACCATTTTGCTCGATTAGAGCCTTGGACAGCTGATTCCCTTCCTTCAGACCTTTACTGATAACCTTCAGACTCGCCTTCAAGTTTTTGGCATCTGTCTGCTGCTCTAAGATATCCACTGCATTGTTGAGCGGGATACCCGAGTTTAGCATAACCGACATCTGCTTACAGAAGAGCGATATGTCCTTGAGCTTGATCTTCTTACTTTGGAAAAGGACAATCTCCTTAGAGCCCATGACCTTTTCTTCGACACTGATTGGCTTACCTTTGAGACGGATCCGATTGACGGCGTCCGTCCGGTTAGGAGCATCCACCTCTAGTGTAACGACCCCTTGCCGAGTGTCTAAGTATTTACAAACATATACTGTCATGCTCTAGTACCCCACTATTCCTAGGGATTTTTCAACTTGAGCGCGGTCCACTGAGTAGGACAGCAGCGTTCTTTGGTCGATGACATTGCGACGGTAGAGTCCCATGAGCGAAGTGTCCATAGTAATCATGCCTAGCTGAGCCCCTGTTTGGATTGGCGTCAGCAATTGGTGGGTCTTCCCTTCGCGAATAAGGTTGCGAATAGCGGGTGTTCCCAGCATGATTTCAAAGGCAGCCACACGACCCTTGCCGGTCGCTGTACGCATAAGCTGCTGCGATACAACCCCTTCCATAACGGCGGAGAGCTGTACACGAATCTGCTCTTGCTGCTCGGCTGGAAATACGTCGATAATCCGGTCCATGGTGTTTACGGCACCGACCGTGTGGAGAGTTGACAGGACTAAGTGACCTGTTTCCGCCGCACGCAGAGCGATTTCAATCGTTTCCTTATCCCGCATCTCACCGACTAGGATGACATCCGGGTCCTGACGAAGGGCACCGCGGAGAGCATTACCGAAGCTCTGCGTATCCGCTCCCAGCTCACGCTGGTTGACCAAGCACTTATTATGTGTGTGCATGTACTCGATCGGATCTTCAATCGTGATGATGTGCTCGTCCCGCAAACTGTTCATGTAGTTGATCATGGTTGCCAGGGTCGTTGACTTTCCGCTTCCTGTTGGCCCGGTAACCAATATCAGCCCCCGGCGTTTCTCAGCCAGCTTTTTGATAACTGGTGGCAATCCCAGAGATTCCATAGATGGAATATCCTTGGGAATGACCCGCAAGGCAATCCCGCAGTTGTTTTTCTGCTTAAAGATATTGACCCGCAAGCGATAGCCATTGTCGACCTCGTAGGCACAGTCCACTTCACCTACTTCTAAAAGATGGGCAATCTGCTTCTCATTTAAAATGTGCTTGGTGAAGCGAACCGTGTCTTCGTTGGTCAAAATTGTATTGTTGAGTTGTGTTAACCTCCCGTGCAGACGCATGGTTGGCTCAGCGCCAACCGTGAAGTGGATATCCGATGCACCCGCTTCAATCGCCTGCTTAATTAACTCATCCAAATTCATCCTAAACTTCCCCTTCTAGACTGAAGGCAATCTTCATTGCTTCTTCAATCGTTGTAGTCCCCTGTTTTGCGATATCAATGGCCTCCTCCGCCAAGTCTCGCATACCATTTTTCTTAGCTTCTGCTCGAAGCTGTGACGTTGTTCCACCATCATTAATTAGTGATTTAATCTCCCTTGTCACCGCCATGATTTCGTGGATGGCAATACGTCCATAGTATCCCGTGCCGCTGCAGTAGTTGCAGCCACGTCCGCGATACAAGGTGTCTCCCTTGTGAATACCGATACCTGCATGTTCATTTGTTTCTACAGTATACTCAGTCTTACACTTAGGACAGATGCGCTTAATCAAGCGCTGTGCGATAATACCGACAGTCGCCGTTGATACCAGATAAGGCTTAATGCCCATATCGACCAAACGGTTGACTGTACTAGCTGTGTCATTGGTGTGGATAGTCGAGAGAACGACGTGACCAGTGATAGCGGCACGAACCGCGATACTAGCTGTCTCTTCATCCCGAATTTCCCCCAAGAGAACGATGTCCGGGTCCTGACGCAGGATACTTCTCAAACCACTCGCGAAGGTCAGTCCAGCTTTGTTATTTACCTGAACTTGGTTGACCCCTTCCAATCGGTACTCAACCGGATCTTCAACGGTGATGATATTTTTTCCTACATCATTGAGCTCACGGAGCGCTGTGTAGAGAGTGGTTGTCTTTCCGCTTCCTGTAGGACCAGTCAGCAAGATAATGCCTTCTGGCGCCTTAAGAATATCTTCAAAGAGCTTCTGGTTGGTTGGCGAGAATCCCAGCTCCTCTTTACTGAGGAGAGTTGCATTCCGGCTCAAAATCCGAATAACGATTTTTTCACCGAAGACAGTAGGCAAGACTGAAACCCGCATGTCGACTTCTTTGCCATCGATGGTTGTCTCAATCCGTCCATCCTGAGGAATCCGCCGCTCAGCGATGTCCAGACCACTCATGATCTTAATCCGTGTCGCAATGGCTGAGTGAGCATTGGCTTTCAACTGCATGTTTTCCACCAAAGTCCCGTCAACCCGGAAACGAACACGAACAACTTTTTCAAAGGGCTCAATATGGATATCGCTGGTCCGCGTCTTGATTGCTTGACTGATAATCGAGTCAATCAAACGCACAACCGGAGCGTTTTTGATTTCGAGATCTTCTTCGACGATCTCTTCATCCACATTAAAACCTTCGATTTCGGTCGCTGCCTGTTGGGCTTCTTCTCCTTTGGAATAGTATTGGTCGATATACTTCTCAATATCATCCCGAAAAGTTACATAAGGTTCTACCGCCATCTTAGAAACGATTTTAACATCGTCTAGGGCGATATAGTTGCTTGGGTCTGCCATTGCAACTACTAACTTGGGTTCTTCTCCCTCTTCCCCATCTGTGAAAGAGATCGGAATCAATCCATGACGTTTAGCAACTTTCTCTGAAACCTTCTCGACAGCTTCCTTTTCTATCACAAACTGTGATAGATTGACATGAGGTACACGATAATAGTAACTCATGACTTTCAGCATATCTTCTTCTGTCACATAGCCCTTGCTGATTAGATATCTCTCTAACTGCATGTTTGATTGTGGCATATCTTGAAGAATTTCTTCTTTTTGAGCTGCCGTTATCAGATTGAATTGAACCAATATAGCGATTAGTGCCATTTGTTTCTCCTGTCTGTGATTTTTTTGTAAAAATCCTTCAATTCTTTCTATGCGTTAATAGATAACAGCTTTCTTAAAAAAATCTCCCTCGCTTAAAGTTTCCTTTAAGGTTTCTTTAAGCTTTTTAAGTTAGGCTAGTACATGGAAAATTTACCAATAGAACCAAACTTAATGTTTTAAGTTAGATGCTTTGAGCAGTATCTCCATTTGATAAACCTAGTAACAGTCCTTAAAACAATCCTAGGATTGATAAGGGGCGTTCTAATTTTGTCAAAAGGGGCGCAAAAAAGCAGATGCCAAAAACATTTGTTCTTGCGTTCTTAAATACTATACAAAGCAAGTTCTCTTGCAAAAATTTCTCATGCTTTTAGATGCAGGTTAAACCGTGTGTGTGTGAAGTTGGTTTAACCCGAATCATCAAGCAGCCAGTGCCATAAGATAAGAATTCTTGTCTTATGGCTTTTCTTTTTACCGATATGCATATTTTGGTAGGAAATGCTAGGAACAAAAGCTTTATTTGCTTTAAAAAACATTTACCTATCACAGTATATGATATAATTGACAACTTGTCAACAGGTTTGCCTCGAAAAAAATGACTGCATTTAAAAAAATGTTTAATTTTGACAAAACCTTGTTATATCAAGCTTTTTGACACTTTTTTAAAGCGTTTTTTTACTTCGAGGATAAAAAAAGCAAATTTTTTTGAGGAGATTTCCCCTTTACTGCTTCTTTTTCAACCTTCAGATGGACAGTGTGACAGCATCTGTCCTCTTCTGATCGGTAGTCGATATGCTTAGGAAAGGCGCTTCAGGACAAGGCTTAGCAAGCTTTGCCTGTTTCTTCCTACCCAATAGTATATGCTAAAGAAAAAGCATTGTCAATGCATTTGCATTTTATTAGATGTAAAACCTATCTAAAAATGCACAATGTACTCAGCTTGTCTATTTTTTATAGAAAAACCACAAAATCAAAAAGGCTAGAATTTTCAGACAGGGAAAAAACATAATAAATAAGAAGAAAATCATAAAATTAGAAGTACTTAAAAGATGGCAATCAGACTATAAAACAAAAAAACAGCCCGATTATCGGACTGCAGAGATATGTTTTACCGTAGTACTATTAAGTATGAGGTTTTAAATCGCCCTCCCCACCTAAACACCACTCTTCATGCTCTTCCAAGCTGCTATCCGTCTGGATAGTGATTTTGGTGATACCATAGGCTTGCAGTTCTTGACGCAGAATAGTCTGAGTCTCGGCCAGCAGATCTGGATTTTCAAGACAGATATGGATCATGGCAAATTTTTCTAAACCGTCTGTGGTCCAGACATTGAGCTGGGTAATAGCCTGAACGTTTTCAACTGCCAGAATTTCCTGATAAAGCTGACTCAGATCAATATCGCTTGGGATGTGATCCAGAAAAATCTTGATGTTTTCCCAAAACTTAGGCAGAGCCTTGCTGAGAATGAAGCCCGCAATAAGCAGGGAGAGCAGTGGGTCAAGAAAATACCAGTCGGTAAAGCGCAACACGATAGAGACTAGAATAACAGCCACCCAGCCCAGAATGTCCTCTAAGAAATGGAGACTGAGAATAGACTCATTATGACTGTGTCCATGACCATGGCCTACCACCTTGCTGGCTGCTAGATTGACTATAATGGCAAAGATACCCAGCACCAGCATGCCGTCATAATTAACCTTTTCAGGCGCAAAGACCTTGGGTATATTTTCAATAATCACCAAGGTCGAGCCAACCAGCAAGATGACCGAGGTCAGCAGGGCTCCCAAAAGGCTGTAGCGCTTGTAGCCCAGAGTGTATTTCTTGTCTTCTTTTTTATTAGAAATTTTTTCAAAAAGGGTGGAAAGTCCGATAGCCATCGCATCTCCTGTGTCGTGCACAGCGTCGGCTAGTACAGCGCTGGAATTGAACATGAAGCCAAAGATAAACTCAAGAATGGCAAAGGAAAAGTTTAACAGAAAGGCAATGGTCATATTTTTACTAGATTTCACGGCTGCCTCCTTTCAGTTTAGCAAATTTTATAGTATAATGTAATCAAAACGGAACACCTTGTTCAGTTTTTCTCATCTTTATTATCCCTTATTCTCAGAAAGGAAACAAGAAGCAATTGAGAGGCTTTGTCCGTTACTGAACAATCCTGCTCTTTTGTTCCGAAATGCTATGGACAGACGAGTCAAGAAATCACGCGCAGCTATTTACCAAGCTTTTATCAGCCTGCTGCATCAAAAAAGCTATGAAAACATTACAGTGCAAGAAATCATCGACCTGGCAGACGTTGGCCGGTCGACTTTTTATGCCCATTTCGATACCAAGGAAGCCTTGCTAGAGGAGGTTTGCCAAGACCTCTTTCAGCATACCTTTCTTGAGCGCGACGACGGCAAGGATCTCTTTGAAGCAACCGCCCATATTTTCAAGCATTTCCAAAAGAATCAGGACAAGATTGCAACCTTGCTGCTTTCGAAAAATATCTATTTCACCAACCGCTTAAAGATTGAGCTGGAAAACTATCTCTTTCCAATGATTCAGGAACAGCTTCTGCAGAAAAAATCTCAGCTGCCAGAGCCCTTTCTGAGAAATTATGTGACTTCTACCTTTGTGGAGACGGTCAGCTGGTGGCTCCAGCAGAAGAAAACATTGCCAGAAACAGTTATCAGCCAGTATTTTCTGGATTTGATGGACTAATTCTATTTTGATATTTATATTAGGAGGAAACTTTACTTTATGAAAAAGAAACATTCGACATTTTTGCTTCCAGGTATTCTGATGGTGGGGGTTGTCCTACGGGCGCCTTTTGCAGTGCTGCCTGTTGTGCTGGGTGATATTGCCAAGGGACTGCAAGTTCCCGTCAACTCTCTAGGACTGCTGACTAGCCTGCCCTTGATCATGTTTGCCCTCTGCTCAGCCTTTTCCCCACGCCTGGCTCAAAAGGTCGGACTGGAAAAGCTCTTTACAATAGCCATGATTGTGCTGACTCTGGGCTCTTTTATTCGTATCTTTAACCTGCCTCTACTCTATGCAGGTACAATCATGCTAGGGGCTGCCATCGCCGTCTTAAATGTGCTCCTGCCTAATGTCATTCAGGCCAATCAGCCAAAGAAAATTGGATTTTTAACCACGCTTTATATCACTTCCATGGGACTGGCCATCTCAGTCATGTCTCCCTTGGCTGCGCCTATTGTCCGCTTAGCTGGCTGGAAAGGACTGATTCTCGTCCTGACCCTCATCTGCTTACTGGCCTGCTTGATTTGGCTTCCCAACAGCCGGCATAATCACCAACTGACTAGCAAAAGCCGCGAGCATCAAATGGGCTCCCTGCTAAAAAATCCTAGAGTATGGGCTCTGATTGTTTTCGGTGGCCTGCAGTCTTTACTCTTTTATACGGCTATCACTTGGCTGCCGACTCTTGGTCAGTTGGCAGGACTTTCCAATGATGCTACTGGATTCTTGGCCTCTATCTTTTCCTTTATCAGCCTTCCTTTGGCCATGACGATACCTAGTCTGACAACGCGTCTATCCGCTAAAAAACGCTTGGGGATGATTGCTCTCTTTTCTGCAACCGGTATGGTTGGTCTGGGTATGCTGCTGGTCAAGACAGATTCCTTTGTCTACTGGCTCATCCTCAATCTGCTAATCGGTATGTCCGTCAGCGCCCTCTTCCCCTACCTCATGGTTACTTTCTCGCTGAAAACCAGTACTCCTGAGCAAACCGCTCAGCTATCTGGCTTAGCCCAGACTGGTGGTTATATTCTGGCCGCCTTTGGACCTAGCCTCTTTGGATACAGCTTTGATTTATTCCATTCCTGGACTCCAGCCATCCTCATTCTCATTGGCTTGGCTGCCATTGTGACGCTAACTCTCTTTTACATTGAGAAGTTTGACAAGATATAATAAAGACGAAAAAACGCTTAGAAATCCTAAGCGTTTTTGCAATAGTTGAGACACTCTTCCAGGTCCACATCCCGCTCTAAATGCTCTGGTGTCCAAGGAATCAAGATATCTGGTTCAACTCCCTTATCATTCATGCCCTTTCCTTGATCAATCCTAGTGTCACGTGAGGTGGGAAACAGAAGCTCATAGTCACCAAAATCCTTCACGCAGCAATTGGAATAATCTAGAATGCCCATAGTCGGACGCCCTAGGACCGTAACCTTGGGCATCTTTTTCATGGTATCAACAAAATTATCACCTGAAGATCCGCAGGTAACATCTGCTAGCACAAAGACTTTTTCAGGGCGAGCTAGGCCTAGAACGTCTGGCAGAAAGTTCTGCTTACTGTCTTCATCTCCATAAAGGACATAACCTTTCCCCCGATTTTCTTCTAGCTCTTTTAGAAATTCTTTGATGATTTGGTGAGTTTCTGCTGACAAGTTTGGATCTTCTAAGAACTTTTGCATCAGTTGCTGACGCAAATCAACATTTCTATCGGTATAGAGAATCTCCATCCCATCATCGCTTGGCAAATCTAAGTCACTGAAGGCCTTCCCCTGAGGGAGAGCATATTTGAAAAGTGGATAATAAAGCGAGTCCGTCCCGCCATAATTGACTCGAACATCAATGATTAAATACTTGGCCTGCTCAATAGCTGCTTGGCTGTCTGCATATAGCTGACTGATAGCAGCCTCATCCGTAAAATCTTCTAACTTGAGATAAACGATGTCCTCAGAAAGTCTGCGCCATTCAAACTGCAGTGGCTTATTTGGGTGAGCGGTTGGCTGAACATGCAGTTGCTCTTCCTTGCCATTGCGTACTACCGTAACTTCTCCGGCGTGCCCCACAAAGTAAGCCCACTCCTTGTGCTGCCGCTCTGGTGTGGAACTGACAAAATAATCCTTGTGCTCTTGATAAACTTGAGGCAAGATTTTCCCATCCAAGGCCAGAATCTGGTCTCCACGTTTCAGCCCCGTGTCACTATTTGCCTGCAGGACATAGAGGCGATCGTGGTAGTATCTCAGCTTAAAACCGGGCGTTTGCGTTTCCTTAAGTCCAAACCAAACATGAGACAAAATTCCAAAACTGGCTATATAACAATGCATCTGGTAAAGAAAGTCCTCTTGGCTCATCTGGTCTGTGATACGCGCTCGATATTCTTCGGGATTTGCACCCAGAATGTCTTTCTTTGTAGAGGAATCCTCTCGCATAATTTCTACGACTTGCTCAAAAATCTCTGTTTTCTTCATCCTTTACTCCTTCTTCCAAGTATCCTCGTCATCCAGCAGGCCTCGCTTGGGCATTTTTGAAACATGACGATTGCCGGCCACATAAAAGCCCAAAGGCTCCTCCAGCCAGGTATCTGTACAGGTCACGCCAATCCGCGGACGACTGGCAATCTGATTGGGAGTCAAGTCATGGGCTAATTGCAGACTGGAGGTCGCTAAACTCTGTCCATCAAAGCGCTTATCAATCCCAGCATACTTGGTTAACTTGCCGGGGCCGTTAGCTAAAAGTCGGCCATCCGGTAGCTCCAAGGCTCGAATCAGTACGGCTTCGGCTACATTTTCAACCTTGGTCACCAGATTCAGCATCTGATGACCATAAATCTGATAAACATACCAGTGACCTGCTGGCAGATACATGGATTCATTCTTAGGGGAGCGGCGCCCTCCAGCCGAATGACAGGCACTGTCCTGACTGCCTAGATAGGCTTCTGTTTCGACAATTCGGCCTAGCTTCTGGCCATTTAGAATCAACTGCATACCTAACAAAGCTCGAGCTGCTGCAACTGTGTCTGTCTCGATTAGTTTCTGAAAATCTCTTGATAACATAGGTTGATTATAGCATGATTTCTCCATTTACAGAGGAAAAGAAATGTTGCAAAAATGTTATTTTTCTCCTTCTCCTGGACAAGAATTATGTTACAAAAAAATTACATACTAAATAAGCAGAAAATCGTGTAAAAGCTTATAAAATCTATGTTTTGTCTACTTGTTTTGCATATATTTTGTAACATTTTTATTAACAGAGTATGTTATTTATGTATCAATCCAGTTTTTCATTGCTTCAAATGAAATATTTGTTTAATATTATACTAGAAGGAGGGGTAAGATGAAAAAATTATCTAAAATTTCTTTATTTTTATTACCACTAATTGCACTTTTCTTTTTAGCAGCTTGCGGAAATTCTGCAGATAAGAAGACTGAAGAAAGCTCAAGTTCCAGCTCAAGCGTATCTTCTTCATCTAAAGCTAAGACAAGCTCTAGCAGCACATCTGAAGAAAGCGGCAGTGCCAAAGTCAACGTAAACGGCGGTGATACTAGCGTTAATGTAAATGGCGATGACGAAAGCGGCGATGCTTCTGTTGAAACTAACGG
>JABZYU010000063.1:0-11255 GCA_015264985.1 Streptococcus sanguinis | reverse complement strand
TCATACAGCACTGGCAAGATATAATAGAATCCGACAAACCTTTCCTCAGAAATTCTACGAATTAAGGAACCAAAAAGAACTGAACAGCTTCTTACAGAAGCTAAAAACAAGTGAGCCGTTGTGACTCACTTGTTTTATTTAATTTTCTTTTTCTGCGGGAAGAGAGGTAAGCCCAGAGAGGCAATTTTTTCAGCTGGAACCTTCATACCGTCCTTAATCCACTTGGAGAGAACAGAAACAACTGCCGAACTCCAGAAGGAATTCATGTAAGAGTTAGTCGTTTTCTTAGCATTGCGATTGCGCTTTTCCAAAAAGTCAAACACAGCCTGAGTCAGCAACTTTTCAAAATTATAGTCAATAGCTAGGCTTATAACCCGAGCCTCTTTCTTCGCTTCCTTAAAAAGGAAGAGCCAAATTTGATACATCTCAGTTTTAAAGTTAAACTCTTCCAATTTATCCGTAATGCCTTGAACAGTGTTTTTAAAAATCTCTTCCAGAATCTGCTCTTTAGAGCTATAATTGCGGTAAAATGCAGCGCGGGAAACCCCTGCTCGCTCAACCAGCTCTGAAATCGTGATTTTTTTTAGCTATTTCTTCTCAAGCAACTGCATGAGAGAAATTTCCAGAGACTCTCTCGTGATTTGATTGGATTCCTGATTGTATTTCTTTAAATTCGCGAGTGATTTTTCCGATATTTTCTTTTCCGACATAACAATTTCTTCCCTCTTGTCTCAGCTGACAGTTTCTGCTTTCTAGTAAGCATTCTTCATGTTATAATTGTAAAAAAAGACAGGTTTTTTGTCAATTTTTTTATTGTACATACTTGACAAAAAAGGAGAAAAATATGACTTGGAAAATTATAGCCGACTCTGGCTGTGACTTTCGTGAAATGGCAAACTTAGCTAAAGACACCCAGTTTGAAAGTGTTCCCTTGACCATTCAAGTGGAAAATGAGATTTTTATAGATGATAAGCAGCTTGATATTGACCTGATGATGGAGAAGATGTATGCTTCTTCTGCTGCTTCTAAGTCTGCCTGCCCTAGTCCAGATGACTACCTCAAAAGCTTTGAGGGAGCCGACAAGATCTTTGTGGTGACTATCACTGGAACTCTATCTGGCAGCAATAATAGTGCACAGGTTGCTAAGAAAATCTTTTTAGAAGAACACCCTGATGCCCAGATTCATCTCATTGATAGTCTTTCTGCTGGCGGCGAGGTGGACTTACTTGTGACTAAACTCAATGAACTCATTCAGCAAGATCTCACCTTTGATGAAGTTGTTGAAGTCATTAGTCGCTATCAAGAGAAAACCAAGCTTCTCTTCGTTCTGGCGAAGGTAGATAACTTGGTCAAAAACGGCCGGCTTAGCAAACTTCTGGGAACCGTTGTCGGTCTGCTCAATATCCGCATGGTCGGTGAAGCTAGCCAGACTGGCACGCTAGAGCTTCTGCAAAAGGCACGCGGTCCGAAAAAGGCTCTTGCTTCTGCAATCGAAGAGCTACTCAAAGCTGGTTACAAGGGTGGCCGACTCATCATCGCTCACCGCAATAACGAAAAGTTCTGCCAGCAATTTAGCCAACTGGTACAAGAAAAGTATCCCCAAGCTCAAATCGAAATGGTGCCGACTTCAGGACTCTGCAGCTTCTACGCTGAGGAAGGCGGAATCCTAATGGGCTACGAAATTTAATAAGGTATCTAAAAAAGTAAAGGATTAGGCTAAGATAATTGACCTCCCCCTTTACTTTTTCGATTTAATTCGCTATAATTGAAACAAGTAAAGGAGTTGATATTATGGCCAGAGGAAGAGGCGCTGCAAGCCCCCAAGATAAGGAAGCAAGTCTTCTCATTTCGAAAAAACTTAAAGAACTTCTCAAGGAAACAGGGAAAAAACAAGTCGAGCTATCTCGTGAAACAGGCATTCCTGCTAGTACGTTGACTGGCTATATCAAAGGGACATCTCTGCCTATTGCAGCCAATCTAGAAAAGATTGCAAGATTTTTTGAGGTAGAGGTTGAAGAAATTGACCCTCGTTACCGACTAATTGCAGACATCCCTCAGCAATTCCCCGATTTAAATCGTATTTATCAACAACTTGACCAAGACAGACAGGAGAAAGGATTAAAGCTACTAAAAGCTAGCCTGACTGAGCAAGAAACACAAGCCAGCTTAAAGGATGACTACTTCCCCTACTTGGTCTATGAGAATTACTATCTCTCTCAGCATAAGCCTGAACAAGCTGATTTAGTCTGGCTGGACAGAGAAATTGACTACGATATTGCCCTTTGGGTACGAACTGACTCATTAGAGCCCAAGTATCCGAGAGATTCCGTAGCCCTAATCAAACAGACTCATTTCGAACTTGCCGGCGCTATCTATGCTATTGACTATGACGGTCAAACCATTATAAAAAGAGTCTTCAACGATCCATCCGGTATTCGTCTAATTTCCCTTAATAAAAAATACAGTGATAAGTTTATCCCTCATGAGGAAGAACCTAAACTAATCGGTCGAGTTATGGCGACTTTCATGCCACTGGATGTAGAAAAAATAAAGAAAAACAAATAACAGTTCTGCAAATGTACAGAGCTGTTATTTTTATGATTTTCAGTCAAAAAATCAGAAAGTCTTTCGACTTCCTGATGCTTATTTAATAAAATACTGCTAACTCTTCATTCAGCTTCTTCATGTAGTGTCTGTGGATCAGATAAGATAGTATAGCTAAACCAGCTAAAACTAGAGCCACTATCATATAAATTACCAGAGGCGCAAGAACATTGGATATAAAGAAGAGAAGGGCAACGACAATCATCATTCCTAAAACCAGAGCGATAGCTAGGAGAGTTTTCACCATACTATTATCTCGGCTCATCAATTCTGTGACATTGGACCAATTAGTCACAAGATGCTTATAGTCTCGGTAGTAACCCCAAGAACTCCACATTAGACTAATCAAGGCCCAAACAATCACCATGCCCAAGAAAGTCACTGGATGCATACCAGAAACAAGACTGGTTATCAAAAGCAAGGTCAAAGGCAGGATAGACTGGACGGCAAAGAGCTGCCAAAACTTCAGACGAATATATTGCTTCAAATCAAAGGGGAGAACCTTGAGATAATCAAAATTTTCCCTTTCCAGAGAAATCCCAATAGCCGTAAGGTTGCTGCCACCTGAGTTTAGTGTTGCAATCAAAACAGCCAGGGCCATCATTGGCAAGAGAAAGCGCGGTCCCAGATAAGAAGTCAAAGACAGGCCGCCTTGTATCATACCCATTCCCATACTGAAAATGACAATGTAAGGGATAAAGGCCGACATAAAGATGGCCTGCATAATGACAGAACCCTCGCTCAAGAGCCTGATATTGTAGCGCCAGACAAACTTTTTGAGATTTTTTGCTTCCGCAATATTGATGTCATGCACGCGCTCCCGCTTACCTACTGAAGAGCCAGTCATGAGAGCTGCCTCATAAAATTCTGGAATCACCTTGGTCTTTACGATGAAAAATAGAAGAGCCGCAACTGCCACCCATCCCAAAAATCCCAGCAAGGAAGCTGTATGAAAAGGATGAAGGATAAAATCATAAAAGGCTTGAACTGGCGGAAAGAAAGCTTTGACCTCTGTACGATTTACAACGCTTCTGCTGTTCATTTGATTAATCATAAAATAGAGGAAAAAGGATCCGACGGAAACAAGAGCCAAAATGACATTGGACAGGATGGTCTTGTACTTTCTGAAAAATGCTGTCTTGGTAATAAAGTGGACGGCAATCAAAATCAGAAAGGTGATGACCGAACTTAAAATCAGAATAGCAAGCAGAGCCAAGGGCAGGCCCAAGAAAGGATTACCACCTTGAAAAGCCAAAACCAAGAAATAACTGAACATAGGCAGAATGGCAATCAGCAAGGTCAGGATAACCGAAATGCTTTTGCCGACAATGATTTCTGCTTCGCTAAAAGCATAGGGACGGTAAGACTGCAAGTCCTTGCTTTCATAAAAGACATTGTAAAAAACCAGAAAGCCTTGAGACATAGAAAAGAGAGCAAAAGCGGAAACCAAATTGGCAAAGAGGCCCGGATTGCCAACCAGTTGGTTCAGGGAGCCCATCAAACCGAAAAGAAAGAGATAGACCAGTCCTAAAATCATATACATGCGGATGGCCTTCAGCGATACATTGACCTTGCGCTCAGGATTCTTAGCTTGCATCTTGCGGTACTGCTGCAGCTGAGACGGCTGAATAGCGTAGAGGATGTTGATATCAACAAGTTTTTTTATAGCTTTAATGCGCATCAGGACTCACCTCTTCTCTACGGCCAGCTAGACCAAGATAAATTGTTTCAAGAGACTGTTCTGGATGTTGGCCTTTTAGTTCTTCAATCGTTCCGTAGAAAATCAATTTCCCTTTTTTGAGAATGGCCACCTTATCACAGAGCTGCTCTGCAACTTCCAAGACGTGGGTTGAAAAGAGAACTGTATTTCCTTTATCTGCATGCTCCCGCATCATCTGCTTGAGGTCAAAAGCTGCCTGCGGATCAAGACCTGTCAGCGGCTCATCCAGAACCCAAATATCCGGATCAGACAAAAGTGCCGCTATGACGAAGACTTTTTGCCTCATCCCATGAGAAAATGAATCAATGACCTCATACCGATGAGAGCCAAAGTCGAAAATATGGAGCAGATTTCCCAACCGCTCTTCGACTTCTGCATTTGTCATATCGTAAGAAGTCGCTACCAGTTCCCAGAACTCATTGGCAGTCAGGCGCAAAAATAGATCTGGTGAGTCAGCTACATAGCCGATTTTTTTCTTGATTTCCAAGCGATTAGCGGACAATTCTTTCCCATCCACAAAAATCTGTCCACTGCTAGGATTAATAACGCTGACCAATGACTTAATGGTAGTAGATTTTCCGGCGCCATTGTGACCAATCAGACCGACGATTTCTCCGCTCTGCAAGGTCAGATTCAGCTGATTGAGAGCTACCGTTCCTTCATAAACTTTAGTGACATCTTTAAATTCAATCATAAGAGAGCTCCTTTACCGATTTCTATACAGATTAGTATACTCTTTTTACGGCTTTTTGTCTCGGCTAAAAATGTTTCATGTTCAATTTTAAAAAGATTTTTCAAATTATAAAAGAGCTAAGTGTTTATGATAGTGAAAAACACAAACGATTGCGCCTTTCTGCTTCTTTTGGTACAATAAAGCCAATCAGTGAGAATGAAGAGGAAAATTTATATGGAAAACCAAACTTTAATGCAGTATTTTGAATGGTATCTGCCAGATGACGGTCAGCATTGGAATCGCTTGACGGAAGATGCACCAAACTTAGCAGCGAAAGGAATTCGCAAAGTCTGGATGCCGCCAGCTTTCAAAGGAACGGGCTCTAATGATGTCGGCTATGGTGTATACGACCTTTTTGATTTGGGAGAATTCGACCAAAAAGGGACCGTCCGCACAAAGTATGGATTGAAAGAAGAATATCTCCGAGCGATTGAAGCACTTAGCCAGAACGGTATCGAAGCTATTGCTGATGTTGTTCTCAATCACAAGGCCGCAGCAGATTACAAAGAGCGTTTTACTGTTGTTGAAGTTGATCCTAACGACCGCACAAAGGTCTTATCAGAACCTTTCGAAATTAAAGGCTGGACTAAGTTTGTCTTCCCAGGCCGCAAAAAAGCCTATAATGACTTTGAATGGCACTGGTACCACTTCACTGGCACTGACTACGATGCCAAAAACAACAAGTCAGGCATTTTTCTCATCCAAGGGGACAATAAAGGTTGGGCAGATGATGAGCTAGTGGACAACGAGAATGGTAACTACGACTATCTCATGTATGCGGATATTGATTTCAAGCACCCTGAAGTCATCCGAAATCTCTACGACTGGGCTCATTGGTTCATTGAAAGCACTGGTGTACATGGATTTCGCTTAGATGCTGTCAAGCACATCGATTCTTTCTTTATGAAGAATTTCATCCGCGATATTACTGAAAAATACGGTGAAGATTTCTATGTCTTTGGGGAATTTTGGAATAGCGATGAGAAGGCCAATAACGATTATCTAGAAAATATTGACTACCGCTTTGATCTAGTCGATGTTAAACTTCATCATAATTTATTTGATGCCAGCAAATCTGGAGCAGACTATGACCTACGAACTATTTTTGACCAAACACTTGCAAAAAATCACCCCGAATCAGCTGTGACCTTTGTAGACAATCACGATACTCAGAGAGGTCAGGCTTTAGAGTCTACAGTTGAAGAATGGTTCAAACCAGCTGCCTATGCTCTTATACTTTTGCGAGAGGCTGGATTGCCCTGCGTCTTTTACGGAGACTACTATGGCATTAGCGGAGAATTTGCTCAAGAAAGTTTTCAGGATGTGCTAGATAAGCTCCTAGACATCCGCCTCAATCTTGCCTATGGCGAGCAGAACGACTACTTCGACGATGCCAACTGTATCGGCTGGACCCGCCAAGGTAAGGACGATGGTCAGCCAATCGCTGTCCTTATCAGTAATGACCAAGCAGCCAGCAAATCCATGCTTGTCGGTTCAGAATGGGCTGGCAGAGAATTCAGCGACTATCTAGGCAACAGCTCCCAAATCGTAACCATTGACGACCAAGGCTGGGGAGAATTTCCTGTAGAGGAAAAATCAGTTAGTGTCTGGAGTGTTAGATAAGTCACAGCAAAAATATGGAAATAAAAAAATAAGACCAGATTGGCCTTATTTTTTTCGTTCTTTCTTGGAATGTAGTAAGCCAACGGAAGCCAAAAGGCTGATAATTGCTGCTCCCAAGAATGATGAATTTGTGTTTCCTGTATTTGGTAATGTGTGTTTGGACACTCGAGACAGAACAGGAGTAGTCTCAGAGTTTTCAACCCTTACAGGACTCTTCTGCTCAGAAGTTTCTGTTCCAAAAGCTATTTGAGTCTTCGTTTTTGGCGCGTATACATAAGTTCGAACGCCATTTGCTTCCGATACAGAAACAAAACCATATTCCTCAAGGTTCTTAGCATCTAGCAAACCAAATTCTGCCGCTGCCAATGGACGTCCATCTACATCTAGGAAACGAGTGATTTCAATAGCCGGCTTGTCCACAATTGGAGCATCTTTCGGCACTTCATGCACGCTGGCACGATAGACATGCGTACGAATGCCGTCCTCATCATTACTAGACTGGAAATCATAGCCAGCAATACTCTTAGATGCCACCAACCCGCGCTCAGGAGCTGATAATTCTTGACCTGATTCATCTACAAAGCGAGTCATTTCTAAGACTGGTTTCTCTTCTCGTGGAGCGTCTGTCGGCAGTTCATGCACACTTGCGCGATAGACATGAGTGCGAACACCATCTTCGTCGGTGCTGGACTGGAAGTCATAGCCAGCGATACTCTTAGACGCCACCAAACCGCGCTCAGGATCTGATAACTCTTGACCAGTTTCATCTACAAAACGAGTCATTTCTAAAACTGGTTTCTCTTCTCGTGGAGCGTCTGTCGGTAATTCATGAACACTTGCGCGATAAATATGAGTGCGAACACCATCTTCGTCGGTGCTGGACTGGAAGTCATAGCCAGTGATACTCTTAGACGCCACCAAACCGCGCTCAGAATCTGATAACTCTTGACCAGTTTCATCTGGAAGCTGGAACTGGCTTAGTTCATACTCATAGACGATTTCTTTGGTTCTTCCTGCTGCATACTCTCCCGATTCAGCATCATAGACAGTTAGCCGAGATTTATAAGTATAGAACTTATTATTATAGGAAATTAGAGGTTTAGGACTGACTGTGTATCTAGTCTTAGCCGGCTTCTCATCCATAATGGGGTTAGCAATAGCATGCCCCTGCTCGTCTTGGTAACGGACAAGAACCTTGCCCGGTCCGGTCTCTCTCTCATTAACCTTCTTAACATCCGAAACTTTAAAGACGAAACCTTCAGCTTTGACCGTTCTGAAAAGTTTATCTAGCTCATCTTTATTAGGCGAAAAACCAGTTCTTGAATAACCAGTTCTTGAAAAACTTGGTTTTACAATTTCGACTCCACCATCTGATGTCTCAGTCATGTCTGGGACACCCATAATCTCTATCGTGTAATCTCTATCAATATAATAACGAGTTTTATCACCCGGTTTCATCAGATACAGTTTATAGTGGAAGGTTTTAATATTGTTTTCACCAAACCAAGGCTTCACTAAAGATGGATTATTTCCTAACCAATCAATATAAACGATATTCCCATTCTCATGTACTTCACCGTACTCTTTCCATCTCCCGTTATAATTTCCTAAATCGGGGTAGAGTGGCATCATAGTGCTATAATCGAAAGGTTTATTACGCAAATGGTAACCTGCATTATCATAGTTTCGCGGATCCGTTTGCATAGCATTTACTCTGCTATTATAAAGGTCACGATACTCTTTCACTTCCTTCCCATTGACCAGCAATTTTTGAAAAAAAGGATTCATTAAAAAAGGAAAATTTTCAGTCCAAGCTTCTATTCGGAACATATCTGGATTTTCAGAAAGAATCTGCCTAATCTCTTGCCTAGATAGTACTCTATTATCAGAATTATCAAAATACTTTCTAGAAAAACCTATATCAAAGCTAACATTAGAATTCTCTAGCCAATATGATCGCCTCAAATAAGTACGACGAGGGATTGTATCGTCCAGCATCAAATCCAATTCAGAACGCGGAATAATAGCTTTTGGTATCTTCGCTACTTCTTCAGGTGTTGGATTTACATTCAATGTCGACTCCCACTTATTTAAAAAGAAGAGGGCCGTATCATTTTGGATAACTGTTGCTCTTCGAGAACCTACATCCCTAAAATCCTCATCTCTAACTAGATTTAAATTTTCTACTTGTTTTAAATCAATATATTTAAAGACACCATCTATCTTACGGATAGCATAAGCACGATCATACTTTTTAGCTGCTTCTTGTATTTGTTCGTTTGACTGCATCTCCGGCATGACTGATGTGAAGTTTGCAGCCTTAGTTATTTCAGAGCTATTTTCCTTAGTATGATAGTCATAAAACTCTTGAGCTAATTGTTTGATTTCAGGCGAGACTTGGGCCACACCCTTCTCTCCTTCTTCTGAGATGGTCAGACCGGAAGCTTCCTCTGCTGGTGTATTTTTGATCGTTCCATCATTAGGCAGCTCTTGATTGACAGGAGGTGTCGTCTGGTTATTCTGGACTTGATTCCCCTCTGTTTCACTACTTACCTCCTCTGCTTGTACAGTCACTGCCATTGTCCCAGCAAGTAATAAGGACAGAGGAATTGGAACTAATTTCATTCCCATTTCTACTTTTTTCCCTAAAGTCTTTTTCATCTTCTTCTCCTTTTAATCTCCTATTTTAGATAATTTAAAAACTTTTTCCCATAGATTGACTAGTAATTCTTTGTGATAACGATTGGCAAGTTCTTTGGATCTTGCCGAAAACCCCCTCCATTCTTTTTCTCCAAATTGGCTAAACTGCTCCAGATAGGCAATATATTGATTAGCGTCATTTTGCGGTATCAGCCAGCCATTCTCTCCATGCTTAATATAAGCCTGATTGGCATAACGGACATCCAGACCTATCAGAGGCAAGCCATTGACCAAAGCCTCATAGAGTGATGTCGCAAAGGCTTCCGATAAGGAAGTGCTAATATAGGCATCATAAGCTTGATAAGGCGCCTGAGACTGATAGCCCTTAAAATGAACCATATCTTCCAAATCATTGAGCTGAACCACATCTTGCAGCATAGCCATGTCAGGACCATCTCCATAGATGTCAAGAGTAAACTGCCTATGGCCTTTAAATTTCAACAAAGCCATAATTTTCAGCAATAACAGAACGTTTTTCTCCTCAGACAAACGACTCACTGTCACCAAGTGAATCTCCTTAGGATCAAAGACCCTCTCTCTTGGATCTTGGACCACTTGATCTGCATAGGTGGTTGGAATAAAGAGCGCCTTTTCCCTCATCTCTTGAGGCAGATAAGCATCTTGGCTTTCCCCAACCAATATCAAAGTGTCTAATACATCCTGATCCAGCCAGCCCATCACCTTTTTATCTAACTCTTGCCCGAGGGCAATCATGTGATCCTGATGAAGGACGCGCGCTACATGAAAATCTTGTCCACGTCTCAAGAGAATATTTTCTGGAATATCCAGACGCTCCATTATCAGCCAGTCTGCTGGCTCAAGCTCCTCCTCAGCAAACTGTTGGACACTTCGTCCCCCTAACTCTAAACCTAGAAAACGAACCTTGGTCCTATCAATGCCCAAGACATCATAGCTTTCTAGCACTCTTCTCCTGGTACCGACATCACTATATATATCTGTATCCGCTTCAGAAACCCACAATTCATAAGGGACTTTCATTTCTTCAAAAAGTTCAAATCGATTGCGGAGGGCAATGTCAATCCCAAACGCCCTAGAACGGATACAAGCATCCACACAAACTACTTTCATTTTCTCCCTTTTAACCTAAAGTAATTCTATATACGAACATAACATATTTTTAAGAATTATACCAATAATTCGAGCAATGTTTTTGGACATTATTAGACACTCTGTCCGACTAATCCATTTCTAAGATATGCATCCACCATACGCTCTGTTGCGACGACTGAATCAATATGGGTACGCTCATAAGAGTGGCTGGATTCGATGCCAGCGCCTAACAGGGCATGCTTGACTTCTGCTCCTGCGCTCATTGCTGCAGAGGCGTCTGACCCGTAAAATGGATAGATGTCCAGTTTATAAGGAATATCCTGCTCCTTAGCCAAATTTACCAAATGCTGGCGGAAGCCATAGTGATAAGGCCCTGAAGCATCCTTAACACAGATGGAAACCGTATACTCATCCGTCTGCTGGTCGTCACCCATAGCGCCCATATCAACCGCTAGATACTCCACCGCTTGCGCCGGTAGGCTGGAATTAGCCCCATGACCAACCTCTTCAAAGACACTGAAAGCAAAATGAGTCGTCACCGGCAGCTGAATATTTTCCTCTTTATAAACGCGCAAAAGATTGAGCAAAATAGCTGCGCTGACCTTGTCATCCAGAAAGCGAGACTTGATAAAGCCTGACTCGGTAACTGTGGTTCGCGGATCGAAGGAAATAAAATCCCCGACTTCGATTCCTAAATCTCGCGTTTCTTTCTCACTTGTCACCTTTTCATCCAAACGGACTTCCATATTGTCCTGAGTTCGCTCAACCGTTCCAGCATCTTTATAGACATGGCAGGAAGTCTGG
>JABZYU010000062.1:0-11379 GCA_015264985.1 Streptococcus sanguinis | reverse complement strand
GGAGGGGCGGGACTGATTCAGGCGGTCGTGGAAAATGCGACTGTGCCGGTTATTGAGACAGGTACTGGAATTGTTCATGTCTATGTAGATAAGGATGCTGATCAAGATAAGGCTTTGGCCATTATTGAGAATGCCAAGACCAGTCGCCCCTCTGTCTGCAATGCCATGGAAGTGTTGCTGGTTCACGAAGAGATTGCAGCTGCATTTTTACCGCGTTTACAGAAGATGCTGGTGACAGATCGTGATGCTGCGCAAGAAAACCCTGTTGAATTACGTTTGGATGAGAAAGCAGCTCAGTATATATCAGGCTTGCAAGCTAAACAAGAAGATTTTGATACGGAATTTTTGGACTATATCTTAGCGGTCAAGCTGGTTTCCTCGCTGGAAGAAGCGGTGGAGCATATTGAAGCTCACAGCACTCATCACTCGGATGCCATTGTGACGGAGAACGATGCAGCGGCAGCTTACTTTACAGAGCAGGTGGATAGCGCAGCAGTTTATGTCAATGCCTCAACCCGCTTTACAGATGGCGGTCAATTTGGGCTTGGCTGCGAAATGGGGATTTCTACTCAAAAACTGCATGCCAGAGGTCCTATGGGACTGAAAGAGTTGACCAGCTATAAGTATGTCATTCAGGGTATTGGTCAAGTGAGGAAATAAAGATGAAAATTGGATTTATCGGTCTGGGAAATATGGGCGGCAGTCTTGCCCGTCTAGTTGCCCAAGATGAAAGATTTAGAAGCGAATTACTTCTGGCTAATCGCAGTCGTGACAAGGCTGAAAAGATTGCTGCGGAAGATGGTGGGCAGCCGGTCAGTAATGCAGAAGTTTTTTCTCAGGCAGAAGTGATTTTTCTGGGAATCAAACCGGCTCAATTTGCTGACTTGCTGTCTGAATATCAGGAAATTCTAGAAAAACGAGATTCTCTTCTGCTGGTTTCGATGGCAGCTGGTCTGAGCTTGGAAATATTAGAAAAATTGACCCCTTGTCACCATCATTGGATTCGGATGATGCCTAATACACCAGTAGCAGTAGGTGAGGGGGTTATTACCTATAGCTTATCTCAGCAGGCGAATCAAGTGGATGAAGACTTGTTGCGTGAGCTTCTGTCTTCAGCTGGCCTTTTAGTCAAACTAGAGGAAAAACAGTTGGATGCAGCGACAGCTCTTGCTGGCTGTGGACCAGCTTTCGTCTATCTCTTTATAGAGGCCTTAGCGGATGCTGGTGTCCGAGCAGGACTCAGTCGCGATATATCGCTTGAACTGGCAAATCAGACTCTTTTAGGCGCTGCCAAACTTAGCCAAGTCAGTGGGCAACATCCGGCTCAACTCAAAGACCAGGTCTGCAGTCCGTCCGGTTCGACCATTGCAGGGATAGCTAGTCTGGAAGAAAATTCCTTTCGAGGAACGGTCATGGATGCCGTTCAAGCTGCCTACAAGAGGACGCAGGAGTTGGGGAAGAAGTGATTTAAATCTTTAATTTTTTAGATTATAGGAAAGGGAGTGACTTGCGAGGACAATTTTTGTCTTTACAGGATCACTCTTTTTTTCTTTGTTTGATAATCAAATAAGTCCTCTCTTTAAAACTGTGGTATAATAAGTACTATGCAAACCAAACCGACTTCTGCTTATGTGCACATTCCTTTTTGTACTCAGATTTGTTATTACTGCGACTTTTCCAAGGTTTTTATCAAAAACCAGCCAGTAGATAGTTATCTGGAGCATTTGATTGAGGAGTATCATTCCTACGATATCAAAAAGCTCCGTACCCTCTATATCGGTGGTGGGACTCCGACGGCTTTATCTGCTTCTCAGTTGGCTTTTTTGCTGGAAAAGCTGACGGATAAGCTTGATTTGTCTTATCTTGAGGAGCTGACCATTGAAGCCAATCCTGGGGATTTAGATCAGGAGAAGATCGCTGTACTCAAAGACTCGCCTGTCAATCGGGTTTCTCTAGGTGTACAGACCTTCAATGACCGCATGCTCAAGCAGATTGGCCGAAGTCACTTGGAAAAGGATATCTATGAGAATATTGCCAATCTCAAAAAAGCAGGTTTTGACAATATCTCGATTGACCTGATTTATGCTCTGCCCAAGCAGACTATGGAAGATGTGAAAATCAATGTAGCCAAGGCCATTGCCCTGGACATTCCCCACATGAGTTTGTACAGCTTGATTTTGGAAAATCATACGGTCTTCATGAATCGGATGCGGCGAGGGAAACTGCCTCTGCCTAAAGAAGATTTGGAAGCGGAGATGTTCGAATACATTATAGCTGAGCTGGGAAAGGCCGGCTTCGAGCATTATGAGATTTCAAACTTTTCCAAGCCAGGCTTTGAGAGCCGTCACAACCTCATGTACTGGGACAATGCGGAGTATTATGGTATCGGAGCGGGAGCGTCTGGCTATGTTGATGGTGTTCGCTATAAAAACCACGGACCGATTCGTCATTATCTGCAGGCGGTGGAAGCGGGCAATGCCCGTGTGCAGGAAGAAGTGCTGACTCTGAAAGAAAAGATGGAAGAAGAAATGTTTCTAGGACTGCGCAAGAAATCAGGTGTTTCTAAAAAGCGCTTCGAGGAAAAATTCGGTCTTTCCTTTGAGGACCAATATGGAGCTGTTGTGTTTGAGCTGACTGATCAGGGCTTGCTAGTGCCGGACAGAGACATCGTGCGCATGACCAAACAAGGTCTCTTTTTGGGCGATACGGTTGCTGAGAAATTTATATTGGAGTAAATCATGGGCTTAACTTATCAAATGAAAATGAAAATTCCTTTTGATATGGCAGATATGAATGGCCATATCAAGCTGCCGGATGTCATCTTGCTGTCCTTGCAGGTATCGGGGATGCAGTCAATCGAGCTTGGCGTCAGTGACAAGGATATGCTGGAGCGGTATAACCTAGTCTGGATTATCACGGACTATGATATTGATGTGACACGTCTGCCACGATTTGCAGAGGAGATTACTATCGAAACAGAAGCCTTAACTTATAATCGGCTCTTTTGCTACCGTCGCTTTACGATTTTTGATGAAGCGGGTGAAGTCATTATACAGATGATGGCAACCTTTGTTCTTATGGATCGGGATAGCCGCAAGGTTCGTGCCGTTGATCCGGAGATTGTAGCGCCATATCAATCTGACTTTTCCAAGAAATTACTGCGCGGTCCTAAGTATCCAGACTTGGAAAATCCTGTCAGCAAGGACTACCATGTGCGCTTTTACGACTTGGATATGAATGGCCATGTCAATAATAGCAAGTATCTGGACTGGATCTTTGAGGTCATGGGTGCAGACTTCCTCACGAAACATATTCCTAAGAAGGTCCATCTCAAGTATGTCAAGGAAGTTCGACCAGGCGGCATGATTGCTTCTAGCTATGACCTAGAAGGTCTGCAGAGCAATCATCAGATTTCCAGTGACGGCGAAGTCAATGCCCAGGCTTTAGTGACCTGGCAAGAGTTTAAACAAGAGAATTAGGAAGAGCAGAAATGACTTATAAAGGATATTTGATTGATTTAGACGGGACGATTTATAAGGGCAAGAGCCGGATTCCGGCTGGTGAAGCCTTTGTGCATGACTTGCAGAGGCGCAAGATTCCCTATCTTTTCGTGACCAATAATACCACGCGCACGCCAGAAACAGTGCAAACCATGCTGGCTGAAAATTTTAATATTGAGACGCCACTTGATACCATTTACACAGCAACTCTGGCTACCATTGACTATATGCAGGAGAAAAAGCTGGGCAAGAAAGTCTACGTCATTGGTGATGTGGGACTTAAACATGCTATTGAAGAAGCTGGATATATAGAAGACACAGAAAATCCAGACTATGTAGTAGTTGGGCTGGACTGGGAAGTGGATTACGAGAAGCTGACAATAGCAACTCTGGCCATTCAAAAGGGTGCTCACTTTATCGGAACCAATCCAGATCTCAACATTCCGACTGAGCGAGGTCTGCAGCCAGGAGCAGGTGCTATCAATGCCCTCTTGGAAGCAGCCACTCGGGTTGAGCCGACCTTTATCGGCAAGCCAAATGCCATCATCATGGAAAAAGCTATAGAGCATCTAGGACTGGCGCGTGAAGAAGTGGTCATGGTGGGTGATAACTATCTGACAGATATTCGAGCGGGGATCGACAACGGCATTCCGACTCTCTTGGTCACAACAGGTTTTACCCTGCCAGAAGAGGTTCCTAATCTGCCTATCCAACCGACGCATGTCTTGTCCAGTCTAGCGGAGTGGGACTTCGATGCGTGATAAGTTGAGATTTTCAGCCAGCGTTTTGTGCTTGCTGGCAGTAGCTATCCTGCTGACCATTTATCTGGCTTGGCTCTTATACTCGATGGAGATTTCTTATTTCAATTTGCCGGATAAGGTGTATCTGAAAGCAGAGACCATTCAGTATAATTTTAATATTCTGATGAATTACCTGACCAATCCTTTTAGTCAAAAGCTGGCGATGCCAGATTTTCGTTCGTCAGCAGCAGGGTTGCATCATTTTCAGGCGGTCAAGTATCTTTTTCACTTGGCGCAAGCTATTTTTCTAATAACCTTGCCGGCTTTGATTTTCTTTATCAAAAAAGTGGTTAAAAAGGGATTTTTGGGTCTTTACAGACGGGCTTTTCTGATGATTAGTCTCTTGCCGCTTGTCTTTGCTGGCTTGGCTTTTATGATTGGTTTTAACAATTTTTTTACACTCTTTCATCAAGTTCTCTTTGCCGGAGACAATACCTGGATGTTTGACCCAGCTAAGGATCCAGTCATTTGGATTCTGCCAGAAGAATTTTTCATGCACGCCTTTATTCTTTTTGCTTTGCTTTATGAGGGAATCTTTTTGACCTTGTATTTCCTAAGCCGAAAGGGTAAGGAGAAAATTTAATATAGGAGATTTTATGTATTATATACCCGAACCTTTAAATCCTAAAAAAGATCTAGGACGATTTTCAGCGACTTGCTTTACTTATTTATGGGTTATGCTTGCTGCTGTCTTCATTTACGTATTTGTTGCCTTTTTTGTCATCATGCCAGGACAAGGTATGGACATTCAAAAGACGCAAGACATTGTTACCAAATTCATGGAAAAGGACGGTGGAGCCTATATTCTAGCTTCCTGTCTTGGTGTTCTTACTTTTACGGTGGCTCGGGGTAAGCAGCTTTTTAAATACGACCTTCGTCGCAAGGGGCGGAAGATGACCCCTAAAGTTTTCTTTTATATGATTTGCTTCCTTTTATTCGCCCAAATGTTTACAGCTGTTGTCAATCAGATGATGCAGGCTATCATGCAACTCTTCAATCTAGATCTTTCTAGTATGGAATCAGGAGGCGGCGGTTCTGAAACTCTGACCATGCTGATTTATTCATCTTTGATGGCTCCAGTTACGGAGGAAATCATTTTTAGAGGTGCTGGATTGCGAGCATTAGAGAAGCATGGAAAGGTTTTTGCCATTCTTCTGACTGCGATTTTGTTTGGTCTCTTTCACGAAAATCTTTATCAGTTTTATTTTGCTAGTTTGATTGGTTTAGGCTTTGGCTATATCGCTTTTGAGTATTCGATTATCTGGTCTATCATTTTTCATGCTCTCAATAACTTTGTCATAGCAGAAGGTATAGCTTTTCTTTCAAAAAAGGCTCCAGAGCCTATTGTTAACATCGTTTTTTACGGCCTATTAATCTCTGGCAGCACAGTATTTCTTTTGCTTTTAATCTTGAAATGGCCAAAATTCAAGGAATACATTGATGCCAATCGTTCGCTCCCAGGGACCTACCGACAGGCATTTAAGTCAGTCTGGTTCTGGGTTCTGGTTGTGTTTACTTTTCTTGGAACTTTTCTGCCTGTTATGGCGGCCTATCTTGTATCCTTGATCAATAATAGCTAATTGCCTTTTATTTAACAGTTATGCAATGATATGAATGGAGTTGGACATAGTCCAGCTCTTTTTTGTTCGATAAGATAAAAAGATAGAAAATGAAAGATTTTGATAGAAAATGCTTGACATTGAAAAATAAAGAGGTATAATAATAATCGTAAACGATTCCAAAGGAGGTGCTTTATGCTGAAGTCTGAAAGAAAGCAAGTTATTCTAGAGACAGTCATAAGAGAAAAATTTGTTTCCTTAGACTATCTAGTACATGCTTTAAACACTTCAGAATCAACTATCAGAAGAGATTTGGATGAACTGGAAAGCGAGCATAAGCTGCGACGAGTTCATGGTGGAGCCGAGAGCCTTCATTTTCTACAAGAAGAGGAGAGTAATCAGGAAAAATCTATCAAAAGCATTCAAGAAAAGACAGCTATTGCCAAGATGGCAGCAAGCTTGATTCAAGAGCATGATGTGATTTTTATTGATGCGGGGACAACCAATGAGCTTTTAGTTAATGAGCTGCATGACCCTAGAGTGACAGTCGTCACCAACTCCATTCACCATGCGACCAAGTTGGTAGAGCGCAATATACCGACAGTCATTATCGGCGGAAAGGTCAAGCGCTCAACAGATGCCAGCATTGGCGGTGTTGCCCTAAATCAAATCGGTCAGTTGAATTTCGATAAGGCCTTTATTGGAATGAATGGCATTGACGATGGTTTCTTTACCACTCCAGATATGGAAGAAGGAGCTGTCAAAAGAGCGATTTTAGAGAACGCTAAGAAGACTTATGTCTTGGCTGATCTTTCTAAACTAGGACAGACGTCCTTTGTCAAGGTTGCTCCTCTTGCCAAAGCAAGCATTATTACTATTCAAAATGAATCGGAAGTGATTCAAGCGCTGAAAGAAAAAACGGAGGTGATTGAGGTATGATTTATACTGTCACATTAAACCCTTCCATCGACTATATTGTCCGTCTGGACAAGGTCCTTATAGGAAGCGTCAATCGGATGGACAGTGACGACAAATTCGCTGGCGGGAAGGGAATCAACGTTAGCCGAGTTCTCAAACGTCTAGGTATTGAGAATACAGCGACTGGCTTTATCGGTGGTTTTACTGGCAAGTTCATTACAGATACATTGGAAGATGAAGGGATTTCCAGCAATTTCGTTGAGGTTGAGCAGGATACTCGTATCAATGTCAAGATTAAAGCGGATGCTGAGACAGAAATTAATGGACCAGGTCCAGATATTTCCAGTCAGAAACTAGAAGAACTGAAGAAGTTCCTTTCTTCTCTGACATCGGAAGATACAGTAGTCTTCGCAGGCAGCAGTCCTAAAAATCTAGGAAACGTTGTCTATAAGGAGTTGATTGGCCTGACCAGAAAGACAGGAGCACAGGTCGTCTGTGACTTTGAAGGTCAGACGCTGCTGGATTCTTTAGAGTTTGAGCCGCTTTTGGTAAAACCAAATAATCACGAACTAGGTGATATTTTCGGAGTCAAGCTCGAAAGCTTGGATCAGATTGAGAGTTATGCCCGTCAAATCTTAGACAAGGGTGCCCAGCATGTCATTATTTCCATGGCTGGCGACGGTGCCTTATTGGTGACTCGAGATGGTGCCTACTTCGCTAAACCTATCAAGGGCAATGTAAAAAATTCTGTTGGTGCTGGTGACTCTATGGTGGCTGGATTTACCGGAGAGTTTGTCCGGTCTGGCGATGTTATTCAAGCTTTCAAATGGGGAGTGGCCTGCGGAACGGCAACCACCTTCTCAGATGATTTGGCGACAGCTGATTATATAAAAGAAATCTATGAAAAAGTAGAGGTAGAAAAAATATGAAAATTCAAGACTTACTAAGAAAAGATGTGATGTTGCTAGACTTGCAGGCAACAGAGAAAAAAGCTGTTATTGAAGAAATGATTCAGAGCCTAGTGGATCATGGCTATGTGACAGACTTTGAGACTTTCAAAGAAGGGATTTTGGCTCGTGAAGCCTTGACTTCTACAGGCTTGGGTGACGGAATCGCTATGCCTCATAGCAAAAATACTGCAGTGAAAGAAGCAACGGTACTTTTTGCCAAGTCAAATAAAGGCGTAGATTATGAAAGTTTGGATGGCCAACCAACTGATCTTTTCTTCATGATTGCAGCTCCAGAAGGCGCTAACGATACTCACTTGGCTGCCTTGGCTGAATTGTCTCAATACCTGATGAAGGATGGTTTTGCGGATAAATTGCGCCAAGTGACTTCGCCTGATCAGGTGGTTGAGCTCTTTGACCAAGCTTCGGAAAAAGCAGAAGAACCTGCTGTCGTTGAACCTGCCAATGAAGGCGGAGACTTCCTTGTGGCTGTAACAGCATGTACAACAGGGATTGCGCATACCTACATGGCTCAAGAGGCCTTGCAGAAGGTCGCTGCTGAAATGGGTGTCGGCATCAAGGTTGAAACCAACGGTGCCAGCGGTGTCGGAAATAAACTGACAGCAGAAGATATCAAAAATGCCAAAGCTGTTATCATCGCAGCTGATAAGGCCGTAGAGATGAATCGCTTTGACGGCAAGCCGTTAATTAATCGTCCAGTTGCAGACGGTATTCGTAAGACTGAAGAACTGATTAATCTGGCTCTTTCAGGAAATGCTGAGATTTACAAGGCTTCTAATGGCGGCGGTGCTGCCGAGTCTAGCAATGAGAAACTTAGTTTGGGCGGCGCTTTTTACAAGCACTTGATGAGTGGTGTTTCCCAAATGTTGCCATTCGTTATTGGTGGCGGGATTATGATTGCCATTGCATTCTTGCTGGATCAGATCTTAGGTGTACCAAAAGATCAGCTTTCTAATCTGGGGAGTTATCATGAGATTGCAGCGCAGTTTAAAGCAATTGGTGGTGCAGCCTTTGGCTTTATGTTGCCAGTATTAGCTGGTTATATCGCCTATTCAATCGCTGAAAAGCCAGGTCTAGTTTCTGGTTTCGTAGCTGGTGCCATTGCAAGCAGCGGTGCATCATTTGGTGCTGTTGCCTATGCTGAAGGCGGTCAGAAAACAATTGATTTAGTTGGTGTATCATCTGGTTTCCTTGGTGCTTTGGTAGGAGGATTCTTAGCCGGTGGTGTTATCCTGATTCTTCGCAAGCTTCTTGCAGGTCTGCCTCGCTCACTTGAAGGTATCCGTTCAATCTTGCTCTTGCCTCTTCTGGGTGTTCTTGTGACTGGATTTGTAATGTTGGCGGTGAATATTCCAATGTCAGCAATCAATACAGCCCTGAACGATTTCTTGGCAAGTCTGAGCGGAAGCTCTGCTGTCCTCCTCGGTCTCTTAGTCGGTGGTATGATGGCTGTCGATATGGGTGGGCCGGTTAATAAGGCTGCTTACGTATTTGGTACTAGTACACTGGCAAGCACTGTTTCAACTGGTGGTTCACCTGTTATGGCAGCAGTTATGGCAGCTGGTATGGTTCCGCCTTTAGCAGTATTTATTGCAACTCTTTTGTTCAAACATAAATTCACTGAAGAAGAACGCGATTCAGGTTTGACAAACATTGTCATGGGTCTGTCTTTCATCACAGAAGGAGCTATCCCGTTTGGAGCTGCTGACCCAGCCCGCGCTATTCCAAGCTTTATTGTAGGTTCTGCTCTTACGGGTGCTCTTGTAGGATTGTCTGGTATCAAGCTTATGGCTCCTCACGGAGGAATCTTCGTTATCGGCTTGACAAACAATCCAATCCTTTACTTGGTATATGTATTGATTGGTGCGGTAGTCAGCGGTCTTATCTTTGGTTACTTGCGCAAACCACTTGAAAAATGATATTTAAAAGAATCTCGCTTGTCAGTGAGGTTCTTTTTTTTGTGTTTTCAGGCCTGCAAATTTTAGCATGGAAACTTCGCTCGATATATGGTATAATGGGCCTATCGCATATTTTTAGGAGAATAAAAATGAACATACAGCGCGAAAAAGAATTTGTTAGTCAGTACCATTTTGACGCCCGAAATTTTGAGTGGGAAAAAGAAAATGGAACACCTGAAACCAAGGTTGATGTGAATTTCCAATTGGTCAAAAGAGACGTCGAAGCCCACACAACTTCATTGATTGTGATTTTGACTTTTATGATTGTTTTTGAGAAGTTTGTTATCAGCGGAACCATTTCGCAAGCTAACCACATTCACGGTCGTCTTATTGAGGAACCGAGTGAATTTGACCACGATGAAGTAGAAGCGCTGGCTCGGCCTTGCCTGACCATGCTCAACCGCTTGACTTATGAAGTGACAGAAATTGCTCTGGATTTGCCAGGCATTAATTTGGAGTTTTAATCATGAAGTTAGCGGTTATCACAGATTCATCGGCCTATCTGCCAGCTTCTCTGCTAGAGAATGAAAATCTTTTCGTCTTGGATATTCCAGTCGTGATTGCTGGTGAGACTTATGTCGAAGGCAGAAACTTAACAGCCAGTGAATTTTATGAAAAAATGGCTCAGTCAGATGAACTGCCCAAGACCAGTCAGCCTAGCATTGCTGACCTAGAAGAGATTCTTACTATTCTAGACGGCAAAGACTATACCCATGTTCTGGGACTCTTTCTATCTAGCGGTATTTCTGGTTTTTATCAAAACATTCAGTATTTGAAAGATGAATTTCACGGTTTGAAAATTGCCTTTTCGGATTCCAAGATTACCAGCGCGCCACTCGGTATCATGGTCCAATCTGCTCTAGAATGGGCAGAACAAGGCCTAGAGTTTGAAACAATTTTAGCTAATGTTCAAAAGCAGATTGATGGCACCAGCGCCTTTATCATGGTGGATGACTTGAACCACTTGGTCAAAGGAGGACGCCTGTCTAACGGCGCAGCTATTCTGGGAAATCTGCTCAGCATCAAGCCTATTCTGTATTTTAACGATCATGGTGTGATAGAGGTTTTTGAAAAGATTCGGACGGAGAAGAAGGCTACCAAGCGTATGCTGGAACTTGTCCAAGAAAGAACAGCGGGCGGTGTTTATCAGATTATGGTTATCCATGGCAATGCGCCAGAAAAAGCAGCTGAGCTTCAGCAAAATCTGCTAGACAGTGGTATTGCTGGCGAAGTTCCTATCGCAACCTTTGGCAGCGTCATCGGGACACACTTGGGTGAGGGCAGCGTTGCACTTGCTTATATTCCTGTGATTTGATTGTATGAATATCTGAGCTTGTCTCTGTAAGGAGGAGAAACATGAGTATCAAAGTTATTATTGCTGGTTTTAAAGGAAAAATGGGTCAAGCAGCCTACAAAATGGTGACAGAAGATCCTGAATTAGAATTAGTTGGACTGCTGGATCCTTTTACGGATGAAAAAGAAGTGGCTGGTATTCCTGTCTTCAATGCCAAGGAAGAATTGGCTGGGCTGGAAGCCCATGTCTGGGTTGATTTTACAACCCCTAAAGTAGCTTATGACAATACTCGCTTCGCTCTGAATCAGGGATTTTGCCCAGTGGTCGGAACGACAGGTTTTACTCCTGAGCAGTTGGAAGAGTTAATCACACTGTCTAGGGA
>JABZYU010000061.1:0-11674 GCA_015264985.1 Streptococcus sanguinis | reverse complement strand
CACCTCAGCCAAACCATCAGCAACTTTGATACCAAAGAAGAAGTGATCTACACGGAATTGCTGGACAGTTTTGAGGAAGGCACATACTTTGCAGCGACCAAGTTAGGTCAAATCAAGCGTGTAGAGCGCAAGGAATTCAGTCCTTGGCGGACCTACAAGTCTAAGTCGCTTAAGTTTGCTAAGCTGAAAAATGAAGACGACCAGGTCATTGCTCTGGCGCCGATTAAGCTGGATGATGTTATGCTCGTGACCAAGAATGGCTATGCCCTTCGCTTCAATATTGAGGAAGTTCCTGTCATCGGAGCTAAGGCAGCTGGGGTTAAAGCCATCAACCTCAAGAAAGACGATGTACTAGCAGCAGCCTTTATCGCCAATACAGACTCACTTTACCTCTTGACTCAGCGTGGTTCGCTCAAGCGTATGGCAGTCGCAGATATTCCTGTTACCAGTCGGGCAAATCGCGGTCTTCAAGTTCTGAGAGAGCTTAAGACCAAGCCGCATCGTGTCTTTTCAGCCGGACCAGTCTTTGGTGAAGCAGTGGACTTTGACCTCTTCACAACAGAAGCAGAAGCTAGTGAGGATCAGATTTTGCAGGTGCTTTCCAATAAAGGAACTGCCTATGAGATTAATCTAGCTGATCTCAGTCTGTCTGAGAGAACTAGCAACGGCAGCTTCATTTCTGATACCATTTCAGACGAAGAAGTCTTCTCAGCTTACATCAAGTAATCATCAAACCAGTTCGCAGGAGCTGGTTTTTTCAATTTCTATAAGTTTGATAGCGGAACAAAAGACTGAATAACAAAATTTTCAGAAAATTGAAAATAATACTTGAAAATATCTTAAAAAGGTGTAAAATAGGGAGTATCTAAAAATGAAGTTTGGAAGAATAGGAGAAAGACCATGACTGTAAATCTTGACTGGGAAAATCTAGGATTCTCATATATGAAACTACCTTATCGCTATTTAGCTTATTATCGCAATGGCCAGTGGGAAGAAGGAACGTTAACAGAGGACGCTACGCTCCATATTTCTGAGTCGTCTCCTTGCCTTCACTACGGTCAGCAGGCTTTTGAGGGTTTAAAGGCCTATCGGACTAAGGATGACAGTATTCAGCTTTTCCGTCCGGATAAAAATGCGGAGCGTCTGCAACAAACAGCTGATCGCTTGCTCATGCCGCAAGTTCCAACAGAAATGTTTGTGGATGCAGTTAAGCAGGTTGTCCGAGCTAATGAAGAATATGTACCACCATACGGAACAGGCGGAACCCTATATATTCGGCCTCTCTTGATTGGAGTTGGCGATATTATTGGCGTGAAACCAGCTGAAGAATACATTTTCACTATCTTTGTAATGCCAGTCGGCAATTACTTCAAAGGCGGTCTGACTCCGACTAACTTCATTGTGTCAGATGACTATGACCGCGCGGCACCGCATGGAACTGGTGCGGCAAAAGTAGGTGGCAATTACGCTGCTAGCTTATTACCAGGAAAGATTGCTAAAGATAAGCATTTCTCAGATGTGATTTATCTGGATCCGGCAACCCATACCAAGATTGAAGAAGTGGGTTCTGCCAACTTCTTTGGTATCACCAAGGATAATGAATTTGTAACGCCGCTCAGTCCCTCAATCTTGCCATCCATCACCAAGTACTCTTTGCTTTATCTGGCGGAGCATAGACTAGGGCTCAAACCGATTGAGGGAGATGTTCCTCTAGCAGATTTGGGTGAATTCACTGAAGCTGGAGCTTGCGGAACAGCGGCAGTTATCTCTCCTATCGGTGGTATCCAGCACGGCGATGACTTCCATGTCTTTTATAGCGAGACAGAAGTCGGTCCAGTCACTCGCAAGCTGTATGACGAATTGACTGGTATCCAATTTGGTGATGTTGAAGCGCCAGAAGGTTGGATTGTGAAGGTATAATTTAAAAGCTGTCCTTGATTGGGCAGTTTTTTTCTGCAATTCTAGTCTAAGATAGCTTGCGAAGTCAGCCTTTTTCGTGTACAATAGAAATTTGAAAGAGGTAAGTTATGAGTAAAAAAGATAAAAAAATTGAAATTCAAATCACAGATAGCAAAGTGAAAGTCGGAGCAGACCAATTTGACGGTTATCGTCTTGCTATTGGAAAGAAGGTCATCGGCGAGATTGCTGAACTAGATGGCCAGTTTGCAATCATCAAAAATGGAAATGCTGAAAGTTTTTATAAAAAACTTGAAAGAGCCGTGGAAACTTTGATTGAAACCTATAATTTAAGCAAATAAGGGCTTGCATTTTCATTGTATCAATGTTATAATAGATAGCGTTGATTGTCGGAGAGATAGCGAAGAGGCTAAACGCGGCGGACTGTAAATCCGCTCCTTCGGGTTCGGGGGTTCGAATCCCTCTCTCTCCATTAGCGTTCATTGTGATGATGATAAAGTGACTTTTGTCAGCGCTCTTTTTGGGGTATAGCCAAGCGGTAAGGCAAGGGACTTTGACTCCCTCATGCGTTGGTTCGAATCCAGCTACCCCAGTTCTTAGGTAATAGATCTGATAAAATAATAAAATGTCTTCTGGTGTTTTATTTCTTTATAGGATGGAAATCGTTAACGATAGATCAATGTCATTTGCGGGTGCTTAGGAAAATAAATAAGTAGTATGTCAAGCGAAAGCTTGATTGTTGGAGGATTTTTTTAGATGAATGAATTTGAAGATTTGCTAAACAGTGTTAGCCAAGTTGAGCCAGGTGACGTCGTTACTGCTGAAGTATTGACTGTTGACGCTAACCAAGCTAATGTTGCAATCGCTGGAACTGGTGTTGAAGGTGTTTTGACTCTTCGTGAGTTGACAAACGACCGCGACGCTGATATCAACGACCTTGTAAAACCAGGTGAAACACTTGAATTGCTTGTTCTTCGTCAAGTAGTAGGTAAAGATACAGACACCGTAACTTACCTGGTATCTAAAAAACGTTTGGAAGCTCGCAAAGCTTGGGACAAATTGGTTGGTCGTGAAGAAGAAGTTGTCACTGTTAAGGGCACTCGTGCTGTTAAAGGTGGACTTTCAGTTGAGTTTGAAGGACTTCGTGGATTTATTCCTGCTTCAATGCTTGATACTCGTTTCGTTCGTAACACTGAGCGTTTTGTAGGTCAAGAGTTTGGTGCTAAGATTAAAGAAGTAGATCCAAAAGAAAACCGCTTCATCCTTTCACGTCGTGAGGTTGTAGAAGCTGAAGCTGCAGCAGCACGTGCTGAAGTCTTTGGTAAGTTGAATGTTGGTGATATTGTAACTGGTAAAGTTGCTCGCATCACTAGCTTCGGTGCTTTCATTGACCTTGGCGGAGTTGATGGATTGGTTCACTTGACTGAATTGTCACATGAGCGCAATGTATCACCTAAGTCTGTTGTATCAGTTGGTGATGAAATCGAAGTGAAAGTTCTTGACTTGAACGAAGAAGAAGGACGTGTGTCTCTCTCTCTTAAAGCAACAACACCTGGACCATGGGATGGCGTTGAGCAAAAACTCGCTGCAGGCGATGTGATCGAAGGAACTGTAAAACGTTTGACTGATTTCGGTGCTTTCGTTGAAGTATTGCCAGGAATTGATGGACTGGTTCACATTTCACAAATTTCACACAAACGTGTTGAAAGCCCTAAGGATGCCCTTAAGGTTGGTCAAGAAGTGACTGTTAAGGTTCTTGAAGTGAATGCTGCTGATGAGCGTGTATCACTTTCTATCAAGGCTCTTGAAGAACGTCCAGCTCAAGAAGAAGGACAAAAAGATGAGAAACGTCAATCACGTCCTCGTCGTCCGAAACGTCAAGAAAAACGTGACTTTGAACTTCCAGAAACTCAAACTGGATTCTCAATGGCTGATTTGTTTGGCGATATTGAATTGTAATTAGATAAAAGAAGTTGAGATTTCTCAACTTCTTTTTCTGATTTTCACTTGTATTTTCAAAGAAAATCAGTTATAATGAATTAGTTGCCACCCTTAGTGTAATGGATATCACGCAAGATTCCGGTTCTTGAGATGGGAGTTCGATTCTCTCAGGGTGGATGACTTAAAATTGGACTCTTTGGAGTCTTTTTTTGCTCTTTTTTGGGAGGAAAATGCAATGACAGTAAAATTAATCGCTCATACCTTAATCGAGGAGGACGGGAAGTATTTGCTTATCAAACGGTCTAAGATAAAGCGAGATCTTCCTAATGTCTATCCATCTTATTGGGATATTCCAGGCGGAAGTGTGAAAGAGAATGAACTGCCTAGAGAGGCAGCTCTACGTGAGGCTATGGAGGAGGTTAATCAAAAGATTCGGATTGATAAGATTATCCATGAAGATAGTCAGTTTGATGCTAGCAAAGATACTGTTTTCACACGCTTAGTTTATGCGGGTAGAATTTTGGAAGAGCGTGATATTATATTAGATCCAGAAGAGCACACAGACTTTGTCTGGATTTCTTCTTTGAAAGACATAGAGAGCGAGCTCATCGTGCCTTATTTAATAGATATTTTTGCCGACAAACCTATATAAAACAACTAAAAAACATCCCCTTTTATCAGGAGATGTTTTTTAAATTAGTTTTTAGATGCTTCTTGGAATTCTGGATTCTTCCATGCTTCATCAATAATTGCTTGCAGTTCTTTAGCAGAAGCTTGCATTTTTTGTGTTTCAGCATCGTTCAATGGGATGTTTACTGGACGCACGATACCGTGAGCACCAACGATAGCTGGTTGACCAATGAAGACATTTTCAACACCGTATTGTCCTTCTTGGAAGACTGATAATGGCAATACAGCATTTTCATCGTCAAGGATAGCTTTTGTGATACGAGCCAAAGCAACCGCGATTCCGTAGTAAGTTGCTCCTTTTTTGTTGATAATTGAGTATGCTGCGTCACGAACGGAGATGAAAAGATCAACCAAGTCTTGTTCGTTCAAGTCGCGGTTAGCTTGCAACCATTGCTCCAATTTCACACCTGCAACGTTAGCATGTGACCAAACCGCAAACTCAGAGTCACCGTGCTCACCCATTATGTAGGCATGGACAGAACGAGCATCGATACCAATCTTTTCAGCAAGAGCTTGACGGAAGCGAGCTGAATCAAGTGAAGTACCTGAACCAATAACACGCTCTTTAGGGAAACCAGAAAATTTCCAAGTTGAGTAAGTCAAAACGTCAACTGGGTTAGCAGCAACGAGGAAGATACCGTTGAAGCCTGATTCTACGACTTGAGTAACGATAGATTTGTTGATAGCCAAGTTTTTACCAACAAGGTCAAGACGAGTTTCGCCTGGTTTTTGAGGTGCACCTGCAGTGATAACAACCAGGTCTGCATCCGCACAGTCTGCATAAGTAGCTGCGTAGATTTTCTTAGGTGAAGTGAAGGCAAGGGCATGACTAAGGTCTTCAGCATCACCGACAGCTTTTTCAAATAATTGAGGAATTTCAATGATACCAAGTTCTTGAGCGATACCTTGGGTTACAAGAGCAAATGCGTAAGATGAACCTACAGCACCGTCACCGACAAGGATGACTTTTTTATGTTGTTTAGTAGCAGTCATTTCTAAACATCTCCTTATTTTTTTAGGGAAGATTTCCCATACACATTCATTCTACCACTTTTGACATATTTTGTCACGGTCAACTTGTATATCTAGCGATGTAAACGTTTTTACAAACGGTTCAAAATACTGAAAAATTAAAGAAAATGTGGTATAATATAGGATAGTTTAATATGAAAGAAAGGCATTTTTTAATGCAAGACAGAAACTTAGTAAATGTTAATCTGACTAGTGAAATGAAGACTAGTTTCATCGATTACGCAATGAGTGTTATCGTGGCTCGGGCCCTTCCGGATGTTCGTGATGGTCTCAAGCCAGTTCACCGTCGGATTCTCTATGGTATGAATGAGCTGGGCGTGACGCCTGAGAAGCCTCACAAGAAATCGGCTCGTATCACAGGGGATGTCATGGGTAAGTATCACCCGCATGGTGACTCCTCTATTTATGAAGCGATGGTGCGGATGGCTCAATGGTGGAGCTATCGTTATATGCTAGTAGACGGTCATGGGAACTTTGGTTCTATGGACGGAGACGGAGCCGCTGCTCAGCGTTATACAGAAGCACGTATGAGCAAGATTGCTCTGGAGATGCTTCGTGAGATTAATAAAAACACTGTTGATTATATTGACAACTATGATGCCAGCGAGAGAGAGCCTGTAGTTCTTCCTGCTCGCTTCCCTAACTTACTTGTAAATGGTGCGACAGGGATTGCAGTTGGGATGGCGACCAATATCCCACCACATAATCTTGGTGAGTCTATTGATGCAGTTAAGCTTGTCATGGACAATCCGGAAGCAACAACTCGCGACATCATGGAAGTCCTGCCTGGACCAGATTTTCCAACAGGAGCACTGGTTATGGGCAAGTCCGGTATTCACCGGGCTTATGAAACAGGGAAGGGTTCGATTGTTCTTCGTTCTCGCACTGAAATTGAAGAGATGAAAAATGGCCGTGAGCGAATTGTCGTAACCGAGTTTCCATACATGGTTAATAAGACTAAGGTCCATGAGCATATTGTTCGCCTAGTGCAGGAAAAACGCATTGACGGTATCACAGCTGTTCGTGATGAGTCCAACCGTGAAGGGGTACGTTTTGTCATTGAGGTTCGTCGTGATGCCTCTGCACATGTCATTCTAAATAACCTTTTCAAGCTGACTCAGATGCAGACCAATTTCAGCTTCAATATGCTGGCTATTCAAAATGGTGTTCCGAAGATTCTGTCTCTGCGTGAGATTTTGTTAGCTTACATTGAACACCAAAAAGAAGTGGTGACTCGACGAACGGCTTTTGACAAAGAAAAGGCGGAAGCTCGAGCTCACATCTTGGCTGGTTTGCTGATTGCGCTTGATCACATTGATGAAGTGATTCGCATTATCCGTAATAGCGAAACGGACGCAGAAGCACAGGCTGAATTGATGGCTAAGTTTGAACTGTCTGAGCGCCAGAGCCAGGCTATCCTTGATATGCGTCTGCGTCGTCTGACTGGCTTGGAACGTGATAAGATTCAGTCAGAGTATGACGAGCTGATTGCCTTGATTGCAGACTTGGCTGATATTTTGGCTAAGCCAGAGCGCGTTATCGCTATTATCAAGGAAGAGTTAGACGAGGTCAAACGTAAATTTGCGGATGATCGCCGAACTGAGCTGATGGTGGGAGAAGTTCTTTCTCTTGAAGATGAAGATTTGATTGAGGAAGCGGATGTTTTGATTACCCTGTCTAATAAAGGTTATATCAAACGTCTGAATCAGGCTGAATTCACTGCTCAGAAACGTGGTGGTCGAGGTGTTCAAGGAACTGGTGTCAAAGATGATGACTTCGTCAAAGAGCTGGTTTCAACGAGTACCCACGATAGGCTGCTCTTCTTTACTAACAAGGGCCGAGTCTATTGTCTCAAAGGATATGAAATCCCTGAGTACGGCCGGACAGCCAAGGGCTTGCCAGTGGTCAATCTCTTGAAACTGGATGAAGGTGAGACTATTCAGACCATTATTAATGTCCAGCAAGATCGCAGTGATGATTCCTACCTCTTCTTTACTACTCGTCATGGAGTAGTCAAACGAACCAGTGTGACAGAATTTGCTAATATTCGTCAGAACGGTCTCAAAGCTTTGAATTTGAAGGATGAAGACGAGTTAATCAATGTCTTTCTGACGGACGGTGCTGCAGACGTTATCATTGGTACTAAGTTTGGTTATTCTGTCCGCTTCAATGAGACAGCTGTCCGGAACATGAGCCGGATAGCGACTGGTGTTCGCGGAGTCAATCTTCGAGATGGCGATCAGGTTGTTGGAGCTGGTGTGATTGCTGAGGGAGACGAAGTGCTTGTCATTACTGAAAAAGGCTATGGTAAGCGAACTCTTGCCAGTGAGTATCCAACCAAGGGCCGTGGTGGTAAAGGGATTAAAACAGCCAATATCACTGATAAGAACGGACCTCTTGCCGGTCTGATGACAGTAACTGGCGAGGAAGATTTGATGATTATCACTAATACTGGTGTCATCATTCGGACAAGTGTGGCGAATATTTCTCAGACTGGCCGCTCAACCATGGGAGTTAAGGTCATGCGTCTGGACCAAAATGCACAGATTGTCACCTTTACAAGCGTCGAAGCAGACGATAAAGAAGATGTAGCAGAGGAAGAAAACGAATCGTAAAAGAGGACCTCTATATGGTACAAGGAAAAAGAAGTCGAAAAAGAAAACAAAAAAGCAAAAGAAACATTTTCATCAATATTGTTGCGACATTATTAATTTTTGTGGCCCTTGGCTTAATCTTTAATGCGCAAATCCGAAACATGATTATGGTTTGGCATACCAACCAATATCAGGTCAGCAAGGTTTCCAAAGACTCTATTAATAAAAATAAAAATGCTGAGACTAGCTTTGATTTTAATAAGGTAGAGTCGCTTTCTACAGAAGCGGTTATCAATGCTCAGTGGAAAGCGCAGCAACTGCCTGTTATCGGAGGCATCTCTATTCCAGAAGTATCCATGAATTTGCCAATCTTCAAAGGACTGGATAATGCTGGATTGTATTATGGTGCTGGTACGATGAAAGAGTCCCAGCAGATGGGGCAGGGGAATTATGCCTTGGCTAGCCACCATGTCTTTGGCATCACAGGGGCTAGTAATATGCTCTTCTCCCCATTGGATCGTGCTAAGGCTGGTATGAAGATCTATATCACTGATAAAGAGCAAGTCTATACTTATGTAATCACCAGTGTTGAAACGGTAACTCCAGATCGAACGGATCTGATTGAGGATACCGAAGGCGTTACAGAGATTACTTTGGTTACTTGTGAGGATGCTGCAGCAACCAATCGAACGATTGTCAAGGGAACGTTAGAAGGCTCTGTCGAGTATGACAAGGCTCCTAAGGATGTTCTTGAATCTTTCAGTAAGTCCTATAATCAAATGCAGATTTAAAGGCAAGAGACTAAAAAAATTTCACTCCAAAGGTTAGAAAGAACTCTAACTTTTGGAGTTTTTTTATATCAATTCTTGCTAATTTTGACTCTTTTTCCGAATAATAAGATAAGGAGGTTTCTATGTATAGCATTTCATTTCAAGATGATATTAGCATGATGCCACGGGAGCGTTTGATGAGAGAAGGGGCTGAAAAACTCAGTAACCAAGAGCTCCTATCAATATTTCTCAGGACAGGCAACAAAAAAGAAACTGTTTTTCAAGTTTCTCAAAGAATTTTATCATCTATTTCCAGTTTGAATGATCTCAAGTATCTAACTTTGCAGGAATTGCAGACTATTTCTGGAATCGGTCCGATTAAGGCTGTGGAACTGCAGGCCATTATCGAATTAGGCCGTCGGATTAACCGAGCAGAAGTTCTGCAGAAAGAGCAGATTATGGGCAGTCAAAAATTAGCCCAGAAGATGCAGCAGGAATTGGGAGATATGAGGCAGGAGTGCTTGGTTGCTATTTATCTTAATAGTCAAAATCAAATTTTGCACCAGCAGACAATTTTCATGGGGACAGTCAGCAGAAGCATTGCTGAGCCGAGAGAAATTCTCCACTACGCTCTTAAGCATCTGGCGACATCTATCATACTGGTACACAATCATCCATCAGGCTCAGTCGTTCCCAGCAGAAACGACGATGAAGTGACTCAGCATATGAAAGAAGCATGTGAGATGATGGGCTTGGTCCTTTTGGATCATTTGATTGTGTCTAAGTCCAACTACTATAGCTACCGAGAGGAGACAGATATGATATAATTTGATTTACTTGAATATAAAAAACTTCTATTCGTGTAGAACAGAAGTTTATCTAGGAATAGAGGCTTCTAAAGAATATTGACAACATAATCAAACAGAGCTAAGTCTCCTTCTCTGGAGCCAAACAAGAACTCTGGGTGCCATTGGACGCCAAGGAAAGGACTACCGTCAGTAGAAGTGATGGCTTCAATAATCTTATCGCGAGGATCATAGGCGATGACTTCTAGGCCAGTAGCCAAATCCTTGATACTTTGGTGGTGGAAGGAGTTGATTTCAGATGCTGGTCCATAGATTTCGTGCAGAATAGAACCGTTCTTGGTCACCATGCTTTGAGTCGTGTACTCAGCAGAGCTATCTTGCCAATGATCTTCAATATCTTGATGAAGAGTACCTCCTAGGGCTACATTATAAAGTTGGGTTCCGCGGCAGACGGTGAAAATTGGTTTATTTTGACGGCGAGCTTCTTTGATTAAAGCTAATTCAAAAATATCCCGTTTGAGTAGATAATCATCGCTGTCAATGGTTTTCTCTTCACCATAGAATTGAGGGCATACATTCTGACCGCCTGTGATGATTAATTTGTCGACAATGGAAACATACTGTTTAGCCATTTGTTCATCACCGATTGGCAAAATCATTGGAATTCCGCCAACTTCTTTAACTCCCTCAACGAATCCTGTCGCCGTATAGCTCATATGGATGAAGTGATCGTCTGGAATTTCTCTTTCATTTCCGGTTATTCCAATGATAGGTTTACTCATAGAGTGTTTAATACCTCTTTCAAATTAATAATCATTTTTTCTCATGAAGTAGAGCAGAGTCTGCAGTTCGCTAGTCAGGTCAACATACTGAACGACCACATCCTTAGGCAGGGATAGGTTTACAGGTGAGAAACAGAGAATGCCCTTGACACCAGCCTGAACTAAGATAGATGCGACTTCTTGAGCTTTCACGCTAGGTACAGTTAGGATGGCAGTTTGCACATTTCCTGACTGTATTTTTTCTTTAATTTGGGAAATTCCATAGATAGGAATCCCATCGCTGGTTGTGCTACCAACTTCTGGATGGTCATCTATGTCAAAAGCCATTACAACCTTCATTTTATTGCGCTCATGAAAACGATAGTGCAGCAGAGCCCGCCCCATATTACCAACACCCACAATCATGACATTGGTAATAGCATTGTCGTTTAAGAGGTCAGCAAAAAAGTTCATCAATTTCTTGACATCATAACCAAATCCTCTGCGGCCAAGTTCACCGAAATAAGAAAAATCTCGTCTGACAGTAGCAGAGTCAATACCAATGGCTTCAGCGATTTGCTTGGAGTTGGCTTTCTCAATCTTCTCAGCATTAAAACGTTTAAAAATACGATAGTAGAGCGATAGCCTTTTAGCAGTAGCTCGGGGAATTGTAGTATTTTTTTCAGTTTTCACAAAATCACAACCTTTCTAATTCTATTTTATAGGAAGTTTGTGAAAAAATCAACTAATTAAGAGTGTTTGATTCACTAAAAAGGAAAAGAGTGAAAGTTTAAGTTATGTTGTAACTGCGAAGGATTAGTTCTGGTAGGGAGTCAAGTCTAACTGGTACATCTGGTGGTATAAATCGCCAATTAACCCTGCAAAAGGCAGCTGGTGTCCATTATAAGTGATGGAAAGTACTTTGAGAGAGTCAGGAACTGTGACGCAGCCAGAGAAGGCGAGAAGAAATTCGTCGAAGTCTTCATAGGAAAGTGTTCGTTTCACCTTATATGAGTCCAAATAGGTCAGTTCAACCATTGTTAATCCTTTCTTTGGGTTCGGTTGGTCTTTTCTTCAAGTGTTCTAAGTAGAAGTCAAGCTCGTTTAAATTTTGAAGAGTCAAAACCAAAAAAGCAAAATCGCGAGAATCTTGCTTATTGTGG
>JABZYU010000060.1:0-11858 GCA_015264985.1 Streptococcus sanguinis | reverse complement strand
GCAGAGGGACATGACATCTTCGAAGGTCACTCCCGTGTCTGAGTTCATCAGCTCATGCTCCATCAGGCTGATCTCAATAGCGGATACACCTGCAAAATGCTCGTTGAAGAGCTCCTGAACGGACTCTGCAGAAGCTCCGTTATGTAGGTCCAGCAAGATAGACTTGAGGACTTCAATGCGTTCAGTAGCCATGCCTAAATCCCCACCACTTCATAGCCATTTAATTCCAGAGTTTGCTTAATTTTATTCAGGTCAATGCCGTTCATACCAGCTCCTTTTTTGATAGAAACCACGCGCCCGACAGTATTTCGCATGACGGGATTGGCCAGAGGCGTAAAGCCCAACTCGACTAAAACATCCAAAACCTCGGGCTGCTTCTCAATCACTTCTGCCACCGGGATAGACAAATCAATCACATTATCCATAGCTGCTCCTTCATCGTCATTTTTCTACAATTATACCATAAAAAAGCTATCAAACTCAAAGCAAAGAAGAATTGTGATGCGCTCCTCTTATGCTGTTCAAACAAAATGGAATAGCGAATTAAGATAGACATGATGACAGACTTCTGCCTTCCATTATTGCCTCGGGCAACGATAAGAAAAATTGAAGCACATTGTTTCTTCTTTTTCCTATTTTGTGTTAAGCTAAGACTAGTGAATTGAAAGGGTTTTCGTATGTATCTAGCAGACTTAATGGAAAAGAGTGAAGCGGGACAGTTTATTGTCCTATCTTATTTACAGCAACATTCTACATCCAGTTTGAAGGATGCCATGTCTGAAACCGGCTTCTCGAAAGCAACCTTGACCAAGTACATTAGCTTGATTAACGACAAGGCAGCGGACCATCATGCAGCCTTATCCATCCAGCTTCAGGACGAAACGCTCAGTCTGTCTATAGAACCGGATACCAAGGGACGGGACATTCGCAGGCTCTTTTTGGGCAATGCTGTCAAATACCAGATTTTAAACCACTTGCTCTATCATCAGCAGTTTTTAGCCCATCAATTAGCACAAGAGCTCATGATCAGTGAAGCAACACTCGGCCGTCATATATCTGGTCTAAATCAGATTTTATCAGAGTTTGAACTATCTATCCAAAACGGCCGCTTGAAAGGGCCTGAGCACCAAATCCGCTATTTTTATTTCTGCCTCTTTCGCAAGGTCTGGTCCAGCCAAGATTGGGAAAAAGAACTTCAAAAACCAGAAAGAAGGCAGGAAGTTGCCGTCTTAGAAGAACTCTGCGGAGCCCAGCTCTCTCAAGGACAGCGATTGGACTTGGCTCTTTGGGCACATATCACCCAACAGCGCCTAAGAGTCAATGCCTGTCAATTCCAAAACATTGAGCAGAAAATGCAGGGCTATTTTGAGAATATCTTCTATCAGCGCTTGCATCGCCGGGCAAATGACTTCTTTGCCAGGCAGCACATCACCCTGAGTCAGGAAGATGGCGAAATGATGATTTTCTTTTCATTTCTACTTTCCCATCGGATTTTACCCCTGCACACCATGGAGTATATACTGGGCTTTGGCGGTGAAATTGCCGGTCTGATTACGCAACTGATTCAAGAGATGAAGGGCAAGGACTTGCTTGGTGACTACATCGAAGATCAAGTGACCTACGAACTCAGTCAGCTCTGCGCCCATGTCTTTCTTTTCAAAGGCTGTCTCTTGCAAGACAAATACAAGCATGATTTAGAATTGCGCCATCCTTACTTATGGAGCGAAGACGATTATCGACAAGTGGCAGACACTATTTTTAGCAAACTGCCTATTTTCCAGCAGGGAACATCTCTGGATAAAAAGGTGTTGTGGGAATGGCTCCAGCTGATGGAGTACATTGATGAAAACGACGGTCAAGTCATCAAGATAGGCATGGACTTGACAGATAGCTTTATCGTTGTTTCCAGGATGACAGCCATTTTAAGGCGATACTTAGAGTACAATCGCTTTATTACGATTGAATCCTACGACCTTACCAGAAATTATGACCTCATCATCACCAACAATCCTATCCATCAAACCCAGCAGGCTCCCATCTATTATTTAAAAAATGACCTGGATTTGGAAGATTTAGCAAAAATTCGGAACATGATATTTCATTAAGAAACTTGGAGAAATCCAGGTTTCTTTGTGATTTTCGCACAATCTCCTCAGATTTTTTTAAAATTTAAAAAAAGTTGATAAAAAAGAAAGCGTTTTATTTTATATACTAGTTACTGTAGAGGAAACATCCTCAAGATTTTTACCAGGAGGACAGTTCATGTCACAAGAAAAATACATCATGGCCATCGACCAAGGAACTACTAGTTCCCGCGCCATCATCTTTAACAAAAAAGGAGAAAAAGTTAGCTCCAGTCAAAAAGAATTTACTCAGATTTTCCCTCAAGCTGGATGGGTTGAGCACAATGCCAATGAAATTTGGAACTCAGTGCAGTCTGTTATTGCCGGTGCCTTCATCGAAAGCGGGGTCAAACCTAACCAAATCGAAGCCATCGGAATAACCAACCAGCGTGAAACAACTGTCGTCTGGGATAAGAATACTGGTCTTCCTATCTATAATGCTATCGTTTGGCAGTCTCGTCAGACTGCTCCTCTGGCTGAACAGCTGAAAAGCCAAGGCTATGTGGAAAAATTCCATGAAAAGACTGGTTTGATTATTGACGCTTACTTCTCTGCTACCAAGGTTCGCTGGATTTTGGACCATGTTGAGGGAGCACAAGAAAGAGCTGAAAAGGGCGAATTGCTCTTTGGTACTATTGATACCTGGCTGGTTTGGAAATTGACTGACGGTGCTTCTCACGTGACCGACTACTCAAATGCAGCCCGTACCATGCTCTATAACATCAAGGAACTTAAATGGGATGAAGAGATTTTGGAAATCCTTAATATTCCAAAGGCCATGCTTCCAGAAGTTCGTTCTAACTCAGAAATCTATGGTAAAACCGCTCCATTCCATTTCTACGGTGGAGAAGTTCCAATCTCTGGTATGGCTGGTGACCAGCAGGCAGCTCTCTTTGGACAGTTAGCTTTTGAGCCTGGTATGGTTAAGAATACTTACGGAACTGGTTCTTTCATCATCATGAACACCGGTGAAGAGATGCAACTGTCTGAAAACAACCTCTTGACAACCATTGGCTATGGAATTAATGGCAAGGTTTACTATGCTTTAGAAGGTTCTATCTTCATTGCCGGAAGTGCTATTCAATGGCTGCGAGACGGTCTTCGGATGGTTGAAAATTCACCAGAATCTGAAAAATATGCCCTCGATTCTCACAACAATGACGAAGTCTATGTCGTACCTGCTTTTACAGGTCTGGGCGCTCCATACTGGGATCAAAATGCCCGTGGTTCTGTCTTTGGCTTGACCCGCGGAACCAGTAAGGAAGACTTTATCAAGGCTACTCTGCAATCCATCGCTTACCAAGTACGCGACATCATTGACACTATGCAGGTTGACGCTAAGACAGCTATTCAAGTCCTCAAAGTCGACGGCGGTGCTGCTATGAACAACTTCCTCATGCAGTTCCAGGCGGACATTTTGGGAATCGATATTGCCCGCGCTAAAAACTTAGAAACAACTGCTCTCGGTGCAGCCTTCTTGGCAGGACTGTCCGTAGGCTACTGGAAAGACTTGGACGAACTCCGTACTCTCAATGAAACTGGAGAACTCTTTGAACCATCTATGAATGAATCCCGCAAGGAACAACTCTACAAAGGATGGAAAAAAGCCGTTAAGGCAACCCAAGTCTTTGCAGAAATCGACGACTGATACTGATTCATATTTTTATAATCAAGTCAGTAGAAGCATGAAATGACTAAGTTAGAAAGTGTATAAATATGGAATTTTCAAAGAAAACACGTGAATTATCGATAAAAAAAATGCAGGAACGCACCTTGGACCTCCTGATTATTGGCGGCGGGATTACCGGTGCTGGAGTAGCCTTGCAAGCAGCTGCAAGTGGCCTGGAGACTGGTCTGATTGAAATGCAGGACTTTGCAGAAGGGACTTCTAGCCGTTCTACCAAGCTGGTCCATGGTGGTCTTCGTTATCTCAAACAATTCGACGTAGAGGTGGTCTCAGATACAGTTTCTGAGCGTGCTGTAGTACAGCAAATTGCCCCTCATATTCCAAAACCAGATCCAATGCTGCTGCCTGTCTATGAAGAAGATGACGCTACCTTCAGCCTCTTCCGTCTCAAAGTAGCTATGGACCTTTACGACCTCTTGGCTGGTGTTAACAACACTCCTGCTGCCAACAAGGTCTTGAGCAAGGAAGAAGTGCTAGAACGAGAACCTGAACTCAAGAAGGAAGGCCTAGTTGGCGGTGGTGTCTATCTTGACTTCCGCAACAACGACGCGCGCCTCGTGATTGAAAATATCAAACGCGCCAACCAAGACGGCGCACTGATTGCCAACCATGTCAAGGCAGAAGGCTTCCTCTTTGATGAAGCTGGAAAGATTACAGGCGTTGTTGCGCGTGACCTCTTGACGGATGAAGTCTTTGAAATCAAGGCTCGCTTGGTCATCAACACAACTGGACCTTGGAGCGACAGGGTGCGCAATCTGTCAAATGACGGTGAGAAATATTCTCAAATGCGTCCAACCAAAGGAGTTCACTTGGTGGTTGATTCTAGCAAGATCAAGGTTTCTCAGCCAGTCTACTTTGATACCGGCTTGGGAGACGGCCGGATGGTCTTTGTTCTTCCACGTGAAAATAAAACCTACTTTGGTACGACCGACACTGACTACACTGGCGACCTAGAGCATCCAAAAGTAACACAAGAAGATGTGGATTACCTTTTGGGCATTGTCAATAATCGCTTCCCAGAAGCAAAGATCACAATTGACGACATCGAAAGCAGCTGGGCTGGTCTGCGTCCTCTGATTGCAGGAAACAGTGCTTCTGACTACAATGGCGGAAACAACGGTACCATTAGCGACGAAAGTTTCAATGCACTGATTGCGACCGTTGAAAGCTATTTGGCTAAAGAAAAATCCCGTGAGGATGTTGAAGCGGCTGTTACTCAACTCGAAAGCAGCACATCTGAAAAACACTTGGATCCATCAGCCGTGTCTCGCGGTTCTAGCTTAGAACGTGATAACAATGGCCTCTTGACCCTTGCTGGCGGTAAAATCACAGACTATCGTAAGATGGCGGAAGGTGCTATGGAGCGCGTGGTTGACATCCTCAAAGCAGAATTCGACCGTAGCTTCAAGCTCATCAACTCGAAGACCTACCCTGTTTCAGGCGGAGAGCTCAATCCAGCAAATGTGGATTCCGAAATCGAAGCTTTTGCGCAACTCGGTGTATCACGTGGCTTAGACAGCAAAGAAGCCTTCTATCTTGCAAACCTTTACGGTTCCAATGCTCCTAAAGTCTTTGCCCTCGCTCACAGCATCGAGCAAGCACCAGGTCTCAGCCTGGCAGATACCTTGTCACTGCACTATGCAATGCGCAATGAGTTGGCTCTAAGCCCAGTTGACTTCTTGCTTCGCCGGACAAATCACATGCTCTTTATGCGGGATAGCTTAGATGCTATTGTAGAGCCTGTTCTGGATGAAATGGGACGATTCTACGACTGGACAGAAGAAGAAAAAGCAGCTTATCGAAAAGATGTTCAAGCTGCCCTTGCAAATAACGATTTAGAAGAATTAAAAAAATAGAAAATACGAGAAGAGGCGGTAGGCAAAACAACTGTCTGCCACCCCTTCTTTTAAATGGAGTAACATAGATGATGAAAGAAATATTTGGCGAATTTTTAGGAACACTGCTCTTGCTCCTTCTGGGTAATGGTGTAGTTGCAGGTGTGGTTCTTCCCAAAACTAAGAGTCACAATTCAGGCTGGATTGTAATCACCATGGGATGGGGGATTGCTGTTGCCATCGCTGCTTTTGTATCTGGCAACCTTGGCCCAGCCCATCTGAATCCTGCCCTAACTATCGGAGTAGCTCTGAAAGGTGATTTGCCTTGGGCATCTGTTCTTCCTTACGTCCTTGCTCAGTTTGCAGGTGCTATGGTCGGACAGTTCCTAGTCTTCCTACAGTTCAAACCTCACTATCTCGCTGAAGAAAATCCGGCTAACGTTTTGGGTACATTCAGCACAGGCCCAGCTATCAAAGATACCTTCTCTAACCTGATTAGCGAAATCCTTGGAACCTTTGTCCTTGTGCTGACTATCTTCGCTCTTGGACTTTATAAGCTGCAAGCAGGCATTGGCACTTTTGCAGTTGGAACACTGATTGTCGGAATTGGTCTCTCGCTTGGTGGAACAACAGGTTATGCCCTAAACCCGGCTCGTGACTTAGGACCTCGCATCATGCACAGTCTCCTTCCCATTCCAAACAAAGGAAATGGCGATTGGAGCTATGCTTGGATTCCAGTTGTCGGACCAATCATTGGTGCCGTCCTTGCAGTCCTAGTCTTCGGTTTATTCTAATATAACTGATTGCCATTGGAGAACACTTAACGAGTGTTCTCTTTTTGTGACTAATTGACTAGGTTAAGACTAAATCCCTATAAAACCATTGCAATTTTGACAAAAGAAAAGACTCAGCTCTGTATCAAAGAAAACTAAGTCTTTTTTAGAATGATTTTGTCAACTCTAGCGAGCTGTTTCTGATTAACTCACACGAGTGCTGTCTTTCTTAGACAATTTCACCACTGCCTCTGTCCGAGCGGTATGCGGAAACATATCAACTGACTGGATATAGTGGACATCGTAGACCTGACAAAGCTTGACCAAATCCCGAGCCAGAGTTGAGACATTACAAGAAACGTAGACCATCTTTTCAGGTGCATAGCGGACAATCGTCTCCAGCAGCTTATCATCCAGACCAGTTCGTGGCGGATCGACAATCAAGGCATTCGCCCTATAACCCTCAGCGTACCAGCGAGGAATAATTTCCTCTGCCGTTCCAGCCTCATAGAGTGTATTATCAAAGCCCATGCGTTTCGCATTGCGTTTAGCGTCTTCAATGGCCTCAGGGATGATGTCCATGCCACGCAGAGACTTAACCCTTTTAGCAAAGGCAAAGCCGATGGTCCCCACTCCGCAATAAGCATCAATCAAATGGTCTTCTTTCGTCACATCCAGTGCCTTAACCGCCTCCCCGTAGAGCACCTCTGTCTGTTCAGGGTTGAGCTGATAGAAAGCGCGAGGCGACAGGGAGAACTCATAGTCCAGCACTCCTTCTTGGATAGCCTCCTCGCCCCAGATAATCTCTGTCTTATCCCCATAAATCTCACTGGACTTGCTTGTATGATAATTGACTGCTACTGTTTCCAGCTCAGGAAATTCAGCAACTAGGTCTCGGACGACTGGAGAAAAGTCCAGCTTACGCCCCGTCACAAAAATCATCTGCACCTGACCTGTCTTTCTGGCCCTGCGAATCATAACAGTGCGTACTCCAGCAGTCTTCCTCTCATCATAAATAGGCAGCCTGTACTTGCCTAAAAGCCGAGCCACCTTATTGATGATCTGTTGCGTTACCTTGTCCTGAACCAGACAGTTTTTCAGCGAGACCAGATAGTGGGAATTCTGGGCATAGAGCCCCGCCTTAACTTCATCCTTGAACTTCCGAGTCTGAAACTGCAGTTTAGCCCGATAATAGAGCGGCTCCTGCATACCAATGGTCGGACGAATCTCATAGTTCTCATAGCCAGCTGGCGCAAACTTTTTCAAAGCCTGACGCAGCAAATCCTCCTTAAACTCCAACTGCTTGTCATAATGGAGGTGCATAATTTGACAGCCCCCGCAGCTATCATAAATCTCACAAGGCGCTTCCACCCGGAATTTCGACCGCTTGTTTATGGTCAAGAGCTTGGCCTCAATGAAATTACGCTGAACCTTAGTCACCTGACAGTAGACTTCTTCACCCCTCAAAGCCCCTGGCACAAAGACCAGCGTTTTCTTATAAAATCCAATCCCTTCACCATTAATCCCCATTTTCTTAATTTTCAAAGAGATTCTTTGTTTCACTTTCACATTCATGCTTCTATTATACCACGCTGCCTCGCATTCGTTGAGAATATGTTACAATAAAAGTATGAAAGCAGAAAAAATATCCCATCCACTAGCCCAATTCCCTGAGCAAATACGAACTTATCTAGAGGGAGCCAATTTTTACGACAGCTCCTCACATTCCGGAGCCAATGTTTTCTATGCAGATACAGGCTATTATTTGAAAATCGACCAAAAAGACCAGTTAACCCAAGAAGCCACACTTGCCAAATGGTTTGAGAAGCAAGGGCTCGGTGTGCCTGTCATTCACTACCTGACAGCAGATAAAGACTACCTGCTGACTAAAGAAGCCGAGGGCAAGGACGCCCTAGCCTTTCTCCAACATCCAGAAGAACTTTGCCAAACGATGGCTGCAGCACTAAAAAAACTTCACAGCCTCCAACCCCAGTATTTTCCAGTCAAGCATCACCTTCAACACTATAAAGAACAAGCAGAGGAAAATTATCGGAAAGGTTGCTTTTATCAAAAAGCCTTGCTGCCTCAATTTCACATCTCAAGTCGTGAGGAAGCCTACCAGCTTATCCAAGAGCAGGGACACTTACTGACGGCGGACGCCTTGATCCACGGAGATGCCTGCTTGCCTAATTTCATTCTGAAAGACGCAACAACCTTCTCCTGCTTTATTGACGTTGGCCTCGCTGGCCTTAGTGATCGCCACATTGACCTTTACTGGGCGTTCTGGTCTCTTACTTATAATTTATCTGATCCTAGATACGCAGAGCTCTTTCTTGACTACTATGGCAGGAAGGATGTTGATACAGACAAACTACGCTTGATTGCTGCCTTTGAAGCATTTGGTTAAAAGAAAGGACTTTACCAAAATCCACTATGAAAATCACAAAAATCGAAAAGAAAAAGAGACTTTACCTCTTGGAGTTGGACGGCAGTGAAAAACTCTATATTACAGAAGACACCATTGTTCGCTTCATGCTGTCCAAAGGAATGGAAATCACAGAGCAGGAACTATCAGAAATTCAAGACTATGCCCAATTTTCTTACGGAAAAAATCTAGCCCTCTATCATCTTTCTTTCAAGCAAAGAACTGCCAAGGAAGTCAAAGACTACTTAACGCAGCTCGACATCCAACCAGAAACCATCAGCCAGGTCTTGGACAATCTAAAAAAGGATAATTGGATTAATGATAGAAAATATGCTCATTCTTTTATCCAATCTAACCTTCTCACTGGTGACAAAGGCGCTTTTGTTCTCAAGCAAAAACTCAGTCAAAAAGGGATTTCTAGCACTATTATTGAAGACGAATTGAGCCAGTTTGATTTCACTGAACTAACAGACAAGGTTGCCCAAAAGCTGCTCAGAAAATACCAGGGAAAACTGCCCAGCAAGGCCTTACAAGATAAAATTCTTCAATCCTTGATAAACAAAGGTTTTTCATACAGCCAAGCCAAAACCGCATATCAGCATTTGGAAATCGAAGAAGACCAAGAAAACCAGCAAGAGCTGCTCTATAAAGAGCTAGACAAGCAATACCGCAAGTACTCAAAAAAATACGACGGCTATGACTTAAAACAGCGTCTGACCCAAGCTCTAGCTCGCAAAGGCTTTGATTTCTCCGACATCGCCAGCGCCATGAGAGAATATCTTTAAGATTTTCTATGAAAACTTATGCATTTCTATGAAAATATGTTACAATAAAGAAGATAAACTTATAAATTGTAGAAAGTTGGTAAGTTATGAAACTTCCAAAAGAAGGCGACTTTATTACAATTCAAAGTTATAAACATGATGGGAATCTTCACCGCACCTGGCGAGATACCATGGTACTAAAGACAACAGAAAACGCCATTATTGGCGTTAATGACCACACACTGGTAACAGAAAGTGATGGCCGACGTTGGGTAACACGTGAACCTGCCATTGTCTATTTTCATAAAAAATATTGGTTTAATATCATTGCCATGATTCGAGACAATGGAACTTCATACTACTGCAACCTAGCCAGTCCTTACTATCTGGATAATGAAGCTCTAAAATACATTGACTATGATTTAGACGTCAAAGTCTTTGCTGATGGTGAAAAACGCCTGTTGGATGTAGAAGAATATGAACGTCACAAAAAACAGATGCACTATTCTGATGATTTGGATTTCATTCTCAAAGAAAATGTCAAAATCCTAGTTGATTGGATTAACAACGGAAGAGGTCCATTTTCAGATGCTTATGTCAATATTTGGTACAAACGTTATGTTGAACTAAAGAATCGATAAAGTTGTCAAAGAGCGCAAGCTCTTTTTCTTTTGTCTAATTCAGACCTGCCAGAGGTCAAATTCTTGCAATCTCAAGCATTTTCGGGTATCATATAAGAAAATCCAGACTGTAAGAAAGGAGTCTCCCATGGCATTTACAAATACTCTCGGCCGATATGCCAGCTTTGGCATCATGACGAGCCTCCCTGAAGAAATTGTCGATTCATTCTGGTACATCATTGATAACAATCTCAAAGGGGTCTTTGAACTTCGCCCAGTCCTCAAATTCGAAATCATCAATAGCCAAGGAAGAGTATCTCTTCGCTTCTCACAAAAAAACTTCAACACCATTATTTCATTTGACTTAAACTATCAATTTGACCCTTTCTTTCCCAGAAAAGTCTACATCGTTGATAACAAGGGCAAAGAAACCATTATGCTATCTGACGAATACTCTTTGATGTAGAAAATCAAACTCAGCACATATAAAAACCTCTGAAGGCAACTATTCACAGCTATCAGAGGTTTTTATCTTTATTATTATTCATCTCAAATGGAAAGTACATTTCAGCAGCATGATACAAACTAAACTTCTGGAACACTAGACTTTAAAATCAAACTAAACCTAGTTGAATAATCAAATCCCTTGCTTTCAAATAGGATTATATAAAGAAGACAAGACCAGAAGTTCTAAAAGATTCTATCGCTAATTAAATCCTATGTAAGCTAAGTCATAAATACTGTAAATACAGTTTTCTTAAAAACAAAAAGATAGATTAGTACATCTATCTTCTATGTTATCTAGTCGGGAAGACAGGATTCGAACCTGCGACACCTTGGTCCCAAACCAAGTACTCTACCAAGCTGAGCTACTTCCCGGTGCTTAAACAATCTAAAAACGGAGCCCTCAGACTTCGCTTCCAAATGCACCCTAGAGGAGTCGAACCTCTAACCGCCTGATTCGTAGTCAGGTACTCTATCCAGTTGAGCTAAGGGTGCTCATCTTCTTCTACTGCAAGTCTATGCCGAGGACCGGAATCGAACCGGTACGATCGTTACCAATCGCAGGATTTTAAGTCCTGTGCGTCTGCCAGTTCCGCCACCCCGGCCTCCTCAAGCGAACGACGGGATTCGAACCCGCGACCCCCACCTTGGCAAGGTGGTGTTCTACCACTGAACTACGTTCGCATCCTATTCAAAAATGCCGGCTACATGACTTGAACACGCGACCCTCTGATTACAAATCAGATGCTCTACCAACTGAGCTAAGCCGGCTCATTTATTATTTCTTAATGCGGGTTAAGGGACTTGAACCCCCACGCCCTAAAGCGCCAGATCCTAAATCTGGTGCGTCTGCCAATTCCGCCAAACCCGCTCTTATGACCCGTACTGGGCTCGAACCAGTGACCCATTGATTAAAAGTCAATTGCTCTACCAACTGAGCTAACGAGTCTCTTACTTTTATTAAATCTTTCGACTTCAACGGTCCCGACGGGAATCGAACCCGCGATCTTCGCCGTGACAGGGCGACGTGATAACCGCTACACTACGGGACCTATGGGAGTTAACGGGATCGCACCGCTGACCCTCTGCTTGTAAGGCAGATGCTCTCCCAGCTGAGCTAAACTCCC
>JABZYU010000005.1:0-38967 GCA_015264985.1 Streptococcus sanguinis | reverse complement strand
CTTCAAAAGTCTGCTTTTCAGGATGAATAAAGGAGCGCAAAGCCCCCTTCAATCCTGGTTCCTTAACTGTCTTCACAAAATTTTTCTGAAGATGCTCTACTTCTATCATTGCCATACGTTTCTCAATATCCTATCATTCATTCATCTTACAAACCATTTTCCTACCAAACTCAGGAAAATAGAATCTTATCTCCTCACTATACTACCACTTTTACTTCCAAACTAACATAGGAAATTCAAAAATAATTATCATATTTTATCACACACCAAAAAACCCACCCTTACGGGCAGGTTTCTGTTTTGTAGTCTTCAGCTAGATTAAGCTTTACCTTCTGAACATAGTTGATTAACTCTTTTAATCATTTCTTCTAAACTTACGTTCTTCAATTGTCCTTTAATGACAAGTTCTGTAATCTTCTCATACCCAAACACCGAAAAAACTATGACAGCTAGCAATCCAATGCCACCAAGCATTCCAAATGAACCTAGTGTAGCCAAAGCTGCAGTTAAAGCAGCCTCAATATAGGTTAGAGCTTTCATGAATCCCAAACCACTCTGGCAAATCAGTTAGAATATCTGCCGCAAGAGAAGATTTTTCATCCTTATTTATACCCTCTCTTACTTGAATCATTATTCTCTTCCACCATCTCAATCCAAGAGTCAAAATACTGCTCCATAAAATAGGTCTGGTCTGCAATCAAACATTTATCAACCTTCTCATCCAAGGGTGCCAAAACTCACTTGTCTTCTATATCATCACGACGGCGAATGATGGCAACTAACTTTCCAGTAAAGACTTCCAGAGGCTTTGACTTTTTACAAGAAACAATATAAACATCTTGCTCTTCGCCATCTCCCCCCATCAGTTCAGGTATGTAGCCATAGTTAATCGGATAGACATTCCCAAAAGAATCTTCAACCCCCACCGGCCGATCAATGACACCACTAAATATTCTCTCTTTGAATTTCAACTTTTCATTTCCTTCGTAGTATACTTTCTAGCCTCATTATACAAGAAAAATCCCGCCGTAGCGAGATTTTAAAAATATTTTTCTAAGAGATAATTTTATATAAACAATTACTATATTCTTAATTCACTTATTGATTCAATTCAGTAAAAATCAATCTAGCTTCATCGCTAGACATACTACGATCAGTATTGTCAAATTTTGTTGAGACAATTTGTCCTTCTTCAAGTTTAACAGCAACATCCATATTTCCTGGATTGTATCTTTGCTCAATGGTTTTACCTGTTGAAGTATCCAAAATATTAATGGACCATCCTGAACTTGTCAATTCAGGATTCATATTCGCATTAGAACTAAGCTTATAGGTACCAGGCTTAATATCACGTCCAACAATATACTCTCCGATGCCCAGCTCATTGCTCATTTGAACTTTAGCTGGGACAGCGGTAAATTTAATTTTGGAGATATTACTGAATTTCAACACATCTCCTCTAAACAAAATTAGTCGTATTTTAGAAGGGTAATCCAGCCCTGAACCTGGAGCCGAACCAATATAATTTATAAAAAGCGTTCTGACAGCCTCTCTAGTTCCTGTGATATTTCCGCTCCCGCCAGTAATTTCTAAATCATAAATCCCTTGTTGAACATCTCCTTCTTCTCCTACAACTACATCTCCAGTTACATAAATTTCATCTGTAGATTTTGAATTCGCAGCAGCTCTATTCATGATATCAACAACAGTATTCTTTTCACTTGATGAATCTTCATTTCCTGAATTTTCTTCTTCAGTAACATCCTCTGTTTCCGATGTAGATTTTGTTTCTACTTTGGGATTATTTTTAGATGAATCAGAAGTATCTGACGCAGTATTCGAACGACAAGCAACCAACATAGAACTAGCTATAAAAAGCATTAACAATAATTTAGTGTTTTTCATATTCACACTACCTCCCAATATTACCTAAACTTTACTTTATTTTACCACACACAATCACTCGAAACAATATCTATTCTAAAAAAGAACTAAATTCATATATTTCTAAACTATCTAAGCGTAATCCAGTTAAAATTATCGATTCACTAAACAAACTACTTAAAAACTTTCTCTAGTCAATCTAACATCAAAGCCGAACTAAAAAATCCCGCCGTAGCGAGATTTTCTATCTATAGCCTAATTAAGCTTTACCTTCTGAACCGAATACATCGATACGTTCTTCAACTGATGCTTGGATAGCTTTTACACCGTCAGCCAAGAATTTACGTGGGTCGAAGAGTTTCTTCTTGTCGTATTCTGCTTCGTTTGCTTCGTAGTCACGAGCAAATTTACGAGTTGCGTTAGCGAATGCGATTTGGCATTCAGTGTTAACGTTAACTTTCGCAACACCAAGTTTGATAGCTGCTTGGATTTGGTCATCAGGAATACCTGAACCACCGTGCAATACGATTGGGAATCCTGGAAGAGCTTCTGTCAATTTTTGCAAGTGGTCAAGGTCAAGACCTTCCCAGTTTGCTGGGTAAGGACCGTGGATGTTACCGATACCAGCTGCCAAGAAGTCGATACCAGTTTCAACCATTGCTTTAGCGTCTTCGATTGGAGCCAATTCACCTTTACCGATGATACCGTCTTCTTCACCACCAATAGTACCAACTTCAGCTTCTACTGAGATACCTTTAGCGTGTGCTTTTTCAACAACATCTTTAGCCAATTTAAGGTTTTCTTCTACTGGAAGGTGTGAACCATCAAACATGATAGAAGTGTAACCAACTTCAATACACTCAAGTGCATCTTCGTAGTGACCATGGTCCAAGTGAATTGCAACTGGTACAGTGATGCCCATTGATTCTACAAGGTTAGCGATTAAGTTACGAGCAACTTTGTAGCCACCCATGTATTTAGCAGCACCCATTGAAGTTTGGATAAGCACTGGTGCTTTCTTTGCTTCTGCCGCACGCAGGATAGCTTGAGTCCACTCAAGGTTGTTTGTGTTGAATCCACCAACTGCGTAACCATTGTCACGAGCTGCTTGGACAAATTTTTCTGCTGAAACGATTGCCATTCTTATCAGGCCTCCTCTTATTTTTTGTGGTTAAACCACTTACATTGTTTATTTTATCACTTTTTCACTAAAATTGCTAGTTTTTCCTGAAATTTTAAAGAATTGCAGGGAGACGCTTAGCCTTTTTAAGCGTCTCTAGTGTAAAAAGAAAAAGCTGACCGAAGTCAGCTTACTTGATGCGGAGAGAGGGACTTGAACCCTCACGACCTAAAGCGGTCACAGGATCCTTAGTCCTGCGCGTCTGCCAATTCCGCCATCCCCGCGATTGAGTACCTTACTAGTATAACAGGACAGCTAAGGCTTGTCAAGAAAATTTTTTAGTTTATTTCAAAAAATCAACTTTCTACTCAATCAACAAAATTGGGAAATCTAAGCGAAAATGAAGCTAAGGCAGGAACACAGAAAACTCAGTGCTGCTGAGTCGCAATAAAGACAGCCACCGTTTGGTCGGGATCGTATTTTTCAAAGTCAATAGTGTAGTCCCGATGTAGCTCACCTGTTTCTTCTGCCTGCCAAATCCTCTGCCAAGCATGAAGAATCGCTTGAGGATCCTCCTTATCAGCCTCAAATACTTGATAGGTCTGCTCAGATGTGTCAAAATCATAGACTTCCCCATCTGTCAAACGGCAGATAGAGAGACTATAGTCTCCTTTGTAATCACTGGCATAGTCATGATAGACGGCATAGATCGGTTCCCCTTGGGCAAAAGCTTCTTTCACCGCTTCCTCTTGTTCCTGCCAGAGAGCTTGGATTTTTTCTATACAATGCTCATCTTGAAAATTATTAGTACGAATACTAGCTAAAATGTTTAGAAACATCTTCTTCCCTCCTTTTGTTTTTCATTATAACATTTCTCTAAAAAAGTCGCTTAGGTCAGACAAAACTAGTCTATCTCTCCTGACTCTTTTCTACCGCTGCCGTAACAAAGGCCGTATAAAGACCTTCAGGTCGGTTCGGTCGGCTGGAAAGCTCTGGGTGGTACTGACAGGCCACGAAGAATTTATTTTCTGGGATTTCCACTATTTCGACCAAGCGATTGTCTGGTGAAACTCCTGAAAATACAAATCCAGCTGCCTCAAACTGCTCGCGGAAAGCATTGTTAAACTCATAACGATGACGGTGACGGCGCTGCACGACTTCTTGATAGTCGTAAGCCGCTGCTGCCTTAGAGCCACTCTTAAGTTTAGAAGGATAGAGCCCCAATCTCAGCGTTCCACCCAAGTCTTCGACATCAATCTGATCACGCATGAGGTCAATAATCGGATACGGTGTGTCTGGATTGAGCTCCGCTGAGTTGGCATCTGCCAATCCTAGGACATGACGGGCGAATTCGACACAGGTTAACTGCATGCCCAAACAAATCCCCAACATAGGCACATCCTGCTCACGCGCATATCGGATTGCCTGAATCTTACCCTCAGTTCCTCTCTGACCAAAGCCGCCCGGAACGATAATCCCATCCGCACTTCCAAGAAGCTCTACGGCGTTTTCGGCAGTTACCTGATTCGCATCAATCCAGTCAATCTTAACTTCCGCATCATTGGCATAGCCGGCATGCTTGAGCGCTTCGACAACTGAAATATAGGCATCTGGCAACTCGACATACTTGCCGACCAGAGCAATTCGGACCTGCTTTTTCAGACTCATTACTTTCTCTACCATGGCTGACCACTCTGTCATATCCGATGCCGGCGCATCCAGCTTCAGATGGTCACAGACAATTTGGTCCATCTTTTGGGCCTGCAAATTAAGAGGAATTTGGTAGAGGTGCTCTACATCCAGTGACTCAATGACCGCCTCCGGCGCCACATCACAGAATTGAGCCAGTTTGTTTTTGATATTTTGTCCAGCTGGCTTCTCTGTGCGGATGACCAGCATATTAGGCTGAATCCCCAAACCGCGCAACTCTTTGACAGAATGCTGAGTCGGCTTGGTCTTCATTTCACCGGCTGCCTTGAGATAGGGCAAGAGGGTCGTATGGATATACATGACATTATCTGCACCGACATCCGCCTTCATCTGGCGCAAAGCTTCTAAAAAAGGAAGAGACTCGATGTCGCCCACTGTGCCACCGACCTCTGTGATAATCACATCCGAGTCCGTCGTCCGTGCTGCCCGCTTGATCTTGTCCTTGAGAGCATCTGTAATATGTGGAATGACTTGGACCGTCGCCCCCAGATACTCGCCTTTTCGCTCCTTGCGCAGGACTTCGCTATAGATTTTACCAGTTGTGACATTGGAGTATTTATTGAGATTGATGTCAATAAAACGCTCATAATGCCCCAGATCAAGATCCGTCTCGGCTCCATCATCTGTGACAAACACTTCCCCATGCTGGTAAGGGCTCATGGTACCGGGATCAATATTGATATAAGGGTCAAATTTCTGAATCGTAACCTTGAGACCGCGATTCTTCAAAAGTCGGCCCAAGCTAGCTGCCACAATCCCTTTCCCGATAGAAGAAACTACACCGCCGGTGACAAAAATATATTTAGTTGACATACGTGCTCCTTTTCATAAAACAATTCGTTCCAGCAAGCATCACAGTTGCTGGAAACTTAGCTATAGGAGGATTTTCCATAATCTGTCTGAAAAAGAAAAATAGCTCCCTGGAAACAGGAAGCTCTGACCTCTAAAAGAGGTGCCCGAACAGTATGATATCGCAAACCTAAAAAATTGTCAAATGTTTTCATTCGGTTTTCATCCATTTTCACCAATACTGATGACATGTGTTTCGAATTCTACATCGGGCATGCACTCTGCTAAATCATGTCGGATCCCTTTCAAGATGCCCGACTTCTTATCTTAAAAATCTTCATGCTGTTTCTCACCATTCTGATAAGAATTCTGCCTGCCGATTATCATCCCTGATTTTTTTAACCTTTTGAATAAATAAAAATCTGATGATAAAACATAGGGCATTCAAGATAACAAACATATAAACAAAGGTCATCCAGTTGAGCTGGAATGGCATATAGTCACCTGTCTGAAGAGAAGTCATAATCTGGATATTCCTTGCAGCATAGATGGCCACAGGCAGAGTGAGCAAGAAAAGTAGATTGCTGATCACAATGTAGGGGTTAAGCAGGATACGATAAACCTCTCTCTCCTCATATCCTAGTAAATCAAACATCAATAGAGTCTTCATATTACCATTCAAGCCGATAAAGACTGCTAAGTAAATCAATAAACAGCCTGTTATAACACCGATACTTTGGTTGATAATAGCACTTGCTTTGTTGGAAGTCTGACTTCTTTGAACAGCTGATAATTTTTCCTCTAGGGAGCGAGTTTTTCCCTGACCCTTATCTTGAGCGTTATTGGTTAATCTGCCATTAAAACTATCATTCGTTTCAGCCACCATAGCAGATGCTTGGTCTTTGGGAATATATATCGTCTTTAAATCAGCATTCTCCGCAAATCCAGCTATCTTTATCTGATGTTGCTTTCCCTTTACTCTTAGCTCTAGAGTATCCCCAACTTTAAGACCATAATTCTCTCGCAATTCAGGATTTACAAAGACACCTTGTGTGGGATCTAGAATTTCTCCCTTACTGTCAATCAGCTGAAACAAGTCATTTTGGCTTGTAAGCGAAAGCGCCTGATAGGCTATAGTTTCGCCTTTTATCATTAGATCAACATCGTATCTCAGATAGGTTACAGAATCTGAAGCTGACTCAGCCTCCTCCTTTCGGTAGTTATCATAGCTGATATCATAAGAATAGTGCCGGCCGGCCTTCTGAGATTCAAGGATTTTAGAGGAGCTAAAAGTAAGAGACAAGCTTAAGACAAACATGATGCTAAATGTAACGATAGCAATCAACAAGAGCCCTAAGGTGCTAAAATGATTTAAAGTCAGCTTAAATTTAAACTTATGCTTCATCGGCAGCTTTTGAATCATCTTCTCTATCAAACCGGGACGGATGCTTTTTCCGTCTGTCTGTTTCATCATTAGAGCCAGATCCGTCTTTCTCACCGTCAGTCCTGCCAGATAAGTAAGAGCTCCTAGGAAAAGACTTAGGAAGAGGGTTCCTGTCATAACCGACTGTAGAGAAACTCCTTTACTCAATCCTTGAACGAGATAGGTCTGGCTATTAGCAGAAAGGAGGATATCGGATCCCCAGAAGCCCAAGACTAAGCCAATCAAGGAACTGATTAAGGATAACCCGCAGATTAATAGGGCATAGCTTGCCAGCATACTGGAGAAGGAAAAGCCAAGGGACATCAGCTGGGCTAGCTGTACTCGATTTCTTTGGAGCGTTCCTCTGATGAATAAGGATAAAATGAGGGCGAAAATGGCTACCATGGCGACAGTAATGTTTCTGATTAAGAGTTGATTACTTTTCAAAGCTGTGAAATAATTAGCCTCATTGCCTGATAATTGCTCTCCACCTAAACGAAGTAAATTGGCATCAATGGCAAAATGAACGAAGAAGAACATAAAGGAAATGAAGATTAAAATCAGAGATAGAATGGCCACCATCGTCTTCTTAGCAAAAAAGTCTCTGGATAGATATTTAAATAGCAAATCCATATTAAATCTCCCAACTCATTTGATTCGGCGACAGCTTCTCCATATTCATGTCGTCCCTAACAATACGGCCATCTTCTAAGAGCAGTATTCGGTCAGCTGTTCTGGCAATTTCTCGATTATGTGTCGTAAAAAGGATACTGGTTCCGTAGGTTTGCTTGATAGCATGCAATAAAACAATAATGTTCTTACTATTTTCGCTGTCCAGAGCGCCTGTCGCCTCGTCACAGAATAAAACAGCCGGTTTCTTAATCACAGCTCTGGCAATGCAGACCCTCTGCTGCTCACCGCCTGACAGCTGATGAGGATATTTGTTCAAAAGTTTCTCAATTCCCAGTAGCGAAGCCAATTCTTCTAGGTCCGCTGTCTCTGCGGCATACTTGCTGCCCAACTGAATATTCTCCTCAACTGTCAGATTAGGAATTAGCATGTAGTGCTGAAAGACCAAACCAATGTCTTCTCTCCTAAACTTGGCCACTGCCGATTTACTCAGCTGACCTATCTCCTTTCCTTTATATAAGACCTGTCCAGAACTTGGTTTCAGTAGAGAAGATAGGATATTCAGCATCGTTGACTTTCCTGAGCCGCTGTGACCCAAGATTGCTACAAACTGCCCCTGATCAATTTTTAGATCCGTATTCTGCAGGACATACTCATCCTCATATTTTTTGCTGATTGATTTAGCTTCTAATAGTGTTTCTGTCATCGCACGCTCCTTTTTCTTTGTTTATTATACCATTTTTTATTGAGTAATGTCTCCTATTTTCAGAAAAGCAAACTATAATCAATTCCCACCTTTCTCATTTTTTCAACCACGACTCTGACAAAAGAAATCGAAAAGCACTCAAAAAAGCTCCCTGAAAACAGGAAGCTGATAGTCAGTGAGAATCAAAATTGGAAAGCCTATTCCAGTTAATTTTCCTCAATACTGATGACATGTGTTTCAAATTCTAAATCAGGCATGCACTCTGCTAAATCGTGTCGGATTCGTTCCAAGGCTGCCAGACGCATTTCGACAGAGGTATTGGCATTCCCCTGAATGATGAAAATGGCATCCTTGGTCTCCTCATCAAACTTATAATACTCGCTGTCACGTACATCCAACCAAGCCAAAATGCCTTTGGCATCCCGATAGACATAGTCCGTCTTGGCAACATGCTTCTCCTTGGACAAAATAGGCAGAAAAACATCTTCCTTTTGGCTTACGGTGAATTCTATCTGACTTTCAATCTTATCAAAATCATGCCCTCCAATAGCCAGTAGAGAATGCAGGGCTTCGACGTTATAAATATCAATAATGCTATTAATATGAGGGAGCGAGCCTCGGTGCTGGATATTGCGAATCAGAGCAGGAACCGTCGGAGGATTTTTCTTGACACTGCGACCTACGCGCTGCAGTATTTCTATATAACCTTGAACCACTGGCGACTCAAGCACCTCATCCAAGTCGCAAGCCAGAGCCCAGTCTTCCATTTCCTTTTTCTTTTTTAGAAATGAGGGTGACAGTTCTGCATGAGGATTAACATTCTTGGCAATCCCGATAACGACACTTTTTATGCCTAGTTCACCCAGACTCTTATCAATGACAAATTTCATAGCAGCATACCTCCATCTTTTCTTTATTAAATTTTATTAGTATTCTACACCTTCCAAACTCATATTTCAAGGAATATTAAAAGAAACAAGGGTTTTCATCCCTTGCTTCTTTTGGTTGATTTATTCTTCCTCTTCGGTCTCCGTGTCTTCGTCAGAGTAGTCGTCATCTTCTTCGTTGAGTTCGACTTCTTCACCTAGATCATCTGGAGCGATTTCGTTGATTTCAGCATCATAAGCTTCCACTTCATTCTTCTCATCGTCTGGATTTTCCTCGTCGTACGAGAGAGCCGGATCTGCTTCGTAGCCGTCCTCATCTTCTGGATCGTCATCGCTGTAGTCAATGGCATCCTCATCGCCATCCATAAAGGCATTGACGCGTTTCTTCTTGCGTTTCTTAGGTGCGTCGTCCTCATCAGTCTCTTCCAAGGCGATGATTTCTTCATCCACTTCGTCGATAGCATACCATGAACGCAGGCCCCATTTATTATCTCCCAGCGGAATAAAGCTGCCGTCTACATTGAGTTCTGTGTAGAATAAAGGCAGAGCATCACGAATCTCACTGTTTGATTTTTCCAGATAGTTTTGAATTTCATTGACCAGATCATTAAAATACATCTCATGGTCGCGGCCGCGGGCTTCCAAAATGGCACGCGCCACTTCAATCATAGAAAGCTCACTTTTTTCCTGTCCAGCAAATACTTCTAATTCCAAAGTTGATCTCCTTTAAGATTAAGTAAAGGCTTGTCGCCCTCTTGCAATTTTTCGCTACTTTCTATTGTACGATAAATTTCTATTTTCGTCAAAAGAAAATCCAGGAAAAATCACGGAACAAGTACAAAAAGAAACTAGTGCATCTATACACTAGTTTCAAATGATATCGTTTTGAATGATGAAGCTTATTTCACTTTCGCAGTGCTTGTAATCACTTCAACAGCTTTCTTGATAGCGATGTCGTGTTTCAGCATATCTTCTGACAGCAATTGACGAACACGTTCCACTTCCATGTTGTAGTCTGTAGCCAATGAAGTTACTTCTGCTTCGATTTCTTCTGCGCTAGCTTCAAAACCTTCTGCCTTAGCAACTGCTTCTACGACAAGGTTTGTCTTAGTCCGTGACTCAGCATCTGCTTCGTATTGCTTGTGCAGGTCTTCCTGAGTAGTGCCAGTGATTTGGAAGTACATGTCAGGTGAGATTCCTTGGCGTTGCATGTTGCCCAAGAATTCATTAACAGCGCGGTGCACTTCTTCGTGGACCATTTCTGCTGGCAAGTCAACGATTTCCGCGTTTGCTACTGCTTGATCAATAGCTGCTGCTTCTACCGCATCCTTATAAGCTGTTTCCTTAGCTTCTGACAATTCTTTGCGGTACTTTTCTTTCAGCTCGTCAAGAGTTTCCACTTCTTCGTCGATATCTTTTGCAAGTTCGTCGTCCAATGCTGGAACTTCTTTTTCTTTAACTTCGTGAATAGTTGTCACAAACTTAGCTTCCTTGCCTGCCAAGTCTTCTGCTTGGTAGTCTTCTGGGAAGGTTACGACAACATCCACTGTTTCACCTGCACTGTGGCCAACCAACTGCTCTTCAAATCCTGGGATGAATTGACCGCTACCCAGTCCAAGTGAGAAGTTATCGCCCTTGCCGCCGTCAAATTCAACGCCGTCAACAGATCCAACAAAGTCAATCACAACTGTATCACCGTCAGCTGCTGGACCTTCTTTGAGAACCAACTCAGCCAAGTTGTTACGCTCACGCTCAATGCGCTCATCTACTTCAGCGTCAGTCACTTCTTTAGTAGCTTCAACAGTTACTTCCAAGTCTTTGTAAGCACCCAGCTTAACTTCTGGCTTAGTGACTACTTCAGCTTTGATGACCCAGTCTTGGCCTTTTTCCATAGACTCGACATCAAACTGAGGCTGAGCAACTACTTCGATACCTGCTTCTTTAACAGCAGCTTCGTATGCTTCTGGAAGAAGAGCGTTCAAAGCATCTTGGTAGAGGGCTTCTTCACCAAAACGTTGGTTGAAGATAGCACGTGGAAGGCGACCTTTACGGAAACCTGGTACAGCAATATCTTTTTTTACTGAGTTAAATACACGGTCCAATTCTGGTTTGATTTGGTCTTGAGAGATAGTGAAAGTCAAGACACCACGGTTTGTTTCTTTGTTTTCAAATGATACAGACATTCTGTCATTTCTCCTTAAAATTTATTGAATACAACCCATTATAGCATAATTAGAGTTTTTTTCAAAATTATTTTTCCTTTTATCCCTTCCTGATCTTATCCTCAGTATAGGCCGCTCTGGCGCCGCCAATTAGCTTGGGACGGCTGGCTAAAGCCGTGACATGGGCAGCTCCCAATTCCTTGAGAATCGGTCGGATAGGAATCTGCACATGCTTGACATGCATGCCGATAGCAGTATCGCCAATATCCAGCCCCGCCTGAGCGACAATAAACTCTACCTCGACAGGATCTTTCATGTATTGGAAAGCCGCTAGCTGACCACTGCCTCCAGCATGAAGAGTAGGCAGAACATTGACTATCTCCAAATCCTTCTTGTCAGCCAAGGCTCTTTCGACTACGAGGGCGCGATTGAGATGCTCACATCCCTGAACTGCTAGGAAGATACCCTTCTCTTCTAAGATATCCAGTATGGTTTTGACAATAACCTGTCCGACTTCCAGACTGGAATTCTGACCGATATGACCTCCGACAACCTCACTGGAGGATAGACCCAGAACAAAAATATCTCCTTCAACCAAGGCAGCCTTATCCAAAACATCTAGAACAATCTGACGAGTTTCTGCTCCAATCTTAGCTAAGTCCATGTCTCACCTCGTTTATTTCACTGCGACTGTCTTTTTCAAACTCTCCGGGAAGGCTTTGTAAAGAGCAAATCCAACTGCTAAACCAAATGCATTCTGCATAAAATTACTTAAGATTTCGGCTAGGGCAGCCCCGACACCATTCATGATACTACCAAAGAGGGCGTATCCACCAACCATAGCCACTGCGGCCAAGACCAGGCCAAGGTAGCGTTTCTTGCCCTCAAAGCCAGCAAAGAACCCCTGAAGTCCGTGGCAAATCAGGCTGAAAATCATCCACTGGGGATAGCCGGCAATCATATCAATCAAAAAACCTGAAAGGCTTCCGACAATAGCCGCTTCCTTGCGACCGAAGTAGAAGGCTGTAAAATAAATCCCTGCATCCAGCAGTGTCAAGAATCCTGTCGGAGTTGGAATTTTAAAAAAATTTCCCAAAACCACAGACAGTGCTGTGATGAAAGCTAAGATAACTAATTTTTTAACTTGATGATTTCTCATACTGAACTACCCCATATTGATCTGAGCACTGAATCGCTCGGTAAACAAAATCTTTAGACAATTGAACTGCTGCAAGCGGAGACTTGCCTAGAAGCAGCTGACTGGTAATGCTGGAAGCAAATGTGCAGCCCGCTCCGGTATTGTTGCTGGCCAGCACTGGCGATTCCATGACCTCAAACTCTCGACCGTCATAGTAAACATCCACTGCCCGCTCCTTGCTTAAGCGATTACCGCCCTTAATCACCACATGCTCGGCCCCCAAATCATAGAGCTCCTTGGCTGCAGCCTGCATATCCTCCAGAGTTTTGATTTCTTTTTGGGTCAATAGCTGAGCTTCTGCCAGATTTGGCGTGATGATGCTGACATAAGGGAAAAACTTGATGATTTCTTCTCTCAGCGCACTGACTTCCAAGTCATGATTTTCCTTGCAGACCAGAACAGGATCCAGCACTACTGGTATATCCCCATGCTGCTTGACAAAAGCCAAAGTCTGCTCTGCTATTTGCAGATTGGGCAAAAGTCCTATCTTAATAGCAGAAAAAGGAACATCCTTGAGACTGGCTAACTGCTGGGCAAAAACCTCTTCCTCAACTGGAATGACCTCAAATCCCTTATCAGTCATAGCCGTCAGGCAAGTCACAGCTACGAATCCATGCAAACCGTTGACTGTGTAGGTAGCCAAATCAGCGTGCAGCCCGCCACCGCTAAAAATATCATTGCCCGAAAGGGATAATATCAGTTTATTCTTCATAACGAATCTCCTTTAGATAAAGACCATTTGGACCAGCAGTTGGCCCTGCCAGATGGCGATCTTTCTCCGCTAAAATCCTCTGAATCTGCTCCACCGGCATGCGCTTATTGCCAATCTTGAGCAGGGTACCGACCATATTGCGGATCTGCTTGTAGAGAAAGCCATTGCCCGAAAAAGTAAAGACTAGAAAATTACGCTCTGCATCATAGCGAACCTTAGCCTCGGTGATGGTCCGAACCTTGTCTTCCACACTGGTCCCCGAAGCAGTAAATCCTGTAAAATCATGCGTCCCCTCTAACTGAGCAATTGCTTCTTCTATCAGACCCAGCTCCAAAGGATAAGGATAATGCGTGGCATAATGGCGCATCATAGGATTTTTGGGCCGGCCGATATCGACTAGAAACTCATAGGTTTTGCTATGCTTATTGTAGCGAGAGTGAAAATCATCTGATACCTGCTCCACACTAATAAAATCAATATCTTCCGGCGTCTGTGTATCCAAAGCAAAACGTAATTTTTCTTCATCCCGCTCTTCTGGTAAATCAAAATGCAGCACCTGGCCAAGAGCATGGACACCGCTGTCGGTTCGACCCGCTCCATGAATCACTACAGGTTGGCCTTTATTGATACGGGTCAGGGTCTTTTCAATCTCTTCCTGAACACTTCTGGCATGAGGCTGTCGCTGAAAGCCAGCAAAGCCATAACCATCATAGGAAATAATAGCTTTATAACGTGTCATGTGTTTATTTTAGCAGGAAAAAAAGCCCCCAGCAAGCCCTAAAAGCAGAAACTGTCTGGGGACAGTTTTTTTATAAAAATAGCGTTTAAGAATTAGGGATAATCGATACTGTGTGTTGCCATTATGCAACAAAACAACCCATCTGAATCAGACTGTCAGTGACGACACAAACAGAACAAATTCAAATGGGTTATTGATTACATATTGCTAAAGGTCATTATCTGCAGTTACACATACAGCAAATCTAACACTTTTTCTTAGGAACCCCAAATGGAGTTTTCATCCATAAAGCTGTTGGTGTTCTTGAGTAATTGTGTAAAGACAGCATACTTGAAGTCCTTGGTTGCGCGTTCATCGACACGAGACTTCTTCAGATCCTTGTCAACAGCTTCTGCAAAGCCAGCTTTCAGTTCTTCATAAGTAGTATAGACTTTTCCGTTGACTGTCACTGGCTTAATTCCTAAGTTTTGAGCTTTCTCAGCAACTTGTCTGAAGTATGCTTTCTTGAAGGCTTCCATGGTTTCAAATTCGCCTTCAGAAATTTGCTTGATGATAAAGTTATCGCTCAAACCAGTCACACCTTGCTCATTGGCTGTCTTACGGTGTTTATTAGAAGCATAGCTTACAAAGCCTTTTTCATAGCCATAGTAACCCCAGATTCTGAAGGTATTATGCTTGAACATCAAGGCTCCTGGCGCTCCAGTATTGTTTTGACCGCCGCCATAGATACCCGTCATGAAGTCGATAGAAATGTAACTAGAGTCGTAATCAGCAGGATTATAAGTTCGATTGTCAACTGCACGGTTAGACAGCAAGCCTTGATCAATCAAGTCCTCTACAGATGAGACTGACATGGCCGCTTTCTCCTCTGCCGTCAAGTCTCTTACGACGTCGTATTGGGTTCGAGGATCCACAACTTTCGGTTCAACCTTCTTGAACCATTTGGCTGCTGCTTCATTTCCTTTGGCAACAACGGCTTGTCCCTCAAGGTAATCCAGCAGCATGAGGGTATCATTATACCCCTTCATGTAATGGTCGATGTCTGCTCGGTTCTTGAAGAGACTTGGCGAGCTATTGAAAATGAGACTGCCATCATTTGGACGATCAAAGGCCATATTGAGACCAAGAGCACCCCAGCCTGGCTGACCAGGAACAGGTGATTGGAGCATCCCTTGGGCATAGCCTTCTGGTCCGATACCTTGTCGTCTGCCATGGCCGCCCAGATAAATATCTCTATCGTTGACGTGGGTGAGCTCGTGCGTGAAGACGGACACACCGTATTCTGTCAAGAGGTCAAAGGCTTCGAAGTTCACACGGATTGAACCAGCAGCGTGGGCGCCATAGCCATTTGACTTGTACCAGCCACCAGCTCTGCCGCCAACTAGGTTAAAGAACTCGCGGGATGGTGCATAAGGATTGCCCTTATTATCATTTCCGTTGACATCAATCCAGCCACGTCCTTCGACATCGAAACCATCCCATACAGCCGTTACATTTTGCTTGACCATTCTGGACTTGATATCATCTGAGAGCAGTTTGTACCAAGTATCTACGTGATTTCGATGCTGGGTCGCTACTTCCTTGATGCCCGCATTAAATCGTTCATCAGACCATGACCGGCGCTTGTCTCTGTTGACAAAGGCCATGGTACTATAGTTGGACAGAATGGCTAAACGCGTATTCTTCAAGGTTAGCAGCGGAAGGATATAGTTGCTGAAATATTCAGAATTGAGGTTGTCAAAGACGCGATACTTAGCAGACTTAATCTCCTCGACTTCTGACTGGCGTTCTTCAAACTGAATAAAGCCTCGGGTAGCATCCTTGAACCATGAATCCATGTCCGCAAAGTCAGTCAGCAGGCGACGGTTGTAATCCAAGTAAGCCACCAAATCATTAGACTTGGACTCAGCTTTCAACTGACGTGCAAACATATTGACATTGTCTGCCCCTTTCAGTTGATTTTCTGTCGAACGACCAATCTTAATCAAGCGATCCAGCAATGACACTTTTTCACCATAGAAGTCTGGTTTGAAGAGCACCAGCTCCTTGAGGTTATAGTCGCCAAACTTGAGATCGTAATAACGGTTGAGGTAGGTCAGTCCGAGCATGATGGCGGTCTTGTTCTCTTCGATTTTAGCTTTCAGAGCTTCGTTGGCTGCTGGATTGTCAGCATGGAATCGTGTCCATTCATTGGCCAGGAGCTTACCAAGCATATCCTGCAAGTTGGCTTTCACTTCAGCCAGAGATTCATCAAGGAAGAGGCGCTTCACTTTGTTGACCTTGTCATTATCATTAGGCAGACCAACAGAACGATAAACTTCATCACTGTACAGGTCAAAGCTCTTCAAGCTCTCAGTCAGCTGAGTCAGCAAGTCTTCTTTGACTGCCGTTGAATGATTTGGAGTATAGACTGTACCAAGCTCTGCAATCTGATATTCCGGCAGAGCCGTCTCTTCAAATCGTGCTTGATTTTGAAGATTGTAGATAGTCTTGCTTCCGTCTGCAAAGTGGACTAAGATTTTATCTGCATCCGTTCCACCAGCAACAAACTGGTTGCCCTTCAGTGCTTGAACAGATAGAACTTTCTTAGTCAACAGGTCGCCCGCCTTACCAGCGTCCACCAGCTTGTTGGCCTCATGAATCAAGAATTCTTGATTGTAGAAAGGCATAAAGCGTTCTAGGTTCTGATAAAGCTGTTCATTTTCTGCCTTGTACCCTGGCTTATCTTGATAAGTACTTGTTCTCAGGATAGCAGCATTTAGCTTCTCAGTTGTTACTTCATTGGCGCTGCTTTGTTCAAGAGCCGTAATCCGATAGCTCTTGACTTTTTGCTCCGCTTCAGCTTCTGTCAAGCGACGGAACTTGGCATCTTTTCCTGTCTTGGTTCCAGAGCTTTGTCCCTGAACACCAAAGAGGTTTTGGAGTTTTTGTCCCATCCAAGCATCAGTAATCTCATTATCTGAGCTAAAGAGCTCTTTTCCGTTCACTACTGTAGCATAGCTGACAGTGTCATTGATAGTTCCATACGGCCAAATGGAAGCAGCGATACCAGCCGCATTTCTTGAGCCCGCATCCTCTAACTTACCTTTGGCAACGGACTGAGTCAGCTTGCCCCAATTCCCCCAGCCTGCACCTGAATAGTTAGTGAAGTTTTGAGCGACCAGCATACCTGCATTTTGGCCGCTCTTGACCCAAATATCCGCTTCGACGTAAGCTCGGCTTACCAAGGACATGGCGTTAGTTCCAGCGATACCGGCTGTGACAGAGTTTCCACCCTTGGACTTAATCTGACCCTTAAAGGAGACATTTTCAACTCGAGATTGGCCTTCTATATTGTTAACCAAACCGGCAATATGGTCTCTTCCTTCCAAATATCCTTGGACATTGACGTTTTCGATTACTCCTTTATTCTTCAAGCGAGCAGCAATTGTGGCAATTGTATCGCCCGCTTGCGAATCTGGATAAACCATATTGACTCGCTTAAAGTCAATATCCTTGACCGTTCCGCCAGTAATCGTATCAAATAGAGGATGCGCCAAGTCTAAAATCGCATGGCGCTCGCCATTTTGACCACCAATCAGCTGACCTTTGAATTCACCTGACAGGTAAGATTTGCTGTTAGCTGGTTTGTCAATCAGCTTGGCACTGATACTGCGCCCCAGAATAAAGGTTCCAGAAGGATCTTCCTTGATGCCGTCCAAAAGGTCTTGGAAGTCATAGTAGACATTTCCTTCCCGCTTCTTAGCCTTTTCCAGATAGAAATCAAAGCTGTTTTGAAGACCAGTTGCGCTTCTTTGCAGCAAGTCTGGAAGCTGAGCCTGAATCTTAAAGACAGGCTGGTTATCAACGACCACTTCCTCAACAGAGGTAACTGGCAGGACAGTGTCCTTGAACTGATCGGATGTAAAGTGCAGGTAATATTGATCCAGATTTGCTGGCTTTTCAGCCAGAGTAGGCATCAATTTTGTCTGGCCATTTTCAACCTTCATCAAGGAGACATTAGTAATGGACTTGAGCTCCACCTTCTTCAGGTCAAGCTGGACTGTCTCTTGAGCTAATTCCTGACTTTCCGAGCCATTTCCTAAGTCATAGGACAGAGTCGTCTCAATCTTATACGGTGTATAGTAGTCCAAACCACTGAAGCTAGCAGTTAGCTGGCCTGCCGCCAAATTCTGCTCTGCTATCAGCTGGCCATCTTTCTTCAGACGAACATGAGCACTAGTAAAGGCTTGGTCCCTATCCGTCAGCTGGTATTGGATCTGAACTGACTTCTGCAATTCATCCTTCTTAACAGCTGAAACAGTCAGAGTCGGCGCTGCTTTAAGGGCCAATAAGTCGGCTAAAGCCTGCTTGAGTTGGTTGACACCCGCATCTACTTCATCTTGACTTGACGAAGTTTGATACACCGTCGCTGCCATATTCTTAATTGCCTGCAGCTGCTGATAGGATTGGTTGGTATAAACTGCAGGATCCACAGCTGCTGCTAAAGCCAGCTGCTTGCTCAATTCTTCTTTATTGATGCGAGCCTTGCTACCCCGAGTGACCACTGTATCAACTGCTTCATGCAAGATTCTTTCAGTTATTTGCGGCTCTGATATGCGATTACCACCCAAGACTTCATAGCTGGTAACAATTTCTTTTTGTCCTGGAGTTCCATCAACAGTGGTCTCCTCATCAAGATACTTGCTATCATCTGTCTTGTTGACAACTTGAGGTTCAATCGTTTCTAGCTTGATGTCTGTATGCAGACTAGGCTGTTCTGGCTGAACTGTTGACTCACCATTAATGCCACCTGTGTATTCTGGCAATGCTGGCTCAACTGGAGCCACGTCACTAACTGTAGCTACTGGAGCATCATAGACCGGATTGTCTGCTTGAACTAGCGATTCGCCATTAACTCCGCCTGTGTATTCTGGGAGGGCGGGCTCAACCGGAGCTGTGTCTCCAACTGTACCAACTGGGGCAGTATAGACTGGAGTTCCCGCTTGAACTAACGACTCACCGTTCACAGCACCACTGTACTCTGGCAAGGCGGGCTCTTGTAAACTTTCCCCTTTTGCCGTTTCTATAGGTGGATTTGACGGCTGAGGAGCTGGACTAGGATTTGGAGCTGGAGTTGGAAGATTCCCTATCTGGCCAGAATCACTTTCATCAGGATTCAGTTGATCGAGCAACCCTGCCTGGGCAGCTCGATCAATAGAGTCAGAGTCCTCTTTTGCAGATTCTGACACTTCTGCTTGCGCTTGAGCCTCTTGACCAGCTGGCAAAGAGGTTATCTTGGTCTCTGTCAAAGTACGCAAATCAGAAGCGGTAAAGTAACCGATATAGTTATAGCCTGCAATAGTCACATCTGCTTCAGAAACTGTTGACAAAACCGCAACTTGACGGTTATATGAAAGCAATTCCCGATTTTCTAGCGCAAACGCTTGAGGAGACTGTAACACAGTTTGTCCCAAGCTACCTAGCAAAAGCACTCCTAGTAACTTACCAGATTTCTTTCGTGAGAATACCAAGACAGCCAAAATAGCCGTTCCCGCAAATAAGCCGAGAAGCGGCTGACCGTTATTTCCTGTACTCGGCAAGACAGTTTGCCCATCTTGCTTCCGATAAATCAGGTAATAATTTTCCCCTGTTTGCAGATTTTCAGGCAGACCTTTCTTAATCAGCCCTTTTTCCTGCTCTGTTAGCTCTTGTTCTTCGACATAGCTATAATGAGCAGTCGCACCGCCTCCTACTTCATCCGCAGCAACTGTCGAACTGGACAAAGAGCTCCCAAAAATCAGAGCTGCAATGGCAACTGAGCCCACACCGACAGACAATTTGCGAATCGAATATTTCTGAATTCGCTCCTGCACTTTTTCAAAACGTTTCACTTTATAAATCCCCTTTTTCCTAAAATGTATAAAGCAAATCTCCCAATATCTCTCTAGCAGACTCCTCAGCATGCTAAAAAGATGCGTTTTATACACTTAGTATTATCATATATCTTTTAGGAAATTTTTACAATAGATTTTGCTTAAAAAAATCATTTATTTTTGTAAAAATAAATAGAGAAAACCTCTTTACGCTTTTTATGGTGAATTTCTTTTGATTAAAAGGCTGGTCAAAGTGGTTCTTTCCCTTGACTGCATGCGCTCAATGCCCTTCTAGAAAACATAAAAAGAACAGCATTAGGCTGCTCCTTTTTATATGATTACAAATCTTCCAAGGCATCTTTCATTTTGTCGAAGAAGCCTTTTTTCTTAGGATTGACCGAGATATTCCCTGCTTCCGCAAATTCTTTGAGGGCCGCTTTTTGACGGTCGTTGAGGCCAGTCGGTGTCACAACATTGACAGTAACATACTGGTCACCCATGTTTCCACCACGCAGACTCGGTGCTCCTTTACCACGCAGACGGAAACGCTTGCCAGTCTGTGTTCCTTCTGGAATATTCAGCTCAACATCCCCGTGAACAGTTGGAATATCAACGCTGTCACCAAGAGCTGCTTGGACAAAGTTGAGATTGAGCTTGTAGTAAATGGTAGAGCCATCTCGCTCAAACTTATCACTCGGCTCAACTTGGACCACGACATAAAGGTCACCATAAGGACCGCCATTAAAGCCTGCTTCACCTTGACCAGACAGACGGACCTGCTGACCAGTTTCCACACCAGCAGGGATTTTCACCTTGACGCTGTGAGCCTGTTTTTCATGCCCCGTTCCATGACAGGTTTCACAAGGACTTTTGATTTCTTTTCCTCGACCGTGACAGACATCACAGGTCACTTGGCGACGCATCATGCCAAGCGGTGTCTGGGTATCAACATTGATGACACCTGAGCCATGACAGCGGCCACAGGTAACAGGACTAGTCCCCGGCTTGGCACCAGACCCAGCACAGGTATGACAAGTCGCTTCACGGTTATACTTGATTTCCTTCTCAGCCCCGAAAATGGCTTCTTCAAAGCGGAGATTCACACGATACTGAAGATCATCCCCTTGGCGCGGAGCATTAGGATTACGCGAAGCACCGCCACCAAAGAAGCTAGAGAAAATGTCTTCGAAGCCACCAAAGCCGGAGCCATCAAAGCCACCGAAGCCGCCTGCACCGCCGCCAAAGCCACCATTAGCTCCCGCTGCACCGTATTGATCATAGGCTGCCCGCTTTTGTTCGTCGCTCAGCGTTTCATAAGCCTCTTGGACTTCTTTGTATTTGTCCTCCGCCCCAGCTTCTTTATTAATATCGGGGTGATACTTTTTAGATAATTTCCGATAGGCTCTCTTGATCTCATCCTGAGAAGCATTCTTAGAGACACCTAGACGGTCATAAAATTCTGTATTGTTCATGTAAGATACCAAGACCGTAAAATTCGACTGAAAAATAGGAAATCAGACGACGGAGCGATGCTCCTAGGCTGATTTCTCTTTTTTCCGAGAATTTAGGTCGGGTTCAGTTCCTTTCTTTTATATTGAGTCAGAATTTTTGGAACCCGTGTTCAGTTGCGAACACCCATGTTCCTTTCTTTAAATTTTAGAAAATATTGATCAGAGGGTATTTTCAAATTCATGCTTCATTTCAGCAAACTCTTCTTCTGATAAAGTGAATATCAAGTCCTCTTCCGGATACTGATTCCGTTCTTTAAAATAGTTGTCAGCATTATCTACCAAACCTAGACTAAGAAGCACTTTTCTTGCAAACGCTTGATGTGCAAAGCCAACAGCTGTAATGATGTTTTTATCTTGCAGAACAGCTTGAGCTTTGAAATTTTCACGCGGAAGAAATTCAAAATAGTCAAAGAAATTTTGCCAAATCCCACCAGTAAATCTCGTATCGTTCAACAAACCAGCTTTAGCCAATAAAATGGGCGCTGAGGAAATAGCTGCAATTAAAACTTCTTGCTGCTTCAAACTTCTTAGGAAAGAAATCAATTTTTCATCATGCAAAGCAGGGGCAATATTTATCATCCCTGGCAAAATAACACAAGAATAGTCTTCTATAACTACTTCATCCAGTGTTCTAGTAGGTTGACAGGCTAATCCATCTTCTGTTCTTATAACATTTCTATCTGAACTAGCATAATCAACCTCAACACCAAAAGATAGAGCTAAAGTACTGGTCAGACTAACTACTTCATAAAGTGAAAAATTAGGATAAATTAAACAGAGCACTTTCTTCATAAGCGTCACCCTCTAGTTTAGCGAAAAACAGAGGCTGGGTTGCAACCTCTGGATTTCTTCCTATCATTACGACGTTCTAAAACAAAGTCGATTATACTTTGTTTTAGAACTAATAAGGCGTTTAGGCAAGTCGCCATAGCGATTTCCTGATTTTCAAGCTCGGGATAAAATAGTCCACTGGACTATTTTACTTCTCAGTAAACTCTCCGTCTACGACATCATCATCCGCCTTGGTTGAGCCTGTGTTTTCAGCTCCTTCTGCTCCTGCTTGGGCTTGTTGAGCCGCAGCAGCTTGCTCATAGAGTTTCACTGCCAGTGCTTGAGCTTTTTCGTTGAGAGCTTCCAATTTCGCTTTCATGTCGTCCAAGTTATTGTCTTCTTGCGCTTTCTTAAGTTCATCAAGAGCAGCTTGGGCAGCGTCACGTTCTGCGTCGAAGCCTTTGCCTTCAGTTTCCTTGATAGTCTTTTCAGTCGCAAAGATAGCTTGGTCTACTTCGTTACGAAGGTCAACTTCTTCTTTACGTTTCTTATCTGCTTCAGCGTTTGCTTCTGCATCTTTCATCATGCGGTCGATTTCTTCATCAGTCAAACCTGAGTTAGATTGGATAACAATTGTTTGTTCTTTTTGAGTTCCAAGGTCTTTAGCTTTAACAGATACGATACCGTTCTTATCAATATCGAAAGTAACTTCGATTTGTGGGATACCACGAGGTGCAGCTGGGATACCTGTCAAGTTGAACTGACCAATAGACTTGTTCTGTGCTGCCATTGGACGTTCACCTTGAAGAACGTGGATATCAACGGCTGGCTGGTTGTCTGCTGCTGTTGAGAAGACTTGTGATTTAGAAGTTGGGATTGTAGTGTTGCGATCGATAAGTTTTGTGAAGACACCACCCATTGTTTCGATACCAAGTGACAATGGTGTTACGTCAAGAAGGACAACGTCTTTGACATCACCAGTGATGACACCACCTTGGATTGCCGCACCCATAGCAACTACTTCATCAGGGTTCACTGATTTGTTTGGTTCTTTACCAGTTTCAGCTTTAACAGCTTCCACAACTGCAGGAATACGAGTTGAACCACCAACCAAGATTACTTCGTCGATTTCTGACAAGCTCAAGCCTGCATCAGAAAGAGCACGGCGAACTGGTTCTTTAGTGCGCTCTACCAAGTCACGAGTCAAATCGTCGAATTTAGCACGAGTCAAAGTCATTTCCAAGTGGAGAGGTCCAGCGTCGCCAGCTGTGATAAACGGCAAGCTGATTTGAGTAGAAGTCACACCTGAAAGGTCTTTCTTAGCCTTTTCAGCTGCATCTTTCAAGCGTTGAAGCGCCATCTTATCATTTGACAAGTCGATGCCGTTCTCTTTCTTGAACTCAGCCACCATGTGGTCGATAATCTTTTGGTCAAAGTCATCACCACCAAGTTTGTTGTCACCAGCAGTTGCCAGTACATCAAAGACACCATCACCCAACTCAAGGATTGAAACGTCAAATGTACCGCCACCTAAGTCAAAGACTAAGATCTTTTCTTCTTTATCTTGTTTGTCAAGACCGTAAGCAAGAGCTGCTGCAGTTGGTTCGTTAACGATACGTTCTACTTCAAGACCAGCGATTTTACCAGCGTCTTTAGTCGCCTGACGTTGCGCATCGTTAAAGTAGGCTGGAACTGTGATAACCGCTTTGCTGACTTTTTCACCAAGATATTCTTCTGCGTAGCCTTTCAAGTATTGCAAAATCATAGCTGAGATTTCTTGCGGAGTGTATTCTTTGCCATTGGCAGCTACTTTTTCAGATGTTCCCATTTTTGATTTGATGGAAATGATTGTATCTGGGTTTGTCACTGCTTGACGTTTTGCCGCATCACCAACGATGATTTCACCATTTTTGAATGACACTACAGATGGTGTTGTACGATTTCCTTCTGGGTTTGCAATGATTTTGCTTTCAGTTCCTTCAAGAACTGCAACTGCTGAGTTTGTTGTACCTAAGTCAATACCGATAATTTTAGACATATTTTTACCTCTTTTTACTTTAATTTATTTTCAATACTCTTTGGTTCGCTTCGCGCACTATTGCAAAGCTGAACAATTTTTTATCTCTCTTCATAGTTTATTGTCGTTTCGGACAAGATTTTTCAAGTTTTCTAGCCTAGTTATAGACCACTACCATTGCTGGGCGCAGGATACGGTCATGAAGTTTGTAGCCTTTTTGGAAGACCTGTGCGATGGTGTCAGCTGGGTGCTCATCGTCAGCTGGAACGGTTTGAATAGCCATGTGATAGTTATGGTCAAAAGCTCCGTCAGCTGGGATTTCTTCGATGCCCTCTTCTTTGAGAGCATGAATCAAGCTTTCCTGCACCATTTCCAGTCCTTTTTTGACATCATCTGTCAGACCTTCAACGGCAAGCGCGCGCTCCAGATTATCTATCGAAGGCAAGATAGCTTTTGCCAAGTCCTGGCTGCGGTATCTTTGCAGCTGCTGGCGTTCTTCATTTGCTCGGCGCTGAATGTTCTGCATTTCTGCATGAGCGCGGAGATATTTGTTTTCAAAATCTTCTGCCCGCTCATTGGCTAGTTCTAATTCTGATTTTTCAGGGCTTGCTGATTCAGCCTGTTCAGCTGTTTCTACAACTTCCTCTTTTACTTCTACATCTTCTGGATGTTCTTCTTGTTTATGTTTTGCCACAAGGCACCTCCTCTTTAGGAATATTTATACTATATTTAATGGACTTCATAGTGATTGCTGCTCAGATAGCGGTAGAAGTCAGTCAGTTTCATAGTCAGCACGCGGTTGACGACATTCATCTGACTGACCAGTCGTTGGTAGTCAAGATTGACCGGACCGACAACCGCCAGCACTCCAAATCCTCGATAAGGAATCAGGAATTTGCTGGAAATTAGTGTCAAATCAGCCAAACAGCTTTCTCTACTATCTGCCACGCGCACGCTTTGCATCTGATCTTCGGCCAAGCTGTCGCGAATTTCAAATGCTACTTTCTGCGGGTCATCAAAAAACTGATAAGCCGTCAGGTCTGAGAATTCCAAGAGCTGAACCTTGCCAGACAGAATCACATTTTCCTTGAAAATATCACCAAAGATATGCTCAAAGAGCTGGATGACATTGTCCGTCGTGGTGAAATAGCGCTGGATAATCTGCGGAATTTCCGTCCGAATCTTGTAATGGATGTCCAGCACTGTCTGTCCCAAGAACCGCTCCCTTACTAGGCCTTTAAGCCTATCCAGGTCTTCTTTTAAGAAGTTGCGCGGAATCATAAACTGACTAGTGATGGTATTGGACTCATCCAAGGTGAAGACTGCCAGAGCCGTGTGCTGACTGAGCACAACAATATCAAAAGCTGTCAAACGCTGCCGACTGGGTTCTACATCCAGTGCAACAACCGTGCATCCACTGAGCTTGGTTAAAAGGTCCGCTGCCTGTTGAAGAATGTCCTCCAAGTTGAAAAACTCATGGTCAAAGGCTTTGATAACCTCATAAAGTTCATTCTCAGCGAGACGATCAAAGGACAGAGAATGCTTGACAAAGTACTGAAAACCAGCCACGCTCGGCTTACGGCCGCTGGACGTATGCGCCTTTTCCAGAAGTCCCTGCTTTTCCAAAGCCGCCATATCGTTTCGGATAGTGGCGCTACTGGAATTGATGGAATCCTGCAGGGCTTTGGAGCCGACCGGCTCGTGAGTCTTGGTAAAGATATCAATAATCAAATTCAAAATCTCATTTTGACGCTCCGTGACCACGGCATCACCTCCAATCAAGATTCTGCTGTCAATTAGCACTCAATCACCTTGAGTGCTAACTCATGATTCTATTATACACTCTTCTACTCCAAAGTCAAGACAAAAACTCAAAAAATTAGCACTCTTTTTACAAGAGTGCTAAAAATCAGTCTAGCGACCTAGATTAGTCGTCCAAGATTTGCAAACGGCGCATCAAATAGAAAGAAATTCCTGAAAAAAGAAGCAACCAAACTAGAAGAGCCAAAAATTCTCCGCTCCATAAATGGAAATGAGACCAATCTTTCATATAACTAGTAAAGAGGCCCATAAAGCTATAACGCAGCACCTTAAATAAATCCTCGCTCATATTTGAAAACATAGGAATAAATGCCGCCAAGAGCATGGCTGGAACACTAAGGGATTGTGCCATAACCTGATTTTTACAAAACAGACCAACCATTAAAAAGAAGAAAATTAAGACCAGCATGGTCAATAAGAGAACCAAACTATAGCTGAATACCTGATTAGAAAGCTTGGCTCCCACCAAAATTGGGGTAATAACGATATAAAAAATCCCAATAATCGCTGGCCAGATTAAAGCAGAGAGAATGTATTGACCAGCTGTCACACCAGCCAAGCGCAAACTTTGCAAATTATGTTTTTCTCTTTCCTCAGCTAGAATGATGATAATGGGTGTTCCAACTGACATGGCTAGAGAGAAAGGCAGAGAGATCGTAAGCAACATAATAGCTAGTTTATCCACTCCAATTTCCTTACCTGCTCCATTCAGAGAAAAAATAAATTTATAGAGAAAAATGAGGAAAATCGGCATAAAAACCTGCAATAGAATACTTTTATTAGCTAGTGTCACTTGACCTCTCAGCCAAATCATACCTTTTAATTTATTAGACATTTAAGGTACCTCCTGTCAAAGTGATGAAAACATCTTCCAAAGTTGGTTCGCAGGAATGAATACTGATAACATTGGACAAATCCAAACCACCTTGCAGTTCATCAAAGGTAACTGTCTTCGTCGTCAAATCTTCATATTCTAAACGAACCCTCTTATCTGTATTATACTTTTGGATTATCTCATGCGGACTGCCTACTTCGACTAGTTTTCCTTTACTTAGCAAGGCCAAGCGATCACACAAGAGGGTAGCTTCCTGCATGTCATGGGTCGTCAGAAAAATAGTTGTCCCCTGCGCTTTTAGTTCCAGCAGCAATTCGTGAATGGTGCGAGAGGTTGACGGGTCCAAACCACTGGTTGGCTCATCCAAGAAGAGCAGTTTAGGTCGGTTAATCAAGGCACGCACCAGTAACATGCGCTGCTTCATACCGGTAGATAGTTTTTCCGCCACCTTGTTGCGACTATCATAAAGCCCCACTTTTCGGAGAAGTTCATCGACTTCTGTCATCTTAACCCCAAAGAGCATAGCATAAGCTTTGAGATTTTTATAAAGTGACATCTTTTCATAAAAACCGCTGCCATCGCTGACAATCCCAATCTGCTCCAGCACTTCTGCCTTTAAATCCTCAACCGGTGCAGACAGCACATGAGCTGTCCCAGCATCTGCAGACAACTGACCAGTCAAGATATTGATAGTCGTCGTTTTACCAGATCCAGATGGTCCTAGGAAGCCAAAGATTTCTCCCTCTCGGATGGAAAAATCAATTCCTGCTAAGGCTTCTTGTTCCTTGAATTTCTTTTTCAAGCCTTGCACTTCAATAATGGTCTTTTTCATTGTTTTCCTCGCTTTCACAAGAGTATTTAACAAAACTGCAATCAGTCTTTCAGTTCCTGCCTCATTTTCCAAAAACGCAAGGCAATATGGACCAGTTGACAGAACAGAATGAGCAATATAAGACAGTCTATTGCTAAGATTGATTTGAATAACAGACTTGCTTTCAAACTTTTCTGGGAAATATCTAGAATGAGATAAGTCGTGACACACAAAACCATGATGGCTGGCAAAAATCGCCATACAAGCAAACGCTTGACCATTTCTAGCTTAGACCAAGCATCATTATAGATTTCAAGATCGCTGTCTGCATCAAGCTGAGAAACCGGCTTGCAGAAATAAGAAAACTGATTAAAGTTTGTAATATGCTTCCAGCCACAATCCTCAAACAGTTGGTAATAGGATTCTTGCTCCGCCTTCTTCATGGGGCGAAAATCCAATTGATAGGCCACTTCCTGAGGCGGACAGGCTTCAAAAGTATAACGAACCGCAACAAGAAAGGGAGAATAACTTACTTTCTTCAATTTCCAGCCCTGGATGTGCATTTTTTTAAAATAAGCTGCTTCTCTGTCATAGTCTGCAATGGTAAAGATTTTATAGACAATTTTCTTTTCCATCAAACTTCCTCCTTACTATTGCGGTAAAGGCGCTCAATCCGCTGGATTTCCAACTCTAAAATCTGTCTTCCAAGCTCCGTGATAGAATAGAGTTTTCTCTTTTCTTCCTCACGAACAAAGGCAATCAGACCATCTTTTTCCATCTTTGCCAAGGTTCCGTACATGGTTCCAGGGCTGATAGATAGCTGTCCCTCTGTCAGCTCCTTGACTTTTTGAGTAATACTGTAGCCATGCCTTTCTTTCTGAAGACAGAAGAGGATATAAAAACCTGTCTCTGTCATTGGCACATAGACTCTCCTAAGTTTTTCTGTCAATCCACTCATCTTCTCATCTCACTTTCACCTCGATATATCGAACCTTGATATAAAAAATTATATCGCAGTTCGATATAGTTGTCAAGGATTTATAAATATTTTTTACAAAAAATGATTCATTTTTATCTATCAATGCTTCAGCTAAAGCTGCTTTAAGTCAGAAGCATAAGTGATTATAGACCTACATCCTGATAAATCAGCATAAAAAAAGCCAGGAACACCTGACTTACTTTTTTATTTCCCCGCTTCCTTGAGTAGGGCGATATATTCTTCCAGAACAAGATTATGCTTCTGCATATACTGGGCATTCTCCACACCGACATAGCGGTAATGCCAGTTCTCAAAGTCAACTCCAGTAATGTCGCTCTTGCCATCTGGATAGCGAAGGACAAAGCCATACTGCGGAGCTAGTTGGGCAATCTTAGCTGCCAATTCATCCTCCTGGCCTTCTGGAGCGCTCATATCAATAGCCAAGCCCGTTTGATGCTCGCTGGCTCCTGGAAGCTGCACCTGCTTCAGCACGATGCTGACTGCTTCTTCATTTGACAAGCCTTTGGCAACTTCCCCAGCAACTTTTTCGTTATAGAGTTCCTCCTGCTCAGCTCGGCTGCGATAGCCAGAGATTAAAGTTTCTTCAGGAGCTATCGCCTGGGCTGCTGCTAGGAATTGCCGAGTATTTTCAGCAATGCGGCTATCGACCTGGACCTCTCCAATCTGAGTCAGATCAGGTGTTTTTTCTTCTTGCTGGTTGTCACGATTGACCAAAATCAAATTCCAGTCAGTAGAAGACACCTTGGGCAAATCAGACTGTGAACTCTCTGAGCTAGAAGAGCCCTTCGTAGCAGAACTACTAGACGAACCCGAAAACTGAATCTTTGCAAGCAGATCTTGTAACAAGGACGGACGGAAATAAATCGCCGTTCCTCCAGCTGCCAGACACAAGACGATTAACAACAAAAGTGTCAACCCAATCTTCTTAGACTTCGATTTTCTCTTTTCTTTGCGATGTTTAGCGCGCTTCAACTTCTTCCTCCATTACTTTGGCACCGGCCTCTCGATAAGACATGTCTCCGACGCAAGCTACTGTGAATTTACCGTCTTCATAGTCTACAACCGTCACACTACCATTGTCCAAACCATGAGGCCGAGTTCGATTGATTAGATAGACAAAGGTTCCGATGGTCATGCCGTGGCTGACGACCAGAGCATTGCCACCACCAGCAGCTTCCAGCTCCTCAGCTATGGCTGAAAAGCCTTCCCAGATTCGGCCGCTGAGCTTTTCCCAGTTTTCCGCCCAGCCAGCTGTATCGACTTCTACAAGACCTTCTGCCAACTCAGCATAGCTAAGCTGATGAACATGCTCAATATTGAAAACCCGGGGCATCACACCCATAAAGAGTTCTCCATCATAACCACCATCAAAGCTACCAAAGCACCATTCGCGAATCCGTTTGTCAAAGGTATAAGGAATCTGATCTGTCAGGCCCAGTTCCTCTAGAATAATTCCCATGGTCTGAATAGTTCGGCCGCTGTCGCTGGAACGGGCCAATTTGAAATCAAGCCCAGCTTCTCTCAGGCCGATGCCCAACTCATGAATGCCACGTTCCCCGACTTCAGTCAATGGGGTATCAGACCAGCCTTGAGCCCGGCCGATAGTATTAAACATGGTTTTGCCATGACGAACCAAGTATAATCTTGTTTTTGCCATTTCATTTCCTCCGTTGTTCTTTTCATATTATACCATTTTATGAAGAAATTGGCGCCATCTGGCTTTCAAAGCAAAAAGCAGGAGTTTCAAAACTCCTACTCATTCTTGATTTTCTCGGTCTAATATGGCTGCGCCGACCTGACGGTAAGACACATCACCCAGAGCTTGAATGCTAAAGCGGCTATTTTCATACTCCAGCACTGTGACACTGCCATTATCGACATTAGGATTTTTCGTGATATTCTCATCAACCAGATAAGCCAAGGTACCAATGGTCATACTGTGGCTGACGACCAGAACATTGCCACCGCCTGAGGACTCCACCTCTCTAGCAATGGCTTCAAACCCTTCTAAAATCCGACCGCTAAGCTTGTCCCAAGGCTCAGCCCAGCCAGCTGTATCCACTTCTACCAGACCATTCGCCAAATCGGGCCAACTGAGTTCTTTGTAATTATCCGTCTTAAGAACTCGTGGGATAACACCATGAAAGAGCTCACCACCATAAGCACCATCAAAACTGCCAAAGCACCACTCCCTGATGCGCTTGTCATAGCGATAGGGAATCTGGCCAGTCAGGCCCAGCTCCTCTAGGATAATCCCCATGGTCTGAATGGTCCGGCCGCTATCACTGGAAAAAGCCTTGACAAAAGGCAAACCCGACTCTCGCAATCCGATACCCAGCTCACGAATACCGCGCTCCCCTTTAGCAGTCAGCGGGGTATCAGACCAACCTTGAGCCCGACCGATAGTATTGAACATGGTCTTGCCATGACGGATAACATAGAGTCTTGTTTTTGACATAGTTTACCTCTTTTATTTTTGTTTGTTATAGTATATTTTGAAAAAGGCCTTCGAATTCTTTATGATAAAGAAGAGGGAGAACTCAGTTCTCCGCTATGATAGACAGCGGCTCGCTGTGAAGTTAGCATCTAATCAACTATAGAGACTTAATATGAACTTTGACGGCACTGACACATCCAAGAACAATGAACAGATAATGGAGCCAATAATTAATGCCAAACTGTCCGGATAAAGCGGCTTTATTAATAGCGATAACGGCTTGCAAAATATTGCCTTCCCCTTGGTAAAAAGAATTGGCATAACCGATTTGAACAGCTAAAAAGCTCATCGCTAAAGTAAAAAAGAAACTCACTACAATTCCCAAAACAGAAATACCTTTGACAAATTTTTCATAGCAAGCAATGCTAAATAGCAGTGTAAAACCTGATATGAAGCCCATGGCCAAGGATGCACCTGTCAAAAAGAAGACAAGACATGCACCAAGTAAGCTCGTCAAGAATGCTCCGAGAACACCCAGAAAATAATGTATTTTCTGCGGATTTTGATGAGGAAGGGAGCGCTTTGTCACCTTATCCTGTGAGATGGAAACCATCCGCTCATAGCTAGATGGCGTGAGAAAGAGCCAATCTCCTTTGAACTGATACAGGTCGACCTCTCCGGTTTCACCGGTTTTCTCACAGGCACTAACCAGCCCTTGCTCCTCAAAGTAGCGGGTGCAGTCCTCGATAGCCTCCTCCAAAATATCCGGCAGCAAATCCCGATCCTGATCAGCCAAAATCTGACAGGCTAGGCTGTAGCCAGCTCTCTCAAAATCAATCAAAACCTCGGAATCGTTAATCAGAGCTTCCAAGGTATCTCGACCGATATAACCTTGCTCACATCTGACCGAGAAAAAAATCGCAAATTCATCGCCATCTGTTATGGTCTCTAGATAAAAAGCATAATCCCTTCTACGGCCATATATAATGCCGCTCTCTTTATCAAAATCCAAACCTAAATCAAGGGCCAGCTCAGCTAGCTCTCTTTTATTCATGACCTAAACAATCTCCTTATAATCCCCTACATTTCAAGCATCCAGCTAGATTCAATCCCGCAAACTCCTACTCGGAAACTGAATAGCTGTCTTTTATGATGCTTTCTTAAAAGCTGTTTTAAATCTAGCTTTTTAGTTTTTAAAGCTGTGAATGGGCGCTGGAATCTGACCGCCCCGCGCAATAAAGGCAGCTGACGAAGCCTGATTGACCTTCATGACTGGAGCTGTTCCCAAGAGTCCGCCAAATTCAATCATATCGCCTTCCTTGCCCTTGGGAATAATCCGCACAGCTGTCGTCTTTTGATTGATAACGCCAATAGCTGCTTCATCCGCAATCATAGCCGCGATGGTTTCAGCAGGTGTCGCCTCTGGGATGGCAATCATATCCAAACCGACCGAGCAGATAGCTGTCATAGCTTCCAGCTTTTCTAGATTGAGCGAGCCATTTTGCACAGCTGCAATCATGCCCTCATCTTCAGAAACAGGAATGAATGCACCAGATAGTCCGCCCACCTGATTGCAGGCCATGACACCGCCTTTTTTGACTTGGTCATTGAGCAGGGCAAGTGCCGCTGTCGTACCATGAGTACCGACTGTTTCCAAGCCCATTTCTTCCAAGACACGGGCCACTGAATCTCCGACCGCCGGTGTTGGAGCCAGACTCAAGTCAACAATCCCGAACTTGACGCCCAGACGCTCGCTGGCCATCTGACCGACCAACTGACCGATACGAGTGATTTTGAAGGCCGTTTTCTTGACCGTTTCAGCGACCACGTCAAAGCTCTCACCACGGACCTTTTCCAAGGCCCGTTTGACAACACCGGGCCCAGAAACACCAACATTGATGACCACATCTGCTTCGCCGACACCGTGAAAGGCGCCTGCCATGAAAGGATTGTCTTCTACCGCATTGGCAAAGACGACCAACTTGGCCGCACCCATATCAGATAACTGAGCGGTTTCCTTGATAATCCGCCCCATATCCGCAACAGCTGTCATATTAATACCAGTTTTGGTTGAGCCGATATTGACAGAGGAGCAGACCTTGTCCGTCTCAGCCAAAGCACGTGGAATAGAGTTAATGAGAATTTCATCGCCTTTTTGATAGCCCTTTTGGACCAAGGCCGAGAAACCACCGATAAAGTCAACGCCGATTTCCTTGGCTGCCTTGTCTAAAGCCTTGGCCAGAGGCACGTAGTCTCTGCTATCTGTCGCTGCCCCAATCAGAGAAATCGGAGTCACTGAGACCCGCTTATTGACGATGGGAATCCCAAGCTCTGCAGCAATTTCATCCCCAACTGCCACAAGGTCTTTCGCTTTGGTCGTTATTTTTTTGTAAATCTTCTCCGCCGCCCGATTAATATCTGTGTCGATACAGTCTAAGAGTGAAATGCCCATGGTGATGGTCCGAATATCAAAATTCTGTTCCTCAATCATGGCAATGGTTTCTGTTACTTGTCTAATATCCATCCTTCACTCCTTAGATATTGTACATGGCATCAAAAATGGCTGCGCTTTGAATGTTGATTTTAACGTTGAGCTCTTGACCGAAAGCTTCAAACTCATTGCGAAGGGCCGTAAAATCTTGCTTTTCATCGCTGGACACCAAGGCCATCATGGTAAAATATTCCTCCAAAACGGTTTGGGAAATATCATCAATATTCAGCCCCAGCTCCGCAATCTTAGTGGAAACTCCGGCTACAATCCCTGTTTTATCTTTTCCGATAACGGTAATAATTGCTTTCATGCTTGGCTCCAATCATTTTTAGTTTGTCTCATTGTAGCATAAATTCGAGGATTTTGTATACTATTTCAGAAAATAAAGGCAGAAGGTTCGGATATTGCAAATAGCACTTGAAACAAGGAAAATTCTCCTACGCTCAGCAATTCATCTGAGAGACCATTTTGGGCAACTTTGTATGTTTTTTCTATTTTCATTTGAAAGCGCTTTCTATATTTGTTATACTAAATATAGAATATTTTACACAAAGGAGATTTCCTAATGAACGATTCATACAAGAAGCGTCTCTATACTCAGGCCTTGAGTTTATCAGCCGCTGTATTGATGGCTGTCTTAGCTCAGGGCAGGGCCGTAGCTGACCAGCAGAACAGCACTGAGTCACAGCCAGCCGCCAATCAGATAGAGGCTGTAACTCCTGCGACAGAAGCTGCTCAAGCTGTTCCAAATCAGACAGGAGAAAAAGAACAGACTCCTGCTCCTGCAGCGGACAATCCAGCTGTCTCTGCAGCAGCTCAAACAAGAGCAGCTGCTTCTGAAGAAGCCAAGACCCAGCTGGCTGACAGCACTGTCTATATGTCCGAGCCTGCAGAGCTCAAGGAAACCGTCCAAGGACAGGCTTCTCAGGCGGGCAAGCTGACCTGGACTCTGGACAATAAACCGATTGCCGACTGGAAAACCTGGAACATGGACAGCGGCACCTTTACTGGCCAACCCTTTGTCACAATTGAGGAAAAGGCCGACGGGAACGATCTTCATCTGAATCTGCAGTTTCAAAAGCTTTTCGGAGACGATCTCAGCCTGCGCTCTCCCCATAATATTCGCCGGACCTATCGAAACTTCATTGGCAGCCATGAACTGGTTGGTAGGAGTCAGGACCTAGGACTGACCATTCGTAAAAATATCATCTTGCGCCCTTATGAAGACTTCCACAGCCATGAGGAGATGCTGGCATCCATCGAAAAGAGCAGACAGGATGCCAAGACCGATCGCTTGGTACAGATTGAGAACATCGGAAAGAGTGCTCAGGGTCGCGATATCAAGCTGGGTATCATCAGCTCTGACCAAAAGAGCATTGACGACTACCTCAGCACAACTAATCCACAGACCTTGACCAAACCAGCAGAAATGCTGGCAGCTCTCAAAAATGGCAACTTAGACTATAAACTACCTGTGCTCATTAACAACACCCACGCTGATGAACAGCCTGCTATTGATATTATCACAGGTCTATTTAAGACCTTTGCCACCAAAGACCAAGTCAGCTTCAAAACAACCGCTGCCGATGGTTCTGAAAAACTTGTCACTCTCAAAATCCAAGATTTACTGAAGAAGTTTATCTTCCTCTTTGACTTTACAGAGAACCCTGACGGCGATGTCCTCAACACTCGGGCACTGGCCAATGGCCTTGACCCTAACCGTGATACTGGCTACCAAGCCAATCCTGAAACCCGTACCGTTGCTGGATTGATTAACAAATGGAACCCAATTGCCCTCTATGATATCCACGGCTTTGTCAAGGAATTCCTGATTGAGCCGGCAACCCCGCCTCACGATCCTAACTTTGAATATGACCTTTTAGCTGACCTCATGCTGGACAACGCCCATCATATGGGACGGGCCGGCGTTGCCAACTCTGGCTACGACAAATACATCATTCCAAAACTGGACTGGGGAGACGGATGGGACGATTCCTTCTCCGGCTACACAGCGGTTTATTCTATGTACCATGGCATCCTGGGACATACCATCGAAATTCCCGAGGGCAATCAAGAGTCCTACAAGGCTGGATATTACGCAGTTCTAGGAGGCCTTGACTATCTAGCCCAAAACCCAGACAAGCTCATGGAGATGCGCCTCAACTTCTACCTGCGCGGTATCAATAAAGTCGAAGATCCTAAGGCAGAAAATGAACTCGTCGGACCTGATGGTCAGGTCATCGGCCGGATTAAAAAAGGCCAAGAAAAATTCTTCCCAGACTACTATGTCATCCCAATGGGAGTGGACAAGGACAACGATACCCAAGAAGCCTTTAATATGATTGACTATTTCAAGCGCAACGGTGTCCTTGTCAAAGAACTCAAGGAAGACAGCGGCAACTATAAAAAAGGTGATTTGGTTGTCGATATGGCACAGGCCAAGCGCGGCTATGCCAACCATGTCCTCTACAAAGGCTCAAATGAATCCAAGTGGGCAGCTATGTATGCGGAATTAGTCGTCAATTTCCCTGATATGAAAGGTTTCAAAGCCCAGCCAGTCTTTGGCGACAAACTCTTTGAAGGCAAGCTAGGCGACGTGACAGCTCTCCGTGCTGCACGTACCAGTCAGGTTGATCATAAAGCGCCTTATTACGTCATTGCCAATACGTCTGAGAGCGCGGTCAAGGCCGTCAACAAAGCTCTTGCTGAAGGTAAGAAGGTCTACCTGACAGATGACGGCTACATCGTTGATACACCGACCTTTACCAGCCTCCTAGATCGTTATGCTATTTACGGCGACGCCCTCTATAAAATTCCACAGGGGCCGACTCTGAAACCTCTCAAGATCTACGCACCACCGCATCAATTCTCATGGGCAGGCGTGGACGCTCCAGCACATACTGCCTTAGCTCTGAAGAATATGGGCTTCGAAATCGTTGACAGCCCAGAAGAAGCGGACGTCATCGTCCTTGAAAGCAACAACTATGATAAGTCTCTTGTCGGACTCAAGCCAACCATCGTCGTCGGAGGCTCTGCTATGCAGCGCTTGGAAAAACTAGGTATATTAGATGGATTTGACGCTGAGCGCTTCAAGAACGGCAGTGACTATGAAGGACTGATGAAGGCCGTTATTCAAGACCAAGACCCGCTGACCAGCGGCTACAAGAAGGATGGACTCTTTTACTCCAACTCTGGTAACTGGATTGCTAAGATTCCTGCCAACTTTAGGACTCTTGCCAGCATTGCTGGCAGTGACTTCTACATCGCTGGCTGGTGGCCTGGCAATGAACAACTGGCAAACAAAGTCGTAGCCATTGCCGGTACTTATAAAGAGCAGCCTCTCTTTGTCTATGCTGGTAATCCGACCAACCGGCTTCACCCTGTTCACTTCTACCGCTGGATCTCCAATGCTATCTTTGGCAGCCAGTTGGCCGAGCTGACAGATCTTCCAAGTCCTGCGGCACCTGACCCAACCTATCAAGCGCCAAGTCAGACTGTCCTTGACTGGAAGCCTGCTACAGTGAATCCACCGGCTCAAACGGTAGTCCTGACCTACAAGAGTGAGACCCTTCCGCAGACCGGCAGCCAAGAAAAAACTGCTAGCTTTGCACTAGCTGGACTCCTAATCGCAGGAGCAGCTGGACTCTTACTTTTAAAGAAAAAGGAAGACTAATACTTAAAAACACACCTCCCAATTGATGCGGGAGGTGTGTTTTAGTTATAAGCTCTGCTATTTTTCCACATAGGTATGAAGCGGATAGGTCGGATAGGCCAAGTCACGCGCCAACTCTGAGGTTACATAACCTGCCGGTGCATCTAACACAGAAGGGATTCGATTGACGATAGTGGCACAGGTCAAGGCTACAGTATCAGGCTTGCTGACTGAAAAGGCTAGATTTGGCTCACCAGTAATTTCCCAATCACACATATCTCCGTCATTTTCACGATAGACCTTGCCAATACACTCTACTTCTAACTCAATTCCCTGATGGGTATGAATGGTTGTCACAGCTGACATACCCGTTACTTGCCCCGCCGGAACTGTGCGACCCAGCGTTTCAGAATAAACATCTTCATCCAAAATGTAAGGAACACTTTTTTGCGAAATATCCTGAATGGTCCAGTTCATCTTAGAGCAAATAGCTTCAGCAGCATTCCACATATAGGACGGCAGACTCTCAGCACTGGCAATTTCCTTTTCAAATCGCTCTGAATCGTAACCAGCACCATGCGCTTCTGCCAAAGCCAGACCATAATCTTCCACATTATAGCTGACAATCCCTTTCACCTTTTGAATGCGATTAAGGCCAGACATAGCCAAGCAAGGCATATTAATCCAGTAAATATCCTGCATGCCTGAGCCCATTACTGTGACACCATATTCTTTGGCCAGCTTGTCCAAGCGGTTTGTTTCGGATGGCGATGTCGTCCAAGGATAGATAGCTTCCTCACAGGTCGTGATGATATTAACTCCATGTTTGATGGCTGTTTCAAAAAAATCATACATTTCCGGCATATAGGAAGCAATGGTGACAATAGCAATGTCTGCGTCACACTCTTCAAAGACACGTTCAGCATTATCAGAAATCAGGATACCAGTCTTATAGCCTAGCTCTGCAAAATCACCAACATCCTGTCCTACTACAGCAGGATTGTTATCAATAGCTCCGACAATTTCTACACCGTGATCCAGCAGATACTTGAAAATCACTTTAGACATCTTGCCGCAGCCATACTGAACAGCACGAATTTTTGTATTTCTCATGGCAAACCCTCCATTAATTGTTATTATTTTCACAATTATAGTATAATATCTCTAGTAACTAGAGAGTCAATAGAGGGTTTTAAAAAATGAAAAAAATTTTGCGTATCGGAGAGTTTTCCCAAATAAATCAGATTTCCATCCAAACTCTACGATTCTATGACCAAATCGGTCTTTTAAAACCCTATAAAGTCGATCCAGAAACCAACTATCGCTACTACCACATCAATCAATCTTCTCTGGTTGACTCCATTCAGTACCTGCGTCAACTGAATTTTTCTCTAGAAGACATCAAAGAAATCCTATCTGACAAGGACCATTTTCAACTGCACCTGCTTATCGAGGAGCGCTATCAGCGCCTTCTAGAGGAAAAAGAGAATTTAGAAAAACAAATCCAAGAAATCGAAATCTTTCGGTCTGGTGCCCGTATCTATGGCGAAAAGCAGAGCGAGCAAGAACTGGAAATCCTAACTTTTCATGAACGGCAGCTGCTTACTTTTGAAATCGATCAAAATATTTATCAAATGAAAAGTGAGGAATACGAACTTGCTCTCCGCTGCTTCAAGCAAGAAATCCTGCGTTACAGTCCTTTTTTCACTCATTTCAGCCGTGTTGGCTCCATTATGAAACAAGAAGATTTCCAAAAAGAAAGATGGATTTCCAAACAACTCTGTCTCTTCCATCATACTCCCAATG
>JABZYU010000059.1:0-11882 GCA_015264985.1 Streptococcus sanguinis | reverse complement strand
CTGATAAAGCTTGAGATCCACACAGCCATTAGCCTTCAGGTCCACTCCCTCCGCCCAGAGCAAGTGTCTCTGGTCTTCCCAGCCAGGTGCGAGGCGCCCTGCTGCATTGACTACCCGATGGCAAGGATGTATACCGCCATAAAGGTCCGACTGACTGAGAATCTTTCCCACCAAGCGGGCATTTTTAGGCCGACCAATTAAACGAGCAAGCTGGCCATAGGTCGCCACGCGCCCAGATGGAATGGTATCAACAAGGGATAAAACTGACTGTATGATTTCTTGATTCAAAACGGAAATGACCCTCCTTTTTACAAAGTGGATCAGAAAGGCCGGAACACTACCCTTCGTTTTAGAAGCTATATTATTAAACCTCTTTCATTGATGATGTACTCATATCATTTCCGAGCAACTTCCATTCCACTTATAGATATAAAGCTTTCTTACCCTCCAGTTCATGGCAAGATTGTTCCTAAGATAGAAGCAATCGAAACTTACTTCTACAGCCTTATTGATTAGCTAACTCTCTAAAAAACTTCCAATAATAAAGGTTTAAGAGGTTATAAGTTTTTATACATTCCATTCTACCACAAGATCCGGCAGTGACTCGAAAAATCCCTTCTTCCATAAAGAAAAAGGGATATAATTATACTCAAATAATATATATAAAACAAATATAATCAAACTACAGATTTTAATGCTTCTAACATGTTTATATTTTTTAAACAAAAATTTACTACAGAACCTAACCTAGAATAGATAAAATTAAATTATCTCTTTATAGATATACATCGTCTCTCTTATCTATTTTGTAATTCATATTATTATTAGCGACAATCTCGCTGTCTCCTGATTTATATCGTTTAAAAGAATTACCCATCTCTATATAGGTCATTTTATGCCTCCATAATGTTTCTTAATTTAGTCATCATAAATTTTAGCCAAAACATTATAATCACAAGTATCAAAAAATCTGAAATAAAATAAGAGGACCACAGGCCAGTTATTCCAAACAAAATTGGTAAAAATAACGCTAAAGGTATTTGAAAAATGATCTGTCTCAGAATAACTAAAAAAGTAGATATCCGCGAGAAAGAAATATATTGAAAATAGTTAGTTCCGATATTGATGATTCCTTGTACAGGTAACGAAATCATAACAAGTCTTAAGGCTGTACTAGAAAACTTTATAAACTTCGGATCGCTTGAATTAAAAAGTGTAGCTATTTGCACTGCAAAAATTTGAATTACAAGGAACAAGAACAGAGAAAAAATTGTGCTGATTATTAGTGAAAGACTAAGTGATTGCTTTATTCTACTATAATTTTTTGCACCATAATTAAAACTAATTACAGGCTGAACTCCATTTGTAATAGCATTCATCAAAGAAATAATATAGCGATAGATTGAAGAAGTTATAGATAAAGCAGCAATACCATAAGTACCAGCATAATCAAAAGCAACCCTATTATATAATATCAGTAATATCACAGATATGACCGTTGTGAGAAAGAATGGCAGCCCCATTGCAATAATTTTATTAATAAGCTTTTTATCAATAAATAATAAGCTCTTCAAATCTATTTTTAAATCGTTAGATTTTCCAGTGTACTCTCTGAATGTCAAGATAAGTGCAGCAAGATTAGCCAGAACTGTAGATAAAGCTGATCCAAAAAAACCAGTATGAAATACAAGAATTAGAACTGCACCAGTCCCTGCATTCACAAGAAATGAAATAGCATTGATATGTAAAACTTCTTTAATCTTACCTTGAGCCCGCAAACAGTACAAAAGAGTGTGTGTGACAAAATATATAGGCGCTCCAATAAGAAATGTAAGGCAAAATTCTTTAACATAATGATACAGTTCTTGTGGTGCCCCAAAAATAATCAATAAGCCTTCTAAGAAAAACCACAAAAGTATCGACTGTAGAATCGATAAAATTAAAGAAACTTGGATAGAGGAATCTAAAATTAATCGGGCATTTTTGTAATCCTTTTTGCCAAGTGAGATTGTCAACAAGGATGCTGTTCCTTCGCTTGCTAGAGCTGAAAAAGCATAGACCAAGGCATATATCATAAATGTATATGTATTAGCGGAATTCCCCTCAAGCCCTAAGGTCTGTCCAATGAATATGCCATCAACTAAATTATAAGATCCACTTACTATTGCTGTAACTAATGAGGGAATAATTAGTTGAACTAACAGTTTTTTTACAGATATATTTTCTAATTTATTCATGACTATGTCTCATTTGTTCAAAGCTCTTTCTATTCCTAAAGATTTTTCCAGTCATATACTCTTTTAGACAACATTTTCCATTTTGATAAAGAGCATAGACACAATATAAATTACATAATAACATTTTCATTATACTACTTCCAGTACCAAAAATTTACAAAATGTAGCCAAAATATCTTGCTTTTACATAATAATCAAAAGCAATTTAGAAAATTTTTTACAAACTGTAATTTTTTTGTTAGTATTGAATCTAATTAATTATACTTAGACTAAAATAATTTTTTACTAATAACATTAGAAGTACTAGGCTACATATTGACTGACAAGGAGAATAACGGCAATGACCAAAGATACGCGAGAAAATATTATCACTGCTTTCTTTCGACTTTCTGAAAAATATCCTGATAAATCTAACTTTTCTTTTTCTGAGATTGCAGAAGAAGCAGGCATAGCAAGACAAACAATCTATAAAAATCATTTCAACTCTCCTAACGAAATAATTGAAGCTATTCATCACGACATTGACGAACGAATAATGTCAAAAATGCTAGATTTTGTACCAGGTTCAAATGGATCCGATAATGCTCTTTTTATTGACTTCCTTGCTTCTGAAATAATACCATTAATTTTTGAGAATAGAATCTGGCTAAAATATCTTTATTCAACTGCAGCTGATCCTAATTGGGAACTTTTTTTAAAGAAACAATATAAGACTTGGATTAGCCAAAACATTCAACTGTCTAGTAAAATGGGTTTATCTAAAGAGTTTACTGAAGAATTACTTGTTAATTATACTCTATCAATTATAAAGTCATGGATTACACAAGCAATTCCAGAATCTCCTGAAGTCTTTTCTAAAAAATTCAAATCACTTTGCAAGCTATCTATTCAAGATATTATTCAAAATGCTTAAAACTAAGTTTGAATTCTAAAACTCAAGAATTATGCCATAAATGATTTTTCGACTCTGTAACTCTGTTCTTATTGATTATTCTTATCAAAGTAAACGCTATTTCTGCTTTCCCTTGAAACGCCACTGAAAGCGCAGCTTGTCATAAAAGGGAAATTCGATATTGAGAATGGCAAAGCCCATCAAGGCTCCTCCGATTACATCTGTCGGGTAGTGCACTCCCAGATAGACTCTGGAAGCCATAATCATGAAGATAAAGAGCAAGAGCAAACCTTGTACCAATCGCTTGATTTTTTGGTTTTGAATTCGTTGCTGGGCAATGATAATCAAGGTCCCAACAACAACGGCTGTCGCCATGGCATGCCCGCTCGGAAAAGAGTAACCACCCTCTTTGACCAAATGCGAAAGACTGGGCCGGCTTCTTTGGTAAACGAGTTTAATCAGCTTAATCAAAATCCCATGTAAGACCAGATTTCCCGCCAGCAAGGCAGCTTCCAGCTTCCATTTTTTGTAAAGGAAAAAAAGGACAAGAGCCGAAACCCAGATGATAATCCCCATCGGATCAATCACACTGGTCACTAGTTTGAAAAAAGTCGTCAAAGCTGCAGGCAAGTCTCCCCGCAACCAGGTCTGAATCGGGGTGTCAAAGCTGGTCAGCTGCTCGGGATAAAATTTGACCATGTAGCCTAGCATAACGAAAAGTAAAAGGGCAAAAGAGCCCTTTGTTAGATAAGATTGTTTATTTTTCATAGCGTTTTAGAACGGGCTGTAAGAGTTTGTAAATTAGCCAAAAGACAGCAGCCCAGATTACTCCTTCTAATAGGTTAAAAGGGACAATCATAGTCAGCAGATACTTGGAAAGACCAAATGCCTTATTAATATCAAAACCAGCAAACCTCGCATAGAGAGGCACAGCATAAATGACATTTAGAATGATCATAGTAATCGTTAGACCAAGTGTTGCTGCTAAGGAAGCCTTCACATAGCTAGATAAGCTCTTTCTTTTTTTCCACAAGAGGGAAAAAGCACAAACAAAGACAGCTACCGCTAGTATATTCATGGGTAGACCGATTAGAGTGCCTACGCCATTATTATTCAAAGCTAGCTTTAAGACAGAGCGAATCAAGAGCACTGCTAGAGAGCTTTTTAGATCCAAGACTACCAAAGCCAGTAAAATCGGAATAATTGAAAAATCCAACTTTAGAAACTCAGTTATCAACGGAATCTCATAAAGCATGAGTAGAAATGATAGAGCAGATAAAACTGCTACAATCGCCAACTTACGAGTATTTGTCATCACAGGTTCCTCCAATTTATAAAAATTAGAGAAGCTGGAAAGGCCACTGAAAAAAGCTTGTCAGCTAATGATTATTTAGTATAAGGCTCAGCCCTTAAATAAAGATTAAACGGCAAGAATGCTTCACTGCCTCTCGTCTTCTCCCATCCAGACTATACTGTCGGTTGTGGAATCTCACCACATCAGCTTGCGCTCGCGGACTTGATTTGGCATTGAGAAAAACATTTCCAAGCCAAAAGTTACCGCCGGTCGGGAATCTCACCCTGCCCTGAAGACATCATTATCATAACAAAAAAAGCCTGCCAGAGCAAGCAATTTGATTGATGTAATTAAAAATGTTTCAACAATAGTATTCTATCTATTAGGAAAATTAACTGCTTAGATACATTCATTCCGCTACTTCAGCTTGTCCGCTTCATACTCATGTACCAGTTCAAGGCCAGCAAAATTCTGCTGACGCAGGGCCTCGTAAACAATCATGCAGACTGTATTTGAAACATTAAGACTTCTGACATGCTGGTCATTCATGGGAATACGCAGGGCCTTTTCTGGATGACGACGCATAAATTCCTCTGGCAACCCCTTGTCCTCACGACCAAACATAAAATAGTGCGAACCTTCTGCTGCAAAATATTCCTCAGAATAGACCTTCTCTGCAAACTTAGAAATCAGATAAAGTTTGCCGTCCATCTGCTCCATAAAATCGTCTAAACTCTCATAATAGGTGATGTCCAGCTTATCCCAATAGTCCAGCCCCGCCCGTTTCATCTTGCGGTCATCAATGGGAAAGCCCATGGGCTTGATGATGTGAAGCGGCGAATTAGTCGCGGCGCAAGTACGGGCAATATTTCCGGTATTCTGCGGAATCTGAGGCTCAAAAAGAACGATATGATTTTTCATAATAAGAATATTTTTCCTAGTATTTTTCTTTAGATAAAAAAATAGCCACACTGCCCGGAGTCAAGCTCAGCAAACAGCGTGGTTAAGGCTTCATTAACTTACATCACAACAGGTTTGAGGTAAACCAATGAAGGTACTCATTTAGTATAACACTTTCAGCCTACAAGTCAATAAAAAATGCTCAAAAAGTTGTACTTTTTTTAAAAATATCACAGGAAGATACCATTTTGGTAAAAAAATATTGGCAATTCTATAAATAAGCAAGCTATTCTGTATTTTATAGATGAAATTTAAATGAAAAAAGAGTATGATAGATACATACTTTGGAGGAATCTAAACTTATGAAAATTATCGTTGTTGGTGGCGGGAAGGTCGGAACGGCCCTCTGTCGCTCCTTAGTGGCTGAAAAACATGATGTTATCCTGATTGAGCAGGATGAGGCTGTTCTAAACCAGATTACCAAGCGCTATGATATTATCGGTATTGCTGGCAATGGTGCCAACTTTAAAATCCTAGAACAGGCGGATGTTAGTCACTGTGACATCTTCATCTCTATGACCGAGCATGATGAGGTCAACATGGTTTCAGCTGTTCTGGCCAAACGGATGGGGGCTAAGGAAACCGTCGTTCGGGTGCGTAATCCTGAATATTCCAACCCTTACTTTAAGGAGAAGAACATCCTAGGCTTCTCGCTGGTGGTCAATCCTGAGCTCCTAACTGCTCGCTATATCGCTAATATCATTGACTTCCCTAATGCCCTGTCAGTAGAGCACTTTGCCAATGGCCGGGTGGCACTGATGGAGTTCAAACTCAAGGAAGACAGCAATCTCTGCCAGATGAGTATTTCCCAGTTCCGCAAGAAATTTGGAAATATCATTGTTTGTGCCATTGAGAGAAAAGGGCACTTGGAGATCCCTGATGGCGACTTCACTCTGGATGCCGGCGACAAGATCTATGTCACAGGTAACCGCCTGGACATCGTTCAATTCCACAATATGGTACGTCCTAGAGTGGTTAAGAGCCTGATGATTATCGGGGCTGGCAAGATCGCTTATTACCTGCTCAACATTCTCAAAAACAGTAAAATTGAGCTCAAAATCATTGAATCTAACCGCGAGCGGGCAAATTTTTTCAGTCAGGAATTTCCTGATCTCTATGTCGTCCATGGTGATGGTACTGCCAAGGACATCCTGCTGGAGGAACGCGCCAACAACTTTGATGCTATCGCTACCTTGACTGGTGTAGATGAAGAAAATATCATTACTTCCATGTTCCTTAATAATCTGGGTGTACAGAAAAACATCACCAAGGTTAACCGGACTAGTTTGTTGGAAATCATTGATAACCAAGACTTTGCCAGCATCGTGACACCTAAAGGTATTGCTGTTGATACGGTTATGCACTTTATCCGCGGTCGCTACAATGCTCAGTTCTCTAACCTAGAAGCTCTGCACCATGTAGCCAACGGCCAAATCGAAACCTTGCAATTCCAAATCAAGGAAGAAAACAAGATGACTGGTATCCCTCTGTCTCAGCTTCATCTGAAGAAAGATGTCCTGATTGCGGCCATTATCCGTCAAGGTAAAGCCATCTTCCCTACTGGCGATGACAATCTGCAAGTTGGAGATAAAATTGTCGTGACCACTCTGCTACAAAATATCACGCAGATTTACGATCTGTTAGCGAGGTAGGCCCCATGAATAGATCTATGATTCGCTACCTGCTGGCAAAATTACTGCTGATTGAGGCGGCTCTGCTGATTGTGCCCATTATCGTCGCTCTAATCTACGGTGAGCCTTTAAAAGTCTTTCTCTCTATCGGGGCGACCATGGCTATCCTGCTCGTTTTAGGTGGAATAGGCTCTTATTTCAAGCCCAAGGACCTGCATATCTACGCCAAGGAAGGTGTACTGATTGTAGCCCTTTGCTGGATTCTCTGGTCCTTCTTCGGAGCCCTGCCCTTTGTCTTCTCTAGTCAGATACCGGACATCATCGATGCCTTCTTTGAGGTCAGCTCCGGCTTTACAACCACGGGAGCGACTATTCTCAACGATGTCGACGTTCTCTCTCATTCGCTGCTCTTCTGGCGCAGTTTTACTCACTTAATCGGAGGGATGGGAGTGCTGGTCTTTGCCCTAGCTATTATGGACAATGCTAAAAATGGCCACTTGGAGGTCATGAAAGCAGAAGTTCCGGGCCCAGTCTTTGGCAAGGTTGTATCCAAGCTCAAGAGTACGGCCCAAATCCTCTATATCATCTATCTGGCTCTCTTTGCTATCTTTGCGCTGCTTTATTTCCTAGCGGGTATGCCGCTCTTTGACAGCCTTGTGATCGCCATGGGAACAGCTGGTACAGGAGGATTCACCGTATACAACGACGGTATTGCTCACTACAACAGCTCACTGATTACTTACCTGGTCAGCTTTGGGGTCTTGGCTTTCGGGGTCAACTTTAACCTCTATTATTACCTGCTGATTCGCAAGTTTAAGGCCTGCTTTGGCGATGAGGAGCTTAGGGGCTATCTCTGGATTGTCTTTCTTTCCACTGCCTTGATTGCCTTTAATGTCTTCCATCTCTACCAAGGCTTTGCTAAGAGCGTGGAGATTTCCTTCTTCCAGGTCTCCAATATCATCACAACGACTGGATTCGGCTATGGTGATACGGTCAAGTGGCCCCTCTTTTCTCAGGTCATCCTACTCCTGCTCATGTGTATCGGGGGCTCGGCTGGATCAACCGCTGGGGGATTCAAGGTTATTCGGGGGATTATCATTTCCCGCATTGCAAAAAATCAAATCCTCTCTACCCTATCACCCAATCGGGTCCTAACCATGCATGTTAATGGTGCTGTCTTAGATAAGGATACCCAGCACAAGGTCCTCAAATATTTAGCAACCTATGTTTTGATCGTGCTGGCGCTGGTTTTCATCGTCAGCCTGGATAACAACAATCTCATGACAGTTGTCAGTGGTGTTCTATCCTGCTTCAACAATATCGGTCCTATGATTGGAACGACGGATACTTTTTCTATCTTCAGTCCTTTTTCTAAGCTATTGCTGTCCTTTGCCATGATTGGCGGACGTTTGGAAATTTACCCAATTCTCCTGCTCTTCTTGCCTAAGACTTGGTCTAGAAGGTAGGAAACACTCTGAAATTATAGATAAAAAAAGTCACACTAGCTAAATAGCTAGTGTGACTTTTTGCTTGTATCGTTTCTTTTCAGGCTGAAATGGTCTGGTACAGGATCCTCTCCTGGCTGAGACCAGGGATGACAGCGGAGAATTCGCGCCAAACCCATCAAAACTCCCTTGGCACCATGCTTCTGGATAGCCTCTATCATATAGTTAGAGCAGGTTGGCCGAAAGCGGCAAGATGGAGGAAAAGCAGGCGATATGAAGCGCTGATAAAGACGGACAGGAGCAATGAGCAGTTTCTTTATCATTTCTTGGTCTTGGTTACAGCCAGTGTATGCAGCTGGCTGACTTCTTTTTTACTGAGCTTACGATACTCACCAGGCTTGAGGCCCGTCAGGTCCAGATGACCAAAGCGAGTCCGTGAAAGCTTATCCACTTGCAGTCCGACAGCTTGGAACATCTTCTTAACCTGATGGTTACGGCCTTCGTGGATGGTCAGCTGAACGACCGAGCGATTTTTCGCCGGATCAACCTTGATAATCTCATAAACTGCTGGCTTGGTTTTGCGCCCCTCTATCTCAATACCTCGAGTCAGAGGACGAAGAACTTCTTTATTGGCCAATCCTTTGACACGCGCCACATAGACCTTGTCAATCTCATTGCGGGGATGAATCATCTCGTCGGTAAAGTCCCCGTCATTGGTCAGAATGAGAATGCCAGAAGTATCCCAGTCCAAACGACCAACCGGATAAATCCGCTCCTTGACCTGAGGCAAGAGCTCCACGACCGTCTTACGTCCCTTGTCATCACTGACAGAGGAAATGACCCCGCGCGGCTTATTGAGGAGGTAATAAACCTTCTCTTCGTTATAGATAGGTTGGCCTTCTACTTCCACACGATCGCCAGACTTGACGTTCGTCGCCAGCTCTCGCACCACTTGGCCGTTTATACTGACCTTCCCCTGCCTAATTAGCTCTTCTGCTTTTCGACGGCTGGCTATCCCAGCATGAGCGATGTATTTATTGATTCTCATTGATATCTGTCCTTTCAATAAAGAGCTGGCTTTCTTCAGCAACTAGCTCCGTTTCTTCGACAATCGGCAGCTCATCTAAGTGATTGATCCCCATATAGTCTAAGAAATAATCCGTTGTCACATAGAGATTTGGCCGGCCAATGACTTCCTTTTTGCCATCCTCTCGAACCAGTTCAAAAGCCAAGAGCTTAGCCAAAGCACCGCTGGAATTAACCCCACGGATGTCATCTATTTCTACTCTTGTAATCGGCTGCTTATAGGCAATGATAGACAAGGTCTCCAGTGCTGCCCGCGACAGACTTTGATTGATTGGAGCCCGTGAATAGGCCCGCAGAATCTCAGCAAACTCTGGTTTAGTGACCAGCTTGTATGTCTTTGAGGTTTCCAGTAGGGTCAGACTGGAGTCTGGATTGGCTTCATATTGCTCAGCTAACTTCTCCAAACTCTGAATAACCCCGGTCGGCGGCAAAGAAAGGATTTCTGCCAATTGATGAACTTTGAGTCCATCTTCTCCCGCCACAAAAAGCAGGGCTTCAATCTCTGCTAACTTACTCATTTCCTCTTCCTACTAAATAAATATTTCCAAAATTTTCTTCCTGAATGACTTGCACTTCCTGCACCTTGACCAATTCCAATGTCGCCAGAAAGAGAGTAATAACTTCATTCATGTCCTTGGTCTCTGCAAAAATCTCCTGCAGAGCCAGACGGCTCTTACCAGCACAGCGCTGACGCACCACATCCATCATGTCCTCAATCTTGTACTCGTCTCGCACAATGGTTGTGTGGCTCTTAGAAAACTCCTCTTGCTTCTTGGCGATAACTTTGGAAAAAGCCAAAAAAAGATCAATCGTTGACTTGTCATGCAGGAGCTCAGCGTCTTCATAAACCAGCTCCAGCTTGGGCTTAGAATAATAAAGCGCTCGGTCATCATGCTGGAGCGACATTTTCTCACCTAAGAGCTTGAACCTGCGGTATTCCTCAATCTGGCTCAAAAGGTCTTGCTCCAAATCATCTTCCAGCTCAGCATTATCCGCCACTTTAGGCAGAAGCTTGCGGCTCTTAATCAGCATAAGCTGGCTGGCCATGACCATATACTCGCCCGTCACTTCCAGCTTCATGGCCTGCAAAGTAGCCACATAAGCCAGATACTGCTCGATAACCTCCGTAATGGGCACATCATAAATATCCACCTGGTACTTAGATACGAGGTGGAGCAGCAGGTCCAGCGGGCCTTCAAAATCTTTTAGTTTGATATCCATTTTATCTGTATTTTTCTAGTGTAATCATGGTTTTCAAGCCCAAATCTTGGGCAATATCATAGAGACCAATCCCCTTCTCACGCTGGCGCAAAATAAACTGCTCACGCAGGCTTTGGGCAGATAGACTGGCTTGTCCCTGCTCAATCAAGAAGGCCTCTAGCTGACGGAAGCCCCATTGACGAGAATAGGATTTGCCGTTTTTCTCAAATAAGTATGTCCCCGTCAGATAGTCTTCTAACTCACCCGTCAGGCTCTCAGGAATCTTGATAACCCGCTTCTGACCGGCCTTTTCAATCTTCAAAACCTGAAAGTCAAGATTGACATCTGCCACTCTGACCTGCAAAATCTCGCTGGGTAGCAAGCCCATTTCCAAGATAAGAAGAGCCATCAGCCGCCCCCTGGGAACGCTTGATTCTTGCCAAAAAGCAGACAGGTCCAGCAGTTCATTGTCCTGCTCCTTCGATATAGAAACCTTGGGCAGGACCAAGCGGTGAAACTCCTCAATAAGCTGCTGCTGATAAAGGAAATAGAGAAATTGATTGACTGCTGAGAGCTTCCGCTTCTGAACAGCCGCCTTAAAATCCTTGATAGAGGCCTGATAAATCCGCAGATTGGTCTCGGTGATCCGGCCATGTACTTCCTCGACAAACTGCTCCAAATCATAAGAATAGGCAATTTTAGAATTTTCTGAGATGTTTTTTTGATTTAAAAACGGTCTAATGTATTCTTTCATTTTTTGCGAATTTCGTACTTCTTGCTAAAGCCGTGCAACAAAGAATTGACAGCTTTCAAAATGGACTTTCTAGTAATGATTCCGTAAAAATGCTGATCCTCGCCCACAACCGGCAGAAAGGACTCGTCGACCAGCTTATGAAGCACATCTGATACAGTATAATCTGGCCCAACTGTCAAGTCGTCCATTTTGGTCATGTGGACGATGTCTGTCATCATGAATTCCTCTTCTGGCAAATCATGGCGCATGCGATAAGACATGATGTCTGTCAAGGAAATCGTACCAACAAACTTTTTATCTGCCGTCACGACTGGTACACGTGAGTATGTCATCTGACTCAGCAATAGGATAGCATGATCCACATTATGGGTGTCAATCATAAC
>JABZYU010000058.1:0-12187 GCA_015264985.1 Streptococcus sanguinis | reverse complement strand
GTCCTGAGCTCCTGCTTCCTCAATCCTGCGGCGCAGCTTCTCCTCTTCGCCCCCCTTACCGTAAATATCCAGAGTCAGTTCAGGCAGCTGGGCTTGTGCTTGGACAGTCGCTGCCACTAGCCAATCGATATGCTTTTCCGTAGCGAGACGCGAAGCCGTAATCATGGAGAAAGGCTTGCGAGGATCTTTGGGATAAGTCAGCTGGTCCAGACTTCCCACCGGTATGGTGACAATTTTGGGCTGCTTGTTCGAGTAATGCTGGAACTGCTGCTCTAGAATCCTTTTCTGAGCCTCTGTTGCCACGATGAAAAAGTCCACCTTGTCAGCATTAGTAAACTGGTAGTCATAAAAATTATTCCAGAGAATGTAGTCGTCACTGCTGGCATTTTCACTAAAATGCTCCGCATGGACCACTACTCCCAGCTTAGCCTTCTGACTCTCCTCAAAGACAACCTGACCAATCCCAGTCTCCCTATCCAAGATAACTACATCATCTGCCTGTAGCTGCAAACACTGAAGAAAATAGCGGACCAGCTCAGCCTTGGAATAGAAAATCCGATCTGGAAAGCGATAAAGCTCTTCCTGACCATCCTCTATAAGCATGTCATAAGCGACACTACCGTCTTCATTGTAAAAACGGCGCTGGTAGAGGGTTGCGGCATCATTGTGAGGTGCGAAGTACTCGCTGGCGTAGCGGACATAGGAGAAATAATCCTTGCGAATCAATCTCCCCCGCGAGACATACTCCACATGCTCCACAAAGTCCTGATCTTCCTGCCGCAGATAGCAAGTGATAAACTGATCATCCTGCGGATAGAAATAACGGACAATCTTGCCCTCTCTCTCCGAGCGCTCCGGCTGACCTGCGACTTGAGCCAGCACCTGGTCCAGCGTCACCGTCGTCGGTGCAATCTTGATATCAGTAAAATAGTTATAAAGCCAGATAACTTCCTCATCCAGAAAACCAATATTTTACGTCAGATGCTGAATATTATCTGCTAAAATCATATCCATAAAGATAAACTTAGCTGGCTGCTGGATCCTGCGCAGAAGCTGGGCCCGATAAGCTTGGGCGTATTCCACACCGCTGCTGGCCCAGCCAATGCCTAAGTTGATGTTATATACTGTCATATTCTCCTCGTCTTACGGGAAGTACATGATGACTTCTCCTTTAGGGTTGAGTGCCAATTCACTCATCAAAAGATTCTTGACAATCTGCTGTTTCATGCGCTCCTTCATATATTCAAAGCCATCGTAAGCCTCTTGGTAGTATTCTACCAGAGGATTTTTCATAGAGAAATGCTGACCGCTCAAGGCTGTCTTGAGCTGCTGCAGATAGTCCACCTGCTCGACCCAGTTCTCATCAATAGCCTTGAGAACGGAGACCCGCTGAAAATGGGTAAAGAGCTTGTCAGACTTGAGATAGGCTTTCTTTGCCTGCAATTCCTGCTCGGCAATATCCTGCAAGAGCTCTGCAATTTTGTCCGACGAATAAATATCGAAATCATAAGGAATACGCTCAGCATGATAGCTAAAATGGTCTAAGATAAAGCGATAGAGGTCAGCCCGCGTCCCATAGGACTGCTCATAGGCTGCCTGATGAATGACCTGACTGAGGACACGGCTGATTTCTTCATCAATCCGCTCTTCAGCTTGAATCAAGCGATTGCGCTCAGCATAGGTAATCTCCCGCTGAATCTTCATACACTGGGCATATTCCAGGGTCATCCGACGGGACATCTTGGCGCTGCTTTCGCTAGCTCTCTGAGCCTTAGCCACTAAGCGTCTAAAGCGGCGCTGTCCCAGCTGGACTGGATGCTGCTGAACTTCTTCAGTAGAGTAGTCCTTGTAGAACTTCTTGAGCCAGTCCGGCCCCCACTTCCTAAGCAGGTCATCTTCCAGTGAGATGAAAAACTTACTAATCCCCGGATCACCTTGGCGGCCAGAACGGCCACGAATCTGTAGGTCAATCCGCTGGTTCTCCATCCGCTCAGTACCAATCACCACGAGACCGCCCAAATCTGCAACACCCGGTCCTAATTTTATATCCGTACCACGGCCGGCCATGGATGTAGCCACCGTCACCGCACCTTTCTGCCCAGACTCAGCGATGATTTGAGCCTCACGGGCAGCATTGTTGGCATTGAGCAGGTTGTGGGGGATGCCTTCTCTCAGCAGTAGGGAAGAGTAAATCTCTGACATCTCCACTGAGCCAGTAAAAATCAAGAGCGGATTGCCTTGGGCATGGTAGTGCTTGACCTCGTCCAGAGAAGCAAAAACTTTTTCTGGCAGGGTCTGGTAAAGCTGGTCTGGCAAATCCTGTCTAATAACTGGCTGGTTGGTCGGGATCTTGATGACAGACATGGAGTAAGTCTCCATAAACTCGTTCTCCACCACCTTGCCGGTTCCAGTCATACCAGAGATTTTCTGGAAGAGCCGGAAGAGATTCTGGTAGGTGATGGAAGCCATGGCCCGTGTTTCCTCTGTCAGCTTGACATGCTCCTTGGCCTCAATAGCCTGGTGCTGGCCTCCCTGAAGTCGGGTCATTTCCAGCAGACGGCCGGTTGAGCGATCTAGAAGCACGACTTCTGCCTCTTTGTCGCCCTGTCGGACAACATAGTCCTTGTCTTTCTTGTAGAGCTTGTGGGCCCGCAAGGCTAGATTGAGGTGGCGAACCAACTCTTGATTTTCCTTGGAGAAAAGATGCTCCAAGTCAAGAAAAGACTCCGCCGCAAGAATACCTTTCGACGTCAGCCAGACTTCATTTTTCTCGTCATCGTAGTGATAATCCTCGTCTTCTTTCAAAGTCGTAATGAAGGTATCCATGATACCATAGAAGTTTGACTGAACTCGAGGAGCACCAGAGATAACCAAGGGCACCTGAGCGCTGTCCAAGAGGATGGAATCAATCTCATCTATGATGACATAATTGAAAGGGCTAAGGTATTGGCTATCCTTATTCTCTGCTAGATTTTCAATCAGATAGTCAAAGCCCAAGGCGCTATTAGTCGTATAGACAATATCCGCTTGGTAAATCAGCCGCTTCTGCTTGGGGGTCAAATTTCCAGACTCATCAGCTACCACCGCTGCCTCAATAGTCAGCCCCAGAAAACGATAGACCTGCCCCATTTCCTGAGCGTCCCGCAGAGCCAGATAGGTATTGGTGGTTACCAGCATAGCTCCTTGACCAGACAGGGCATTGAGATAGAGCGGCATGGTAGCCGTCAGGGTCTTACCCTCGCCTGTAGCCATCTCAGCGACATTGCCTTCATGGAGAACAATCGCCCCCATAACCTGCACATCGTAGGGGAACATGCCCAGCACCCGCTTGTCCGCTTCCCGCACCACAGCATAAGCCTCCGGCAGCAAGTCATCTAAAGTCTCACCTGCGGCCAATTTTTCCTTAAATTCCTGTGTTTTCTTTCGCAGTTCAGCGTCTGACAAGCTGGCCATTTCTGACTCAAAGCTCTTGACTTTGGCTAAGATTTTCTTTAAGCGCTGAATTTGAAAATGATTTTTAATCATCAGACTCCTCTATGATTTGGTCAATGTTTAAGCAATGAAACTCTAAGGACTCAACTCCTGCACTCAGCAGCTGAACCTTATAGCTATAGGCTTCGTTTGGGTAGGTAAAGATCATACTCTCCGAGCGCTCCACTTGATTACTGATTTCTTTCTCATAACGATCAAAGAAGATGATTTTCAGAAAGACGCTGGCTTCAGGATAAGTGGTCATATCTCTAGACAGGCAATAGCGAGCTCCCTTTTTGAGTAAGGGGAGAGCAGGCACCTGCCGGTCTCGCTGATAGTTCCATTTGGAAGACCATTCATGGATGGTCTGGCCGGATGCCATCAGTTTATTTTCAAAAAATATATGTGAAGGGGAATGAATAATAAGGGTAGTGCCATAGAGATAGGTAAAGTCAGTCATTTTACCGGCTGCCGAAACCCCTCTCAGCTCTCCCCAGTAAATGCCCTTTCTTTTTTGAATCTTCATTTCTTTCTCCCAAATTCCTTTTCCAATATCATTCGATAATAATTCATAAACCAAGATATAGCTATAGTAGAGTCATCATTATGCCGACCAGGGACACCTCTGCTAATCAGCTTGGCCTCAGTCAGATGAAGAGCTGCTACCAGGTCCTCATAGGCCGTCGGATCATAGTCTTCTTCTTTCATATAGGCGATACCAAAGGTCGTCCGGCTGAAATCAGCCTTCTCAAACTTACGCCAGTAGCGGCAATTCAGCTCCTCTACATGCTCCTTGTCTTTGCCACCCGTGTGACGGTGAAGGACATCTAGAGCCGTCGGGAAGACCTTGGGCAGGCGTAAACGACCACGTTGGGCAATAGTGCCTAGATTTCCCAAGGGCTTGGACAAAACGATAGCCCGCGGACGAAACTCTGAACCGTAATAAACCGCACCGTAGGTCCCCATAGACATGCCCGACAGGATCAAATCCCGCTCGGTAAAGCCCAGAAAGTCTAAATGCTCTTGGATAATGTTATGAATACTGCTCTCCAGCTCCTGACTGCCCAGATAGAACATACCGCCATCCACGCGCGGATCTGAAAACAAGAGAAAAGGACAGCCCAGACTCCGCATCATTCCGAAGCCCTCGAAGCCTTCCGCCCGACGGTAACCAGAAAAATAAACAGCCAAAGGCGGCTTCAAATCTCCCGGATAAAAGAAGTAATTAATCTCCTGACGGTGGCTATCGCGAAAAATCTTCCCACCCAGAACATACTTACCAAACTCAAAGCGGGTCAGACGCTGATGCAGAGCGCCGACCTGAATCCGTCCCTCGCCTCTAGCCTCCAGACTGACGCCCAGATAGGAAGTAAAGTCATTGTCCAGAACCATGGATTCCCGCATATCCTCTTCTGCGAAAATAGTCTCGCGAGCAATGTCCGCAGTCGATCCTTCTTGGATATTATAGAGGCGCAGCCGCAGCTCACAGCTGCCTGACTTTTCATATTCAAGCCAGAGTTCAACTGGATTGAACTTATTGGCTATAATATTGTATTTCCAAGACAGGATTGGCTGAAAGTCCTGACCAAAATCACCTTCCAGATCTAGATTTTCATAGCCATTGTAGCAAATCTTGCCCCGAAATCCGGGACTGACCACCATATCAAGCGGGGTCATCTTATCCCCATACTGGCCGGAAAAGAGAGCCTTGGACAGCTTGCGGAGCAGGTCAGCTCGATCGCTCATATCCGTTGGCTGAGCACAGTGACGCTTAAGGAAGTACTCAATATCCGCTTCCTGGGTTTCCTGTTCCTGATCGTAGAAAACTGTATAAGGGACAATCTTGTCTTCAATCATAAACAAATCTGGAATCCGACGCAAATCGTCCACCAGAATCGCATCAAACTTGCCAATCTTATCCATCTCCATGACCTTTTTGATAGCTAGATTGGAGTTAGGAAAGAAATAATACCAGGCCATATTGTTTGGAATAGCAAGCTCCTTGCTCCAGTCGCTTGAGCCAATCTGTAAGATTTTCAGCTTATTTTGCATTCTCAGCCTCCTTGAGCCACTGCTCCCACCGGCCAATCAGCTCTAGACCAGTATTGTGATGGATTTTTTCAATAGAATAAATCAAGGCCTGGTTCCAATTTTTCAAACCTTCCAAGTAATAGTCTGCAGCAATCGGTAGATCAGAGATAGAGTCCAAGATATAGCCATTTTGCAGATGGGTCACATAGTCCGAACCCACCAGATTAATCTGCGGAATCCCGGCAGAAATCCCAGCAATCTGCGTATAGAGATTGGGCTGCTCACTCAGGTCGATGATTAACCGCGTATCATCCAGCTCCTGAATCAAGCTGAGCTCGTCTGTGATATTCTTAATGGTGAAACGGAGATCCTGCTCCTGATTTTCCAGCAGGGCATTCTCAGCCTGCTCACTGCGGCGGTAGTTCTCGACAAATTCATATCGATTCAGATACTCATCAATAACCTCCTGCACCTTGGTCTCCACCTTTTGGATTCCTTCCTGCCAGGCATTGTAAACACCGATAGTCAGCTCCGTATCCGGATGCTTGGCCACATAGTGAAGAACCTTGAAAACGGCATAGTCATTAAGCCCTTCTTCCAGATTAATCTGATAAAAAATCTTGGATTCACGGCGGCGCTGGCTCTTGCCCAGCTGCAGACGGGTATCAAAAGGCGACAGGTAATGCACCTTCTGAGCCTGCCCAGGCAGGTAGCGCTGAATAGCCTTCTTGAAGTCCATACGATCAGTCAAGACTAAATCTGCCTGCTGCAAATCTGCTTCTAAAGCCGGCCAATCCACTGTATGATTGCGCTCGTGGAAAAAGCTGAGAATGATTTGAACATTCTTGGGCAATAAGTTTAGAATAGCTTGAGTGTATAAAGGATGCGCTGCCAGCACAAACCGGCTGTCCGCTCCTGCATTGCGCTCGATATAGTGGCCTAATTTCTCCAAAATCAAGTCCGGCATCCGCTCATACTCCAGCTTATCAAAGTCCAGTAAGTAAGCAGGGTTGACCTCTATCCGACCGTCGTCAGGCTTGAGATGCTCACGAATCCGCCAGTCACCATCCGGCTGCAGGTAGTCCTGATAAAGGGGCTGACCTGCTTCATAATAGGTGATACTGGAGACAAAGCCCCGATCATCAAAGATATAAAACTTCTCCAGCTGGTCATCCTTGAAAAACTTGATGAAGCTGATAAAGCCTTCTACTCCAAACTCGACATGGGCATAGAGCTGTCCCTGCCTGCGGACCATGATTAGAAAGGGCGTATAGACAAACTCACAGTCTGGTTCCCAATCCAGATCCTTGATTTGCAAGACCTGCATTTCTTTAGACTGGATCCCCTGAATCTCATCAAAGACCGAGTAATAGTCCGTCTCAAAAATATCCTGCCGATGCAAGAGATAGCGGGCATGTGGCATATAAGCTGGCAAAAGCAGCTGGACTGGCAGATTTTCACTTTGAAAAATCCGAATCTGATGAATCGAGTCATCAAACTCCAGTCGCTGCATGGAGCGGTACCAAGGGACAATATCCCGGTGCCAAACCCGATTCCCACTGCCACTCCATGAAGGAATAAAGTAATACATAGTTTCTCCTATAACAATGAACGATAACGGTCATTAAGCGTCAAGGCATCCACCTCGTCCTTAATAGAAAAGACCATCCCGATAAAAATCATAAAAATCCCCGGAATCATACTGAGCCGCAGATAGCGAATGTCCAGAAGCACCACCATCATAGGAAGGCCAGAAATCAGGATAAGATAGAAAGCCCCCACTAGTGCAAAATAGGTCACCAAACCATTGATATGCCGGCGGGTTGCTGCTCCAGGATAAACATTTTCGATATACTCTCCGCTCTTTTGCATCCGCTCAGCAATCTGGTCGCCGCTGATATTGATAAAGGCGAAGGCCAGTGCCAGGATGAAAATGGTCAGCAGATAGAGGATAAACCAAGCTGGACTTCCCATAGACAGCGCTTCTATCCACTGCTCAATCAGCTGATTGTCCGGTTGGAGAAAGTGGATAATCAAAAGGAAATACTGGGGAATGCTGACCAAGGTCATAGCGTACATAATCGGCATCCCACCAGCAGGATTCAGACGAATATCCAGATAAGAGTATTTCTTAAATCGATTATGAATATTGATCTTATTGACTGGAATTCGGTACTTGGACCGCTCAACTGTAACAGCCAGATAGAGAAAGACTAGGCTGAAAACCAGCATCAAGGCCAGCCAAAGTGAAGAAATCTTCAGCTCCTGAATGGAGTTCCAAATATCCTGCGGAATGTAGGCAATCATGCTGGCCATGACAATCATGATGGAGCCGCCCAATCCCATGGCAGCATTCAAATCCGTCAGCCAAATGAGAAAGTAGGTCCCAGCCATCAAGACCAAGGTATCTAAGACCATAATCGTAGTCATATCCACCCCACCTGCTTCTTGCAATGGCAGATTTAGGACCAACGCTACTGACTGAATCAAGGCAATGACCAAAGTCAGCAGCATCCGCCGCCTTTCCTGCACTTCCAAAGGGAGCTTACTTAGGCCTAGGCGCTTGGACACAGCAAACATCTGCCAGATCAGCATAGAGGACATCCAAGGAGACAGGCCGACGGAAAAGAGCGACATACTGCGCAGATTTCCCCCCATCAGGGCTATCGCATAGTTTAAGGTCGTAGAGGTTCCGTCCATGGCAGCTGCCTTACTCATATCGATGAAGGGCAGGGTCAGCTTGGTTCCCAAGACATAGATAAATAAGAAAAATAAGGTCCATAGAAACTTCTTGATAATGACTTGTTTAAAAAATGACTTCACACTGACTCCTCATGACGATGGCTGGAAAAGCTCTAAGATAAGACTTCCATCACCGCATCTACTAAGACTTTTTTGCTAAAATAACCTTCCTTGAGCAGGAAAGAGAACTTTCTAACCCGCTCGACCATAGCCTGATATTCCTCTGCAGTCAGATTTTCAACGATCCGACTGGCCTCTTCCAGACTGTCTACTACAAAGCCCAGACCGCGCTCGCGAATCAGCTCTGCATTGGACAGGTAAGAAGGGACGATGACCGGAATCCCAGCTGCCAGATAGGTGGCAGACTTATGAGAGATATTGAGGCCGTAGTATTCCGGCTCGTCTGCTGGATTTTCCTCAACACCCCAGACCAGACCTAGACCGCCCTTGGACAGCTCCAAAAGCAACTCTGGCCGGCTGACCCAGCCGCGATAGCTGACATTGGCATCTGGATTTGATTCTTCCTCAGGCGAAAAAATCTCCAGCGGCGTTGCATAAGACCAGTTGCTCAGATGCGGAAAACGCTCCACACTTCCCGCGAAATACAGCTTAGGCGCAAACTGAGGCTGGTGCAAGGGCAAATCATAGGGATGATCCCACATGCGTTGGATCAAAATCTTGTCCACAGTCAGCCCCTCTGCCTGAAGCTTGTCCCGCATCTGCTCAGAAGGCACGATGACCGCATCTGACTGATTGTACATATCGATATACTCTGGCATCAGATAGTAGTTTGACGGGAACATCAGCGGCGGTACATCATGGATAAAGGTCACCAGCTTGGCCTGCAAAATCTTGAGCTTGCTGATAAAGGCCTGGTCAAACTCCCGGCCATTCCAAGTCGGCGACTGATAGATAACCACATCGCCATAGCCCACACTAGCCATGATACCATCCAGACGACGACTGAGCTCCGACTGGCTATCGCTGTAAATATCGTAAAAATAAAAACTCAGTTCATTGAAGCCCAGCTGCTTGGCTAGCTTGGTCACATCATTCTGGGCAATCAAAGCCGTACTCTGGCCAGACATACCGTATAGATTGGTAATATTAACTTTCATATTCTTTTTCTAATCTTCATTCCTGAGCCAGATTGGCAACAATCTGACTGTCATAAGCTTGGTCATCTCTAAACTCAATATCCTGATCAAAGTTGTGCTCAGCCGTATGCTTGTGCGACAGCTTGACCTTGTGGCTAGCTCCCATCTGGAACCATTCATACTCTGAGTCAATATGCCCAATATCCAACGCTCGATAGCCTTCTTGAACCAGTTCATAGACCAAGACCTTGGCCGTCGGACCCAGCATGGTCAAAATCAGACGATTGTCCGCATGCTCTCTAACAGCCTGCTTGATCGCCTCCAGCTTGCTGTAGGCATTGCGCGAAGGACAGATAATCCGCTTGATGGACCTAGCTCCATCAAAGAGGTCATTGCCCACACCAGAGCGAGAAGTCAAGCCCTCTACGATCAAGAGGTCTTTGTCCTGCCAAAGCTGCTTAAGCTTTGCAAAATAGCCCGCAGACGGCGTCTTATCTTCCAAGTCAATATAAGGACGGGAAATAAAAGTTGAGCCATACCAAGGTGCTCGGCAGATATTTTTATATTTTTCAAGAAAATGTGGCAAATGATTTAGACTCCAAAAATTTTGGGCATCAATGGAATAGCGCTCTAACCCTGTAAAGACATCGGGCAGACAGATCATCAAATGCTCATCGCTCTCCATAGACATAATCTCTCTCAAGCGCGCTGACAGTTCTGGATCAAAATCCTGATAGACGATACTACGGCCCGCAATCAAATCCATCTCCCCATCTCCAAAGCGAACCACTGAAGCACCTTTCTCTAAGAGATAATCCAGTGATTGGTCGATAGAGAGTACAGAAATCTGCCGCTCCTCAGGCTCGGCTAAGCCCAGCTTCTCAATAGCCTGCACCATGACTTCAGGGTTATCAGCTGGAAAGACTTCCTGCCCTTGCTGGCCATGGGCTGTGCTGTCAAAGGCAAAGACTGACTTGCCAGCAGACTTAAAGCGAGCAATAATATCCCCCACCTCATCACCGGCATTGATATCCAACAGCAGCTGAGACTTGGCTTCCAGCGACTCCAAGAGAGCCGGAATGCCCGCAATATCTGAACTGACGCTGACATTAGGATACTGGAGCAGACGCGTGATTGGCTCTGCTACCACTACCGGTGCCGCGATGTAGAAATGACAGGCAGGCAGGGCTTGAATCAGATAGTTGATATGCATCAGGTCACAAGAATAGGTGTAGACTAGGCAGGACAGGCTTGAGCCCTCTTCACCTTCCACCATCTTTTGAGTTAGGGCTCCGACTGGCTCCTCCATATCCGACCAATCCAGTCCCTGATAGAACCACCAGACCTCACGATAGATGGACTGGGTATACTCTTTCCAAGGCTTGCGCTCAGTCAGATAGTGAATCACCGGCGGATAGAGACCTTTTTCTGGTTCATAGTCCGAAAAGGTCGTGTGCAGCGTAATACAGTTATAAGCAAAAGGCAGCTCCATCCAGCGGTTTTCAAAGAGCATATTGAGAATGCTTTGATCATCCTGAGTAACTTTATCATGTAGGTTATCAGTCATCTCAATCAATTGACCCGCAATATCGTTTTCTCTCCAGTAGTTCACATTAATTAGTAAAACACCTGAATTAAAAATCTGCTCGCCAAAGTATACTTCTCCACCCAGATCTCTTACCGCTCCAAGCGGATAGGAACCTAAATCAACTGCAAAAATTTCTGATAAATCACGTGTTACTACAATATCGCAGTCCAAATAAAGAGCTTGATCTTCCTGTACAAAAGTAGCCGTAAAATATCTCAAAAAAACTGAATAATGGATATTTGTCTTATATTGACTAATATGACTGCCATCCACCCGAGCATTGACAATCTGGCAGTCCAGCTTGGCCAGCTTTTTCCGCATGCTGACAAACCACTCTGTCGGAAAATCACTGTTGATGACATAAAACTTGATAAAGCGATTGTGGCAGACGATGGACTTAATGGTGGTTAAGACCTGCTCACTATAGGCAGCATTAGCCGCCAGCACCACAGCCCGAAAGGCTTGCGGCTTCTCTTTTTTCATCAGACTGCGCAGCTTTCTCACCATCTCCTGAGGGTGCTCATGGGGATAGACCAGTTCTTCGTTTTCATTTTTCTTAGTATTGTCAAAAGCCAGAACTGGCTTGCCAAGTGCCTTGAAACGACTGCTCAGCTGATAGTGCTCGCTTCCATGGTGAATATCCAAATAGACCTGGCACTTATCAATGAGCTCATCCAGCACTGCATGAATAACCTGCGGATAGAGATGGATATTTTCATAGCGATCCAAAGAGCGCAGATAATCTCCCATATCTGTGTAGCAGGCGATGTGAAAATCAACCCTAGGCAGAGACTGGGCTAAAAATTCAATCTGCTCCAGCTCCTGTACATCTGTCAGGAGCATGCAGTTCAGAGCGGCCTTCTCCCAACGGTCTTGCATCTCAAACTCTCCCCGATGATGGGCTGAAATTTCCGCCAAGCTCAAGGCCTGAAAGTCCCACCAAAGCTTACGATAGCGATAGCTAACTTCCGAGTTCCAAGGCTTGCGAAAGGTGGTATAGTGGATAATCAGAGGTTCCTGATCCAGCTCAAAATGACCATTCCAGCCGCTGTAAAAGGCCACTAAGTCATGGCCTACCTGCAGATTGTAAATCTTATCCAAGGGCAGCCAATCCTGAGCCAGCACATGATTTAAAACCGTCTGATCGCCGTTGAAATCCTCCATCTGGCCAGACTGGACCAAACCCATGATGCGGTCCGTCTCCTTGATAAAGATCTCCTGCAGCTGCCTTTCTTTCCAAGCTCGATTATCAATTAGC
>JABZYU010000057.1:0-12428 GCA_015264985.1 Streptococcus sanguinis | reverse complement strand
GTCTGTCCGGTGCCAGCAAGATGCTGTTCTTCGTTCTGGTATCAGTGGCAGCCATGATCAGCTATGATACTCGCTTTTTGCTGGGGCTAGCCCTGCTGTCCCTCTGTCTCTTTCGGCTGTCCCGTATCCGCATCCGAGACATTTCATTTGTTTTGGTCTTTGCGGCATCCTTTGCTGCTCTTAATTTAGTGATGGTCTATCTTTTTGCCCCTCAGTATGGTGTTGATATCTATGGAGCCAAAGATGTCCTCGGGACCGGATGGGGAGCTTATAATCTAACAGCTCAGGAGTTGTTCTACCTCTTTAATCTCCTGCTCAAGTATGTTTCGACCATTCCTCTGGCAGTAATTTTCCTCATGACAACCCATCCCAGTCAGTTTGCTTCCAGCCTTCATCAGCTTGGTATTTCCTATAAAATTGCTTACGCGGTCAGTCTAACGCTCCGCTATATTCCAGATTTGCAGGAAGAATTTTTCCTGATCCGGATGTCTCAGGAAGCGCGTGGTCAGGAATTATCCAAGAAAGCCAAACTGGCTCAGCGCGTAAAGGGAAATCTGCAGATTATCATTCCGCTGATTTTCAGCTCACTAGAGCGCATCAATACCATTGCCACGGCCATGGAGCTGCGCCGCTTCGGGAAAAATAAAAAACGGACCTGGTATACTTATCAGGCTCTAAGCAAACGAGATATGCTGGTGCTGACACTAGCAGTTGCCTTTCTATTGCTTTGCTTTGCCCTTTTCGTAGTCAATCACGGCCGCTTTTATAACCCGTGGAGGTAGGATGGAGGAAAGTAAAATATGGATATTTATGCTTATCAAAGACCTTTGGGGAAAATAGAGGATGCGCCAGACTTGAAGAAAGCCTTTATTAAAGTTTATGAAGAAAAAACACACCAAGAAGTAGTTCGATTTTGCCAAGTATATACTGCTCATCTTTCGGAGCTAACTGCTTTTGCATTTACGAAAGAGATGAAACAGGCTTTTATCTCTATGGATGACTGGCTAGCTGGGGAGAGTTCTTATCATGCTGCTAGAAATCTGAGCTTTGAGATTTCACGTTTAGCAAAAAAGGAAGAAGATGTAGTTAAAGTGAGATTCTATCGAACTATGGCTCAGCTTGTGGCTAGTCCTCATGTTAAATATCATGGCCTTTGGGCAGCAGATTTTGCTATTACCTTGATAAACAAGATGTATCCAGGTGATTTTGAAGCTGTTAAAAAGGAACGTCTGAAGCAAATTGAATTATTGAAGATGACATAAAAAACCAGGCAATCCTTGCCTGATTTTTCTTCTTATAACGGTCTTTTATTTGGCATGCCGGCTTTGCGGGGGTATTTATTGGGGGTTTCTTTCTTCTTTTCTACCACTGTGATAAAGCGAGGGTCACCGTTTGGTAGGGCATAGCTGAGATTGTCTTGGACCTTGCTAAAGAGTAAATTGAGGGCATTTTTGGCTTCATCCAGTTCTTCTGGAGCATTGGAAGCCTTGAGCGCTAGGAGCTTGCCGCCAACTTTCAGATAGGGAATGGTCAGTTCAGACAGGACCTGCATCCGAGCAACTGCACGGGCAGTGACTAGGTCAAATTGAGCTCGAAAAGCCTTGTCCTGAGCAAAGTCTTCTGCGCGGCCGTGGTAGAAGTGAACCTTGTCCAGGCCAAGCTCTTCTGCCAGCAGTTTGAGGAAGTTGATGCGTTTGTTGAGCGAGTCAATGATAGTCACATCCAGCTGAGGATAGATAATTTTCATAGGGAGGCTAGGAAAGCCGGCTCCGGCTCCGATATCTAATAGCTTAAGCTCTTGATTATCAATCAGGCCTTGTAAAACAGGGGCAATTGAATCATAGAAATGCTTGAGATAGACTTCATTTTTCTCGGTAATAGCTGTTAGATTGATTTTTTCATTCCATTCGACCAAGAGTTGAAAATAACACTCAAATTGGTCTTTCTGGCGGTCGGTCGGCTCGATTCCCTGCTGGGCTAAGAGCTGGTAAAATTCTTGCGGTGTCATAGTTTCATCCTTGTTTGTCAGTATTCATCCTATTATATCACAAAAAGGAGACCCCGGCATTCTGCCAAAGGGCCTCTTTTCTTATATGCCAATCTGATTGAGCTCCGCCAAGAGCAGCTGGCGCCGCTCATCCTGATTAGCAGTGGGGATAAACCGAATTTCTTTTTTTATCTTGCCATCTAAAATGAGCAGGACCTTGTCTGCATAGGTAGCTACGCTGGCATCGTGCGTCACTAGGAGAATGCTTGCGCCCTGCTGGTGGAAGTGCTGCATGAGTTCCATAGCTTGACGGCCAGCCTGAGAGTTGAGGGCTCCTGTCGGCTCGTCAGCAAAAATGATTCGAGGCTGGTTCATGAGAGCCCGGCAGATGCCAGCTCGCTGGAGCTGGCCGCCCGATACCTGATGGATAGAGCGGTTGGTAATGTCTCTAATCCCGGTCAGAGCCATTAACTCCTTGGCTCGCTCATAGGCTGCCTTTCGCTCGCTGCTTTTCTTACCAATGATACTCGGTAGGCAGATATTGTCTAGGATATTGAGATTTTTCAGGAAGGTCGCCTGCTGGAAGACAAATCCGAAAGCCTCTCTGCGAAGGCGGTCCAAATCCTTGTCTTTCATAGCCAGCAAGTCCTGTTCCTGGTAGAGAATCTGGCCTTGGTCAGGTTTGTCAATGGTGGACAGAAGATTGAGAAGAGTGGATTTCCCGCAGCCAGACGGCCCCATGATGGCGATGAATTGGCCGCTTTCAATCTCCAGCGACAAATCACGGAGAATGGGCTCCTGATTTTCCTGATAGCTTTTGCTGAGGTTATGTGCTTCTAATAACATAGGCTTCTCCTCGGATGTAGAATTAATGCTAAGCGCTCGGAAACTATCTGCTCAAGATCAATGTTCCTTGAGATAACGTCCAATTTCCAGCTTGTTCAGAGCTCGGAGACTGATGTGTGCTGCTGTGAGTCCACTAAGAAGCAGAGCCAGCGGTGTCCATAGAAAAGTAAGGGATTTATTGATGATGAGCTGGAGTTTGCTGATACCGAAGCTGCTGAGCAGTAGACTGCAGACTTCTTGCCCCAGACTAAGGAGCAGCAGGTCGGCTATTGCCAAAGCCAGCATCAAGATGAAGCAGACGGTGAGCAGGTAGTGGCTCCTGAGTCGTTCACTGCCAAATCCCAGCATCCGATAAAGTGCCAAGTCAGCTTGGTCCTTGGTGAAAATCATATAGACAAAGAGAGTCATTAGGATGAAGACAATGCCGAGTCCTATCCAGAAAACACTGGTCTGAATCAGGCGGAGCATGGCTAGAGTGTCATCAAAAGTCTGATGGAAAAAGTCTTCTACGTCGGTTAATTTATAGTTGGAATACCGTTTTTTCCAATCGTTGATTTTTTTAGCTTTGTTGCTAACATCTTTAAGGCGGATGGTCGTAAGACTATTGAGCGTTTGAGCTTGCTTTGTCACAAATACAGCCTTGGCGGTCTTGCCGCCGTAGGTCAGGTCTGAGTAGATACCGACTATTTTTAGTTTTCTTGCTTGACCGTCTACCGTCAAGGTCAAGCTGTCTCCTACTTTTAGCTTGAGCTCCTCTGCCTTAAGCTTGGAGAGGGCAATTTCATGCTCGTTTTTAGGATAGCGGCCTTGGCTGTATTTGACTGGAAATCCTGCATGGTTTCCCAGAGTTACCCGCAACTGCTGGGTCTGACCTTGCTGGTCTTGATAGGAGAAATTCTGGCTCTGGTACTGACTGATTTCGGCGATATCCTTGTCTGCCCGCAGTTCTTTCAGAAGCTGGGCAGCCTTGGTATCGATATCTTCAGTCTGAGAAATATCAACCAACACATCTGCCTGGCCAGCTCCCAGATACTGAATGAAATTCTTGTCCATCACAGTGCTGTAGAGACTGGCTGGCAGCAGGATAAGCAGGCTAATCAGACTGACAATGAGCAAGATAGTCAAATAGAGTTTCTTATGACTGAGAATCGTTTTCAGGGCGAAATAGGGTCTGTCTAAGAGGGGGATAGTCGGTAAGCCCATTTTTGGAGTAGAACGCGTCTCGGTCAGACTGTTGGAAGAAGCTAATCTTAAAGCTTGGCCGGGCGTCATTTTCTTAAAAGAGCTTAGAGGCCGGGCAGTTAGCCAGAAGACCAAGAGACAGAGCAGCAGAGCCACTAGCATTTCCAAAAGATAACTATAGAATGGCGTCGGACTTTGCCCCATAGACAGTGCCATCTGCTTTTTAAAAGGACCACTCAGAAGAAAGGACAGTCCCCAGCCTGCGATGGTTGCCAGAACCAGGCAGAAATAATACTTGGTCAGGTAGACCCTGCTGATAAATCTTTGGGGTAGTCCCATCACTTTCATAACCGCAATCTGTTGCAGTTCTTCTTGAATCTTGGTCAGGAGGGCAAAGCGCATGCAGAGAAAGGTGATGCCGATGATGGCCACAACTAGCAGCCCCATGACTAGGATGACTAGAGCATCATTGAAGCCGTTAATCATCTTGATCGTCGGATAAGTAATCATGGGCGGCCCGTTGGACTCGAGCTCGGCATTTTTATAGGCCTGCTCGATAGCTGAGATCTGGCTAAGCTTATGCACTCGAAAGGCAATCAGGTTCTCACTAGATGCAACTGCTTCTTTTTTCAGAGTCTGCAAATCAGTTTGTGAGATGAGGAAGCGTTTGGAGGAGACTAGACCGGCATTCATCTGGGCATCTCGGATAAAGCCCTGGACAGTTAGCTGTAGCTTGCCGACTCTTATTTGGTCACCGATTTTGATTTTTCCGCTGTTGTAATAATAAAGGGGGATATAAACTTGCCCTGGCCGAGGCTGGGCTGGTTGGTTATTCTGATCCAACAGAAAGTCAAAGTTTTGGTTCTGACTGGAAAAGCCATTATCCTGGGAGCTATCCTGAAGCGAGTCCTGCCCATTGATGCGGATGGCTGACCCTTCTACATTGACAAAGTCTGTCAGCTGCCAAGAGGCAATTTCAGCATGTTGCTGGACGAAGTTTTGCAGGCGTTCTCGGTCGACGCTTCCGCTGTGCATCTGTAGCAGGTGAGGACTTTTAGCTGTTTCTACAAAGCGCTCAATTGAGCTAGTCAGACTGACGGTCAGGCGTGTAGCTGCAAAGCTCAGAGTCAGAGTCAAAAGCAGGAAAAGCCCAATGACTAGCATGCTGACTTTGTTTTCTTTTAAATCATTTTTTATCAAGCGTTGAAACATATTCCAGATCCTTTACTGAACGTGCTCGGGAGAGCAGATAAGCGCCGATGCTGATAGAGATACCGGATAGGATAAAGAGCAGACCGTAGCCTCTGCCTCCTCCGACACCTATGATTTTTCCGACAGAATTTGCCAGCCAGCCAAAGTAAGTCAGTGAGGGCTTGAAAAGAGTGTCCGCGACCCAACCCATGCCGGCATAAGCTAGCACATAGCCTAGCTGAGAAATAATCCCGATGGTCCCCCAGACCTTGCCTTGATCGGCTTTGTTAATATTGATGCGGACTAGATAGTCAATGGCTGTATTGGCGAAAGGCAGGGCTGCAAAGAGGAGAAAGCCAAAGCTGCAAATCCAGATGAAGTTTTCCTTCATTCCCAGCCCAACCATGAAGAGTCCCAGTAGAAATAGTGAGAAGCAGAGCATACGATGGAAGTGTTTTTTGATAGCAACTATCCCCAGAACCAAGCCTCCTATCAGCATCCCGCTGCTGGAGATGGTCATGACCAAGCCGGCTGTTTTGGCATCTGCGAAAGCCAGTATCAAGGGAGAAAGCAGGATTTGGACAGTTCCCAGAAAGAAGGAAAAGCCTGTTCCGGCTAGGACTAAAATCCAGATGCCTTTTTTCCCATAAACGATTTGAAAACCTTTAAGGAAATCCGCCCAGAAACGACTATCACTGCTATAAACTTGTGTGTGAATGGCCCTACGAGCCAGCAAGGTGCAGGCTACTGTCACGAAAATGGTCGAAAAATCCAGCAACAGAATTGTGCTGATATGCCCACTCGCTAAAATCATTCCAGCCAAGGCTGGTGAGATCAGATAGCGGGCAATGCCATTAATCTGGGACAGACCGGTTGCTTTTGATAACTGATCCTCAGGCAGCAAGTCGGAAATTGTAGCTCGAAAGGCCGGATTGACCAAGGCTGAAAAGAGCGAACTAATGGCAGCTCCGATACAGATAAAAATCAAAGCAGGATTCTTCAGACTAAAGTAAATCCAGAGAACGCCTAAGCCTGACAGTCCATCTCCCAGAGCCATTAGCAATCTTCGGTCATAGCGATCTGCCAGAATTCCAGCCAGAGGAGTAACCAAAAGACCGGGTAGAAAAGCACAAAGCGTAACAAAAGAAGAAACAGAAACCAAACCGGTCAGCTGGAAGATATAAACTCCTAAAGCGAAAGAAGTCATACCAGAGCCGATTTCCGAGATGAGGCTCCCTATCCAAATCAATAAAAAGAGTCTAAAACCTGATTGTTTCATAGTTACCTCCTTATGTTTGCAATGTCAAGTAATTGTAAATAGTGAATCTAGTGTTTAGCTGTCTAGCTGCTTTGAGTCTGAATCAAAGATAGAAAGGGATTGAAGTAGCCTTGCCGGCTGTGAAAAAGAGTTTCTAAAAGATAGAGAAAAGCTTGTAGTTTTTGCTGCTGTTTTTCTGGAGGTAGTGCCTGAAAACTGCTGCCAAAAGCTTGCAGGGAATAAGTAAGAATCATTTCCAGGCTTTCGTAGGGATAGTCGGTCCTCATATCTCCAGCGGTGATGCCGTCTTGGATGATGGGAAGTAAAATCTGGGGTGCCCGTTCAAGAAGAATTTGATTGGTCTTTTCGTGCAGGAGTGCATTTTGCGGCTGGTTGAGATGCAGCAGCACTCCCTCTCCCTCTTGATGATTAAGATTCAGAGCAGCCATGCTACCAATCAAGCGCTCTAGGACAGTTAGTTCACGATTATCAGCCAAGGCTTGGGAAGCCGTAAATGCTTGTTCGATAGTTCGCTCAATGATGGCATCCATTATCTCTTCCTTAGAAGAAAAGTAATAGTAGAGAGTACCGCGGGCGATTTGAGTCGCTTCTAAAATCTGGGAGATAGAGGTCTGGTCAAAGCCTTGCTCCATAAAAAGCTTTTGTGCGGTATCTAAGATAAAGTCTTTTTTATTGGCCATGGTTGCATCCTTTTTATTAGTAAAATTTTATTAGACTGACAGTCGGTTTATTCTTTCCTTTATCGTACATCTTTTCTAAATCCATGTCAAGAATAAAGACAGTTCTACTATTTTTTGATATAATAAGTCTAATCAAAATTGAAGGAGTATATCATGACTTTTATTATTGTTCTTATTATTGTCGCGGTTTTAGCGTTCTTTGTCGTTGGTGCTTACAATACCTTGGTTAAAAGCCGTATGCAAACTCAAGAAGCTTGGAGTCAGATTGATGTGCAGCTCAAACGCCGTAATGACCTGATTCCTAACCTCTTGGAAACGGTCAAAGGCTATGGCAAGTACGAGCAGGCAACCTTGGAAAAGGTAACACAACTGCGCAACCAGGTAGCTTCTGCTTCTTCACCAGCCGAAGCTATGCAAGCAAGTGACGCCCTTTCTCGTCAGATTTCTGGAATCTTTGCAGTAGCTGAAAGCTATCCAGATCTGAAAGCGAACACTAACTACCTGAAGTTGCAGGAAGAACTGACCAATACTGAAAATAAAATTGCTTATTCTCGTCAGCTTTATAATTCAGTAACTAGCAACTACAATGTCAAGTTGGAAACATTCCCAAGCAATATTGTTGCAGGAATCTTTGGCTTTAAAGCTGCTGACTTCCTCAAGACACCAGAAGAAGAAAAGGCTGTGCCAAAAGTTGACTTTGGCAGCACTGGACTAGGTGACTAAGATGCTATTTGATCAAATTGCCAGCAATAAAAGGAGGACTTGGCTCCTCCTTATCGCTTTTTTCGGACTCTTGGCTCTCCTTGGAGCAGCTATTGGCTATCTCTGGCTGCGCTCTGCTGTTGGTGGTGTCTTGCTAGCCTTGATCATCGGAGCGATTTATGCCGGAGTGATGATTTTTCAGTCTACAGAAGTGGTCATGGCTATGAACGGAGCTCGCGAGGTCTCTGAGCAGGAAGCACCTGAACTCTATCATATTGTTCAAGATATGGCCATGGTCGCACAGATTCCTATGCCACGTGTCTATATCGTAGAGGATCCCTCTCCCAATGCTTTTGCGACTGGCTCTAAGCCTGAAAATGCAGCTGTTGCAGCAACTACAGGTATCTTGCAAATCATGAATCGTGAGGAGCTTGAGGGAGTGATTGGCCATGAAGTCAGTCATATTCGCAATTATGATATTCGAATTTCAACGATTGCTGTGGCTTTGGCCAGTGCTATTACCATGTTGTCTAGCCTAGCTGGCCGTATGATGTGGTTTGGTGGCGGACGGCGCAGTAGTAATGATCGAGATAACGATAGTGGTTTGGGAATTATTCTCCTTATCGTATCGCTGATTGCTATCGTTTTAGCTCCTCTGGCAGCTACCTTGGTGCAGTTGGCCATTTCTCGTCAGCGGGAATTTCTGGCTGATGCTTCCAGTGTAGAGCTGACCCGCAATCCGCAAGGGATGATTAATGCTCTGCTCAAGCTAGATCGCAGCGAGCCTATGGAACATCATGTTGATGATGCCAGTGCAGCTCTCTATATCAGCGATCCCAAAAAAGAAGGCGGACTGAAGAAACTTTTCTATACGCACCCTCCTATTTCAGAGCGGGTGGAGCGCTTGAGACATATGTAAAAGCTGGGAATAAATTATTTCCAAAACTTAGACAAATAACTAGTAAATGGATTTAGTTCTGTATTGTCCAGGACTAAGTCCTTTTCATTTTACTTCCTTTCATTCATGTCTAAAAAATATTCATTTAGAGTTTGTTACAGTTTCATTTCAGTTGTCTATAAAACTTAGATTATCCAAGTTTATTTTTGTATAAGTAAGGAGGCTAGATTTAAAAAAGCCGGTGTTTTCAAGTTGTCAGGTTGAACCCTCCTGACTTTCTTATAAAATTAGCATTTTCTTGAAAACCATAAAATTTTCAGAAAAAGTCACTATATTGAGTTATTTTATTGTTCAAGTTAATCTATTTGTATCATTTAGAAATACAAAGTAGTTTTTTTGTAACAAAACAGAAATATATTACTAGTATATTAAATTTAGTAAAAAATTTTATTGCATATATGAAACCGGGGGTTCGGTATGTTGAAAACATTTGGAAAAATTTTCAAAGTCATTAGAGAATCAAAAAACATGTCTCTTAAAGAAGCGGCGGCCGGAGATATTTCAGTGGCTCAATTGTCCCGTTTTGAGCGGGGAGTCAGCGGTATCACGCTTGATTCTTTCTATTGCTGCTTGAAGAATATGGCTGTTTCTCTAGACGAGTTCCAGTATGTTTACCATAATTACATTGAGGCAGATGATGCGCTTTTCTCAAAAAAAGTAGCTGATGCTTATCAGGAAAACAATGTCGTCAAGCTCCAAAGTATTTTGGCTAGCTCAGAAGCTTTGGCTGAAAAGTTCCCTGAGAAGAAGAACTATAGGCTCAATACAATTGTTGTTAGAGCAGTATTGTCTTCCTGCAGTCCAGATTTTCAGATTAGCAAGAAAGATATAGAATTTCTGACCGATTATCTCTTTTCCGTTGAGGAGTGGGGGCGTTATGAGCTCTGGCTCTTTACTAATAGTGTGGATCTACTGACCTTGGAAACACTGGAAACCTTTGCTAGTGAGATGATTAACCGTACCCAGTTTTATAATGACCTACCAGAGAACCGCCGGCGTATTATTAAGATGCTGCTTAATGTTATCAGCGTCTGCATAGAGGGAAACCATTTGCAGGTTGCTATGAGATTCCTCAATTATCTTGATCATTCTAAAATCCCTGAGACAGATCTCTATGAACAGATGCTGATTAAGTATCATAGGGCTCTTTATTCCTACAAGGTTGGAAATAGCCATGCTCTAAGTGATATTGAGCAATGCTTATCTTTTTTGGAATTCTTAGATTCCTTCGGTGTTGCCCAGAAGCTCAAAGCTCAGTTTGAAAGAATTTGCCGTTCTCAGTTGCAGATGTGCAAATAAAATAGACTCATTTCTAAAAATATACTAGAATAAGAGTATAACTTTATACCAAATTCAGAAGGAGGTTTTATGATGGAGAAAAAAATTCATTATAAGATGCATAAAGTTAAGAAGAACTGGGTAGCCATCGGTGTGACTACCTTAGCACTTATCGTAGCACCAAAAGTACTTGGTCTCGAAGCAGGCCTTGTCCACGCTGATGATGTTAAGCAGGTGGCAGTTCAAGAACCAGCTACAGCTCAGGATAGTGGCTCAGGGCAGCCAGTTCAAGTACAAGCCAACTCAGCTTTTCAGTTGGAAGCAGAAAAAGCAACTTCTGCAGACAAGGTAACTGATGCTGCTGCAGCCAATGAAAAAACTGCTGAAACTGCAGCAAATACGGAAGCAGCGGCTCAAACAGATGCTCAAGAGCCAGCTAAGCCGGCAGTAGCAGAAGCAGCAACTACAGAAAAGGCAGCCGTTGCTGAAGAAGCAAAAGCAGCTAATGCAACATCAGAAACTGCTAAACCAGAAGCAGCTGATCAGGATAGACAAGCAAGTCCAGCAACTGCTGATAAACAAGCAAAGAAGACTGTTACGGACAAGATTGTTGCAAATCCAAAGGTTGCAAAGAAAGATCGCTTGCCAGAACCTGCTCAAAGACAGGGAGCGATAGCTGAAAGAATGGTGGCTGATCAAGCCCAAGCGGCGCCTGTTAATACTGAGCATGATGATGATGTCTTATCTCACATCAAGACGATTGATGGTAAGAAATACTATGTTCAGGACGACGGTACAGTTAAAAAGAATTTCGCTGTTGAGCTCAATGGAAAAATTCTTTATTTCGATGCAGAGACTGGAGCACTGATTGATTCAGCTGAGTATCAATTCCAGCAAGGTACTAGCAGTCTCAATAATGAATTCACTCAAAAGAATGCCTTCCATGGCACTACGGAAAAGGATATTGAAACAGTTGACGGCTACCTGACAGCAGATAGCTGGTATCGTCCAAAGTTCATCTTGAAAGACGGAAAAACATGGACAGCATCGACAGAAACAGACCTACGTCCGCTTTTGATGGCTTGGTGGCCTGATAAGCAAACGCAGGTTAGCTATCTCAACTATATGAACCAGCAAGGTCTGGGAGCAGGAGCTTTTGAAAACAAAGTTGAACAAGCTATCCTGACAGGTGCTTCTCAGCAGGTTCAGCGCAAAATTGAAGAAAGAATCGGTAAAGAAGGCGATACTAAATGGCTGAGAACACTGATGGGCTCATTTGTCAAAACTCAGCCAAACTGGAATATCAAGACAGAGTCTGAAACAACTGGTACTAATAAGGACCACTTGCAAGGCGGAGCTCTGCTTTATACCAATAGTGATAAGACTTCTCATGCTAATTCTAAGTACCGTATCCTGAACCGCACACCTACCAACCAAACTGGTACACCTAAGTACTTCATTGACAAGTCAACTGGCGGTTATGAGTTCCTGCTAGCCAACGACTTTGACAACTCTAATCCAGCTGTTCAGGCTGAGCAACTCAACTGGCTGCACTTTATGATGAACTTCGGAAGCATCGTAGCCAATGATCCGACTGCTAACTTTGACGGAGTCCGTGTCGATGCGGTAGACAATGTCAATGCGGACTTGCTCCAAATTGCTTCTGATTACTTCAAGTCTCGCTACAAGGTTGGAGAAAGTGAAGAAGAAGCCATCAAGCATCTGTCTATCTTGGAAGCTTGGTCTGACAACGACCCTGACTACAACAAAGACACCAAGGGTGCTCAATTGCCAATTGATAATAAGCTTCGTCTGTCCTTGCTTTATTCGTTCATGCGTAAGCTTTCTATCCGTAGTGGTGTAGAGCCAACGATTACGAATAGTCTGAATGACCGTTCTACTGAAAAGAAAAATGGCGAACGGATGGCTAACTATATCTTTGTTCGGGCTCATGATAGTGAAGTGCAGACCGTTATTGCCGATATCATCCGAGAAAATATCAATCCAAACACGGATGGTTTGACCTTTACCATGGATGAGCTCAAGCAAGCCTTCAAGATCTACAACGAAGATATGCGTAAGGCGGACAAGAAGTATACGCAGTTCAATATTCCAACTGCTCATGCTCTTATGCTCTCCAACAAAGACTCCATCACTCGGGTCTACTATGGTGACCTCTATACCGATGATGGTCAATACATGGAGAAAAAATCTCCTTACCACGACGCTATCGATGCCTTGTTGCGTGCTCGTATTAAGTATGTAGCTGGTGGTCAGGACATGAAAGTCACCTATATGGGTGTACCTCGTGAGGCTGATAAATGG
>JABZYU010000056.1:0-12505 GCA_015264985.1 Streptococcus sanguinis | reverse complement strand
GACCAAACTGTTGATTTTGAACTGGTTGTTGTGACTGACCAAACTGTTGTCCTTGGAAACCACCTTGCTGTGGCTGTTGGCCAAACTGCTGACCTTGGAAACCGCCTTGTTGCGGTTGTTTTTCATAGTTCAAACCTTGATTGTATGGCTGTTGGCCAAACTGTTGTCCTTGGAAGTTTTGCTGGCCGTATGAATTTCCAACCATTTCAGGCTTAGACCCTTGACAAAGCAAAACAATCAAAGCAATACTACATGGAAGAGATACTATTCCTGCAATAATATTTAGAACTGGAATAAATGATAGTAAAAAAGGACCAACATACAAGAAAAGGAAAGCCCAATGATAACCAGCATCACGTAAACGACGGACAATGATAGCCAAATTAGGTACAAAAGTTGCCAGAGCATATAGAATTAAGATGAAAATAAAGATTACAGCGAATCCTGCTCCAGCCAAGATTGCTGATGGATCTGATTCATATCCATATGTTGAGTCTTGAACTGCGGCTGAAAGAATACTTCCAAAAGCAGATGCCCAAAAAATGATAAACAATGGTACGATGATAATCATGTGACACAAAAACGCCCACCAATAGTCTGACCGACTAGAGCGGCTTGAAAAATCAGCATAATGTGTCCAGAATTTTTTATATGCAGCAAACATAAAATTCTCCTCTATAATTTTTTATACCCATTATTCTATCACAAATGCATAAATAAATCAATATGACTTCCTGACTGAAGCTAAGCAGTCTACAAAGTATGAGTTGGCATCTTTAGCGCTGCTATCAACGAACCGTTTCAATCCTCCAGGAATTCCAACCAGTAAACCGAATGGCCCCCTGCTGGTCAGTTCGATAGATAGCTGTATTAAACTTCTCAAATCTTTGCAAGGTTTCCTGATGGGGATGACGATAACGATTATTCTGACCGGCTGATATCAAGGCCAGTTTCGGCTGAATTTGCTCTAAAAACTCTGGACTGGACGAGCCTTTGGAACCATGGTGCCCTGCTTTTAAGACATCTGCTTTCAGCTGAGGGAAGCGCTGCAGCAGTTCGGTTTCTCCTTGTCTTTCCAAATCACCTGTAAACAAAAATTTTGTCTGAAAGAACTCTCCGTAGAGTACAATCGAATCATCATTTCCACCGTCGCCTACCCCGCTAGGATAGAGAACCTGCAAAGCTGAGTCAAATACCGGAATCTCATCTCCCACTTCTAAGACATGGACAGAAGTTTCTATCTGCTCCAGCTTTTGAACAAAATCAGGCTGAGTGAGACTTCCTTTGGAAACATAGATTTCCTTGATGGAAAAATGCTTAGCTACCTCCAACATATCTCCCATGTGATCGGTATCGGTATGAGTCAGGACCAATACATCCAGACTAGCAACGCCACGACTTTTGAGATAGGGAATTAAGGTCTTTTCTGCATTGGATGAAGTCTGTCGCTTCTGCCAAGCCTCCTTCTTTCCTATCTCGACTCGTCCTCCTACGTCAATCAAAATCGTCCTGCCCTGCCAGTCCCTGAGAAAAATGCTATCACCTTGACCAATATCCACCACTGTAATCTCATTTTGCAGCGGATGCTTTGTTAGGAAAAATAAGAGAAGAGCTAGGAAACTAAAAGACAAAAACCAACTTTTCTTTCTCCGAAAGTCATAGATTAAAGCCAAAACTAAAAGGAGGGCAACAAGTAGCCAGAGGTTGGGCTTCCCAAAAATCAAAGGACGCGGAGCAAAATCAGCTACCCAACGAATCACACCTTCGAGTAACTCAAAGAAAAAATTGACCTGAGAGATTTTTATAAGTGGTGACAAAATAAAAATGAGGGTTAAGCCTGGCAGCATCAGTAAGTCAAAGAGTAGTGAAAATAGAAAAGTCAGAAGTACGGACCAAGGCTGAAATTCTGCAAAGTAGTAGATCAGTATAGGCAAAATCCCCAATGAAATAGTCAGACTTTCCGCTAAAAGCTTCCGAATCGGCGGCAACTTTTCAAAATCCATCATAGAAATTAAAAAGGCATAAGCGCAGGACAAGACACCGCCTGCTGTCAGAAGAAAATTGGGCATGATGATAAAGAGAACCATCAGTGTCAGAGCAAAATTATCTAATCTGGTCAGTCCTTGTTGAGCCAATAGCTTCTGAACTAAGCTTCTGACGACAGAAACAGAAAAGCCTGTCAGTCCAGCATAGATAAATGAAAAAGGCAGCTGCAAAGCATTTACTGTCTCCCTCTTCATCCCCAACCTTAGAAGAATTCTGCGAAAACCAGCCAAAAAGAAACCTACCTGCATACCAGACAAGGCAAACAAATGGATGATACCCAAACTAGAATACAAATCGCTCATTTCCGCAAACTCCGTATCCAGGTCACCAAACAAGAGTCCTGTCATATAATGGCTCATTGGACTAGGAAAATTATTTCTAATGTAAACCAGCGCTTTTCTGCGCCAGACAGACAGCCAATCCATTGGATTCAGGCTGGAAATTGGTCTTAGTGACTGAATCTTATTGATTTTTAAGGTACGGTAAATTCCCTGACTCTTTAAATAAGCCTGATAGTCAAAGCCCGAAAAATTTCGTTGTTGCTGGGCCTGTTCAAACTCTCCTTCAATATCAAGTACGACCAAATCTGTCAAATGCTGAAAAGCTTTCTTTTCACTGGCTGATTTGATCTTGTAGAAGACCTGATAAAGCCGACCGTCCGTTCGCCCTCGAAAGGATAGGGAATCTCCATTGACTTTGATCGTATCCGGCAAGACCTGAACCGAGCTAGCTGAAGGAGGTTCCTGCCTAAAGGCCTGCTCTGCAATTTCCCGACGAAGCAAGAAAAAGAAGACAAAAAGTGACAGGAATGCCAAAGCAGCTAGACTTTTTTTGAGGGGATAGCTGAAAAAGAGACGAAGCAGAAGGACACCCAGCCCTAAATAAGCCAAGGAACTGCCAGAATAGACTGCAAAATAGACCCATACAAGAATGAAAGCCAGATAGATAGGGACGATGGGTAGCTTTTTAATCCACTGTGACATATTCTTTCAGCTTTTCTAAGGTCTTATCTCCAATCCCTGACACTTTTTTCAGATCATCTACTGACTTGAAGCGGCCGTTGCTTTCGCGATAGGCTATGATGTCAGAAGCCCGCTTCTGTCCGATGCCTGAAATAGTCTGCAGTTCAGCCTCTGTCGCCGTATTTAGATTGACCTTGTCCGACTGTTCACCACTGGAACCAGCAGAATCAGAAGCTCCTGTTTGATGCTGGCCACCCTGTGTGACATCAGCTCCTTCTTCACCAATCTTTGCCACATAGACTACTGCTTCATCCGTTAATTTTTGTGCCTGATTGATGGACTTAGCCTCAGCGTCTGCTGTCAATCCGCCAGCTTTTTGAATGGCTTCATGGACTCTCGCCCCCGCTCTCAGCTCATAGACACCAGGATTCTTAACTGCTCCTTTAATATCCACAGTGACCTGCTCACTCTGCTCTTCGTCCACCTTAGCCTTAGGGACAATCTTTTCGCTTTCTTCATCAGCTGAGCTGGATGAGGAAGTTATTTCTTGGCTCAAGGCGGCTACCTGATTTTGTGGCTGGTGATTTCCTTTGATGAGGAAAAAACCACCTAGCACAGCGCCAACTACTGCCAGACCGACAAAGAGCTTGTATTCTTTAAGCTTTTCAATGATTTTTTCAAGCATATTTTTCTCCTTTATCTTTTTATTCGTAAAAAATTCAAAAAAATATGACAAACCAATAGAATTTTCAGCTTGTCATATTTTAAAATCTTTATTTTACAAGTAATCGTATAGATAGAAGGGGCATTGATGAAAATAGGAGCTGTAATATCAGTCTGCTTTGCTTACCCTGTATATCCAAGCTTCTATCTTTTGAGCTCTGCTATGTAAAAAGGCCAGATTTGCCAAAAGAAAAGCCATCACTAACACGCTTAGAATCAGAAGTAGCGACCAAGAAATCGACTGCTGACTCAGATAAAGGACAAAGACTAAGATGAGTATAGGAAAAGTCGTCAAAGCTGTGAAGCCGCCCGGTACCCAGCGACGAAAGCGAAACACTTGCATGATATGGCCCAGCAGATGGAGGGTATGACAGAAGCCAATAGCCAAAGCCAGCTCAGGAATGCGAAATAGAATCGCAAGCAACAAAAGGATAAAAGCCAGTAGAAATTCCTCCGCAATCATTAGAGCAATGCTTTCAGCAGAAAGATAACTTCCTCTTCTGGCAATGAACATCTCCTTTTGATAGCCTTGATGGTCTTGATTCTGAGAAATCCAAGGCCGAACCAGGATAATCTCATCAAACTCGTGCAGTATGAAAAGCGATAAGGTTACAAAAGACAAAAAAGCAAGAGACATAGTGTCCTCCTTATAAAACATACCTACATTATAACTCACTCACATACAAAAATCAGCTCCCAAGCAAGATTGATCAGGAAGCTGATTAGTATCTTATTTTCTGTGCTTATCCGGATCCCAGACAAAGCTAGCAAAAAAGCTGAAAATGATGGTCAAAATTCCAATCAAAATAGCAGGAATAAAGACAAAGGCACGTAGAATCCGTAAGAAGATATTGCCTTTCTTTTGTGTCTGATAAGGAGCCACTTCAGCATCTAGACGATCAAACTCCGCATGAATACGGCGAGCTACTTCCTCAACTCCCTCATCATTCATCTTCTTAATGTCTGAAATATCAATGGGATTACCAAAATTCATATCCACGCGCTCTCCAGCTGCCAAGCCTTTGAGGCTCATGGGACCAGCATAGACTACTGGCATGATACGGACCTTAGCCATCTTAGCAATCACTGCCACTCCTCCCTTGACATCCGTAGAATGGCGGCTACCGCTTGGGAACATAATCAGGGAACGATTGCTCTTTTTCAGCATATTGACAGGATATTTGATAGCTGACGGACCAGGATTTTCCCGGTCGATAGGAAAAGCACCACACATGCGGATCCACCAGCCGAACACCCGATTTTCAAAGAGTTGTTTCTTGGCCATGAAAATGAACTGCTTGGGCTTGGTCGCAAAAGCCATGTAAACTGGATCCCACCATGTCCGGTGAGGGGCAACCAAGATATAATTTTCATCTTTTGAAGGAATCTTTTCTTTATTGTGGTAATGCGCATTGCCGTTTAAGGTCCACAGGATAAAAATCACTAAACCTCGCAAATAAGTATAAAACATAAACTCTCCTTATTTCAAACTGTGATTGTACTTGAAATTTATTACATCCTTTCCCATTATACCCTATACCCTTATAGTCTGCAATATTTTTCCAAACTTTGGCTGTAACAGCTGATTCTGATAGCCATTTCCATAAAAAAATGGTATCATTAATCTCATGAACAAGAAAGAATTAATCGGTTTAAACCAAACCCAAGTAGATGAAAAGATTTCGCAGGGCTTAACCAACGATTTTACAAGTGACACTAGTACCAGTAACTGGCAAATCGTTAAGCGGAATGTTTTCACCCTTTTTAATGCCCTTAACTTTGTTATTGCTGTAGCCTTGGTCTCTGTCCAAGCCTGGAGCAATCTGGTCTTCTTCGCAGTAATCAGCTTTAACGCCGTCACTGGTATTATTACAGAGCTGCGTGCCAAGCACATGATTGACAAGCTCAATCTGGTCAGCCGAGAGCTGGTCACAGTCATCCGCGACGGCCAGGAAGTCAAAATTCAGCCAGAAGAAATTGTACTGGGTGACCTGATCAAGCTGTCAGCTGGTGAGCAAATTCCCAGTGATGCCCGTGTGGTAGAGGGTGTTGCCGAAGCCAATGAAGCCATGTTAACAGGCGAGAGTGACTTGGTTCTCAAGGAAGAAGGCGCTGAGCTGCTGTCTGGTAGCTTTCTGGCCAGTGGGCAGATTTATGCTGAGGTGCACCATGTCGGCGCAGACAACTATGCCAACAAGCTCATGACTGAGGCTAAAACACTCAAGCCTATCAACTCGCGCATTCTTTACAATCTTGGGAAAATTTCCCGCTTTACCGGAAAAATTATCATTCCTTTCGGAATGGCTCTCTTCTTTGAAGCCCTAATGATAAAGGGATTGCCTGTCAAGAACTCTGTCATTACCAGCTCGACAGCTCTTTTGGGTATGCTGCCTAAGGGAATCGCCCTGCTGACTGTCACATCACTCCTGACAGCTGTCATCAAGCTAGGCATGCGCAAGGTTCTTGTTCAGGAAATGTACTCTGTTGAGACCTTAGCTCGGGTAGATACTCTCTGCTTGGACAAGACCGGTACAATTACCCAAGGTAAGATGACAGTTGAAGCCTTGCATAGCCTGTCGGATAAGTTTTCTGATGAGACCGTCGGTCAAATCTTAGCAGCCTACATCCAAACCAGCGAGGATAATAACCCAACTGCTCAGGCTATCCGAAAGGGCTACGGCCACCTGGAGCACACCTATACTAGCGACAATGTCATCCCATTTTCTAGTGACCGAAAATGGGGGGCTATGCATTTATCAAGTGTCGGAACTATCTTTCTGGGAGCGCCCGAAATGCTGCTGGACAGCAATCCTGCAGCGGTTGGAGAGGCTCAAAAACGCGGATCGCGGGTTTTGGTGCTGGCTCACAGCGACCAAGTGCTAAACAAACACAGTATCCAACTGCCTGAAGATATGACCGCTTTAGCTGTTCTGGAAATCACTGATCCTATTCGTGAGGGAGCGGCCGAGACCTTAGATTATCTACGCTCTCAGGATGTTGACCTGAAAATCATCTCTGGTGACAATCCAGTGACCGTTTCGCATATTGCGAGCCAGGCTGGATTTGCCAACTACGACAGCTACATCGACTGCTCTAAAATCAGCGACCAAGAACTGGTTGAGCAAGCAGAAGAAACAGCCATCTTCGGCCGCGTTTCTCCTCATCAGAAGAAGCTGCTCATCCAGACTCTCAAGGCCGCCGGTCGGACAACAGCTATGACGGGAGATGGTGTTAATGATATCTTAGCCTTGCGTGAAGCAGACTGCTCCATCGTCATGGCGGAGGGCGACCCCGCAACTCGGCAGATTGCCAACTTGGTCCTTCTTAACTCCGACTTTAACGATGTCCCTGAGATTCTTTTTGAAGGTCGCCGAGTTGTTAACAACATCGGCCGGATTGCTCCGATTTTCTTCATCAAGACCATCTATTCCTTTATCCTGGCTATCATCTGTATCGCCAGTATCCTGCTAGGAAAATCTGAATATCTCTTGATTTTCCCATTCATCCCGATTCAAATCACCTTGATTGACCAGTTTGTCGAAGGTTTCCCACCCTTTGTCCTCACCTTTGAGCGCAATATTAAGCCGGTTGAAAAGCACTTCCTCAAACGCTCCCTGCAGCTGGCTCTGCCAAGCTCCCTCATGATTGTCTTCAGCGTGCTATTTGTCCGCATCTGGGGCAGCAGTCATGGCTGGAGCGATATAGAAATGGCAACCCTGACCTACTACTTGCTAGGCAGCATCAGCTTCCTGTCCGTCATTAGGGCCTGTCTGCCACTCAACCTCTGGCGCAGCCTGCTCATTATCTTTTCTGTCTTTGGCTTCTATCTATCAGCCTTTGTCCTGCAGCACCTTTTGGAAATTGCAACGCTGACAGCCGCAACTTTGCCAGTCTATCTGATTCTCATGGTTGTTTTCGGACTTGTCTTCGTTGCCTGCACCATCAAGCAGAAATACAGATTTGATTAAGAGCTAGCTAAAAAAGAATTATCATTAAAGCTCATGGAAACATGCGAGAACCCTCGCATGTTTTTTTGATTGTGCAAAAACTTCCCATATCCCTTTGGAATCCTTGCTAAATCATGCTATAATTAACTTATGAACGAAGCAAAACTAAAAGACGGAGAACGAGTCAACCAGCTCTTTTCGACGGATGTCAAGATTATTCAAAATAGTGAGGTCTTCAGCTATTCGGTAGACAGCGTGCTGCTTTCCCGCTTTCCCAAGCTGCCCCAGCGGGGTCTAATCGTTGATCTCTGTGCTGGAAATGGTGCTGTCGGACTTTTTGCCAGCACTCGCACCAAGGCCAAGATTCTAGCAGTCGAGATCCAGGAACGTCTGGCTGATATGGCCGAGCGCTCCATTGAGCTCAATGATTTGACTCAGCAAATGCAGGTCATTCAGGACGATCTGAAAAATCTAGGACGCTATATCACTGGCAGCAAGGTTGATATGATTCTCTGCAATCCTCCATATTTCAAAGTGGACAAGCAATCCAATCTCAATGAAAGCCAGCACTACCTTTTAGCCCGCCATGAAATCTCAACCAATCTGGAAGAGATTTGCAAGATTGCCCAGCGAGTCCTCAAATCCAACGGTCGTCTTGCTATGGTCCATCGACCAGAACGCTTTTTAGATATTTTAGATACCATGCAAGCCCATAACCTGGCTCCCAAGCGCATCCAGTTTGTCTATCCAAAGCTGGGCAAAGAGGCCAATATGCTGCTTATCGAAGCAATTAAAGATGGTTCCAGCGACGGTCTAAAAATCCTGCCTCCTCTCTTTATTCACAATCAGGACGGCAGCTACACTCCGGAGATTCACGAGATTTACTATGGAAAATAAAGCATATATGTACGTGCTTGAATGCGGGGACGGCTCCCTCTATACCGGCTACACAACGAATGTCCAAGCCCGACTCAAAAAACATCAAGCTGGCAAAGGAGCCAAATACACTCGCGCTCGCCTGCCAGTTACATTACTTTACCAAGAAGAACACCCTAGCAAGCCGGCTGCCATGTCGGCTGAAGCCCTCTTTAAAAAGAAAACTAGACAAGCCAAACTGGCTTACATCAAAGAAAGGACTCAACATGCCTGAAATCCAGTTTAAAGGCGACTTTCATCATATCGAAATTTCCCCAGACAGCCAGCTTGATATCGGTCAAGATGTCATCTTCCAATCTTTTACCAGCCTCAATGTAGCCAGTGGCGCACAACTCAAGCTAGGAACCCGAGTTTTCTTTAACGATCACTGCACTGTCCGCTGTCAGCACTCTATCGAAATCGGCAAGGACACCATGTTTGGCGATGGGGTTCGCATTTTTGACCATAATCATCAGTATTCTAATTACCATATTGAAAAGATTGATTATAGTGTTGCACCCGTCAAGATTGGAGCTAACTGCTGGATTGGGGCCAATACTGTGATTCTCAAAGGTGTGACCATTGGTGATAATGTCATCATTGGAGCCAACAGCTTGATTTTCCAAGATATTCCCAGCAACTCTATCGCTATGAGCAAGGAAGAGCTTATCATCAAGGAGCGTCCACAGGGCAATTTCCATGCCTTTACGCTGACGGCTTCTGATACTTTGGAACAACTGGCCTATTTAGCAGAAAATCTGCCAGAATTAGAATTTCACATAGCTGCTAAGACCAATATTTCTCCTTACTTAGCCAGCTTTAATGACTATCCCAATATCAACCTCTACACCAATATCCACCAGGATGACTTTATTGAGGATTTGCTCGATAGAGCGGATATTTACTTGGATATCAATCACTGGGGAGAAGTCGACCAGATTGTTCAAAGAGCTATCAGCAAGGGGAAGCCAGTTTTAGCTTTCAGCCAAACCGCCCACCAGCCTGAAGAAAATACTTTACTTTTCGAATCGGACCAACCCCAACAAATGGCTGATGAAATAAGAAAAATAATGAAAGAAAAGTCTAGGACATAAAGATCCTAGACTTTTCTTTTGCAGTCGATATGTATTTTATTAACTTTATTCACCAGCAATGCCATTTGGAATGATAACTTCCTTGAGTAACTGCTCTTCTTCCTTGATACGGACATAGAGGGTGATACAGTAGAGCGGGAAGAGGATAAAAAGAGCAAAGTAAGCATGACTGAGCAGGGCCAAGCCCACCAATTCTGGTACAACATTCAGGAAATAATTAGGATGTTTGACATTGCGAAAGAGCCAGTGGTCAACAAACTTATGATCCTTAACCAGCATAAGCTTGATGGTCCAAACTGGTCCCAAGAGCTTGGCAACAAGGTAGAGCATAAACATAGAAAAGAGCAACAACACAGCTCCCAGTAGGCTCACCAAGTCAAAAGCTGGCTTTTTCAGCAGCAATTCCAAAAAGCAGACCGCATAAAAAAGCATGTGTAGGTACTTCATGATATTTGAGTTTTTCACCCCGTACTCCATGCCACCCTTGGCCAGAATATCCTGCTCATTCTGAGAGGATTTCCTCAAAAACACCAAACGAAAAAGCGACACAGCCACAAAAATCACTATATTGATTGTCATAAGGCCTCCTAAAATTTAATAATACAATTTATTATATAAGGAATTCCGCAGCAAAGTCAAGACTGTTGTTTACAAAATCGACCAAGATATAAAAAAGCTGCGACTAGAATTTCTAGACAAAATCCCAGTCACAACCTCTATAAAATATTTATTTGAAGCAAGTTTCTCTCACCGGTCAGACATCACAAAATTTCAACGTAGGTGCTGTATTTTTCCTTGACTTTCGGAGCGATATTGTCGTCCGTCACAACTGCACTGAGGTTGTCCAGCCGGTAAAAAGAATAAAAAGAATAGCTGTGAAACTTGCTGGTATCGGCTACGATATATTTGCTGATGGCATTGTTAAGGATAATCGCGTCGCCGTTGCCTTCCTCTTCATTGCTGGTGGTAACATTATGACCGTCAATGCCATTCGCCCCGATAAAGGCCTTAGAAACCTTGATTTCTTTCAAAAGATTATTGGCAAACTGACCGACAAAGGTTTGAGTCTTAGCCCGATAGCGTCCGCCAATCAGAATTAAATCTAAATTGGGCCTTTCTTTTAACTTTTCAAAAATTGGCAGCGAATTGGTGACGATGCTGATATTTTTGCCATCCAAATAGTCTCCGATAAAATCCGTTGTAGTGCCTGACCCAATAAAAACTGTATCCCCGTCAGCAATCAAATCCGCACATTTACGGGCAATCTGCTTCTTCTCCTCAACATTCAGCATTTGCTTTTCTGAGTGAGAAATCTCGTTGAGAGCATTTTTGACCTTCTTATGGGCTCCGCCATGAACTCGGGTCAGCATGCCCTGCTTCTCCAAATCAATCAAATCTCGACGGATGGTCATATCCGTGACGCCCAGCATTTCTTTGAGGTTTTTCACAGCAACCACACCTGTTTGATCCAGTTCTTGCAGAATGATTCTATGTCTACTTTCTTTCATTTTACATTCTCCTTTTGCTCCTGAATTTCTTACAGACTCACCTTCACCTTATTATACAACAGTTCCAGCATATAAACAAAGATTTGTGAATTTTTTTATTTTAATTGACTGATATGTTGAATTTTGATATCGAAATTAGTTGAAATACTTTGAATCCTGTTCTATAGCAAGAAGACCAAGAACTGTTCACAGCAGAAATAAGGGGGCTATAATTTACTTTGATAAACTGGACTGCTTCAATCAGCATGATTAAGGAAACTACATTGGCTCATACTTATATTTCTGCAGGACTGAGAATAAGAAGTTTTATTGAACAAACAAAAAGAGAGAACTTGCATTCTCTCTCGACGCTAAAATTGCCGCCAACTCTAATTAGCTATCTACCTTATTTATCACCCTTGTTACGGATAACAAAGCCGTTTTTCTTTTCGCTAGAAGTATTGCGAGGCTTCTTGTGGTTCTTGCGGTAGCGATTTTCTTTGTCAAAACGCTCGTCTTTGCGACCTTTCTTAAATTGATCACGACGGCCACCTCGGTCACGGCGGTTGTCATTGCTGCGACGATTGCTATTTCCGCCACGACTGCCCTTGCCTTTTCCGCCAAAGCCACCGCCAGACGGTTTAAATGGCAATGGTTTTTCACGGGCAATTTCTACTTCAGGAAGGGCATCTGGATCCTGCACCGTCAAGCTGAGGATATACATAGCCAGCTCTTCTGGGCTGAATTCTGCTGCCAGCTTGCGGGCATCCTTGCCAAATTTCTCAAAGTTAGAACGGATGCTTTCATCCGCAAAATCGCGTTCAATCTTCTTAAGAGCAACTTTTTTCTTAGCTTGGAAAGCTTCTTCTGCAGTCGCAGGCTTGAGGCCTTTCATGCGCTTCTTAGTCAGATTTTCGATAATCTGCAAATAGCCCATTTCATTTGGCGCTACGAAAGTAATAGACTGACCTGACTTACCAGCACGACCAGTCCGACCAATCCGGTGAACATAGCTTTCTGGATCCTGCGGAATGTCATAGTTGTAGACGTGGGTCACACCAGAAATGTCCAATCCACGTGCGGCTACATCTGTCGCCACCAAGACATCCAAATTTCCGTTTTTAAAGTCGCGCAGAACGCGGAGGCGCTTGCCTTGGTCCAAATCACCATGGATACCCTCTGCTCGGAAACCGCGGATTTTCAGACCGCGAGTCAGCTCATCCACCCGGCGCTTGGTCCGACCAAAGACGATTGATAGCTCAGGCTGCTCCACATCCATCAGGCGGGTCATGGTATCAAATTTTTCATTTTCTTTGACACGGATATAATAC
>JABZYU010000055.1:0-12760 GCA_015264985.1 Streptococcus sanguinis | reverse complement strand
GCCATATGTCAAGAAACCTATTTCGGTGCTGGAAACAGGGTCCATTATTCAGACACATACAGGGGAAAATGCTTGGGCTGTGCTGATTCGTTACGAATAAAACCATAATAATTTAGAAAATAGCGGCTTAGTACTTGACCTGAATGCTTTTTTTAGATATGATAATATTTGTTAGGGTTATTAACCCAGAAAAAATTTGGAGGATTTGTTAAATGGCTAACAAACAAGATTTGATCGCAAAAGTAGCAGAAGCTACAGAATTGACTAAAAAAGATTCAGCAGCAGCAGTTGACGCTGTATTCGCAGCTGTAACTGAGTACCTTTCAAAAGGTGAAAAAGTTCAACTTATCGGTTTTGGTAACTTTGAAGTTCGTGAGCGTGCAGCACGTAAAGGTCGCAACCCTCAAACTGGTAAAGAAATCAAAATCGCAGCTTCTAAGGTACCAGCTTTCAAAGCAGGTAAAGCTCTTAAAGACGCTGTAAAATAATTTTGATTAATAAAGCCTGATACACTTGCCTCTGGCGAGTATGTCAGGTTTTTCTTTTTGCTCTCAATTCTTGAGCTCAATAAAATATTTAGGTGCTTCTAGAAAGTTGATTTATGAACTTTCTTGGAGTTTTTATTTTGCAGTAAAGTGAAGGAAATTGTCTCTAATCAAAAGAGAATGATAAAGGACAAACATTTTTAAAGACTTAAAATAAAAAGTTTAAAATTTTAGCAAAAGTGCTTTTAAATCATAGGTGTTTATGATAAAATGAAGGGAACATTTCTTTTTGTGTAATGATTGCGAGATCATTGAAAAAGTTTAGGAGGTAAGAAATGAAATGGAAACCACTTCAGGGCTCACTGCGCCCTGTTAATCCTTATGGCAGCAAATTTCGCCTGCTGATGGGATTGTTTGTCGTGCTTTTTTCAATCTTTCTACTCCCCATGCAGACCTTGTCTGCCTTGGAGGAGCTGAAGGATGGAACGGATTTGTCCAAGTTGAATATTCATAAGTTTGATTTGAATGTTAACAATGTCAGTGTTCTTTCTAAGTCAGAGGCGATTGAACAGGTTCATTTGACTAATCCAAATTATGAGTATCTGGGAGCAGTTTATCCTGGAGAAATGGAAAATTTCACCATCAAAGTAGACAAGTCTCAAAAAGCAGATCAGGTCTTTAATAAGCCGCTTTCTCTTAAGTTCTCTAATGTTGGAACGGCTTATGGAAAACAAGTAGATGCCTATCTGACTTTTAATAAGGTAACACTCCACTATCTGAACTCATCTACAGCAGAAGCTCAGATGAATGATGCTCAAAAAAATGCAGTTGAATTTTTCTCTATTTCAGAGTTGTGGGAGAGAAGCGCTTTTGAGATTGGGAATATCCCATATGTGGATGCTGCCCATAATAACATTATGAACAAAGCTTTCTGGGTGGAGGCTGATGTTACAGCAGAGCTACGTTATGCGGATGGTTCGGATACAGATTTGAAGTTGGTTATGAAACCGACAGACATTGATGTGGTTGACGGCTTTGGTCTAAAAGAGTCTTTCTATATTAATGATTATAAAAATGCTGTTGATAAGCGCTTGATGAACAATGCCAATGCTTTGAATCAAACAGATCAGAGCGGTCGGACAATTTGGGAAGCGACGACTTCAACTAGCGGTGCTGCTAATGAAAACAACATCTCTGGTTTGGCCGTTCGTTCTGCAGATAACACATTGAATTTCGGTTATTTATCAACAGAAGCTTGTTCGGCAGTCTTTGGCCTTTATATTGAAAAAGTTGATCCCAAGCCAGTCTTAGAAGTGGATCCAGTTAAGATTCCAGCTAAGGAAGGTCAAGAGGTGACTTATAAGGGAACCTTCAAGATTCCAGTTCCTGGTAAGGATATTTTGGCTACCCCGACTACTATTGAGATGACTGAAACCTTTGACGAGCGTCTGGATTACAAGGAGCTCAAGGTTGAGGCTGGCGGTAATGCCTTGCAGGAAGGTCGTGATTACACGATTGAAAAGAAAGGCCAGACTGTTACGGTCAAGATGACACCGGAGTATGTTAAAGCAAATTCTTCTCAGGATATTGTCATTACCTACAAGACTGCAACCAATCAAAAGGTAGCAGAAAAGGGTGCTGCAACGATTACAAATACAGTGATTTTAAAAGTAGATAATCTTTCAGCACCATCTAATCAAGTTACTACTGACTTGCTCTATGAAAAGAAACACGAATTTGTCAGTGGCACTGCTGGTAAGGAACTCCCGCAGGAAATCAAAGACCTAACACCAGAAACAGAAAAGAATCTGGAGAATGGTACTAAGACCACCCCGACACAACCGGCTAAAACGGAAGTGCAGACCGCTGATGGCACTTGGACCTTCAAGTCTTACGACAAGGCAGAAGAGACTATCACCGGAGCAGATGCGCACTTTGTTGGCACTTGGGACTTTACTCCAGCTCCAACCTATAAGGCAACTCACGAGTTCGTCAGTGGTACAGCAGGTAAAGAACTGCCACAAGCAGTGAAAGACTTGCTTCCAGCCGACAAGCCTGATTTGGCAGATGGCACTAAGGCCATTCCAACACAGCTAGTCAAGACAGAAGTGAAGACCGCCGACGGCACTTGGACCTTCAAGTCATACGATAAGAACGAAGAGACCATCAATGGAGCGGATGCGCACTTTGTCGGTACTTGGACTTTTGCAGCTGACTCAACTACGCTTACTGGCAGTGTGATCTGGATTGACAATGATAACGGTGCAGGTCGCCGACCACAGAGTGTCCTTGTTCACTTACTTGCAGATGGACAGGATACAGGCATCAGCGTAACTGTTGATGAGGCAATGGGCTGGAAATACAGCTTTGAAAACCTGCCTCGCTTCAAGGATGGAAAAGAAATCGTCTATAGTGTCCGCGAGGACGAAGTGGAAGGTTACAGCAATCAAGCTGAAGGTATGAATGTAACCAATCGCTTGCTTGTAGATGCTCAAGTTAAAGAGATTGGCAAGAAACGAATTCTGCCTAAGACTGGCCAAGATACATCTATCTGGATGCTGATTCTTGGATTCTTGACTCTTGGAGGAGCAGTTGGCTTGACCAAACGCCAGCGTGACTAAGATTAAGCGTTAGTAAAAAGCTTTGAAAATCTAGAATATATGAAAAGTCTGTTATCTCAACTTTTGTTGGGAATAGCAGGCTTTTTATTTTTCAAGGAAAGATAAGCAATTATAAGCAGTCAAATGCTTGAATTTTTCATAAAATTAAAAATAAGTTTGTATTTTTCTAGTAAATATGGTAAATTATTTTAGTAAAAAATTATACAAAGGAGACTGTTGATGAGGACAAAAACATTAGCACTCGTAAATGGACTTGTTGGACTTATTGGTGGTATTATTCTACTTTTGTGGCCTTTCTTCATTTGGGTTATTTATTTTATGCTAGGTGTATTTGACATCCTGAAAATTGCAATCCTAGCTTTGGGAATTGCTGGTATTGTCTACTATAAGGATGACAATCGTGTGGGACCAGCAGGCTCTATCTTGATGATTGTAGGTGGAATTTTTACCTTTAATGACTTCTTGGGCTGGATTGGTGCTATTCTTTCTATCATAGGCGGTTCCCTTTATTTAGCAAGCTTGAAGAGATTCCAAGCATAGAGCGAGGATTGAAAAAAATACTAGTTTAAAGCTTGCATTGCCTTAAATGGATAAGCAATCATGCAGAAGCAGGATGATGAACTTTGGTTAGTTCTGTCCTGCTTTTTTCTTTTTAGCTTATTTACAATCATTCTTAATAGCCAAGTAAGCCTAGTCATGGTATAATGGTAATGACTTAGATGAGAGGCTATATAACGGAGTAAATAATGAAACAAGAACATCAGCATGACTTTGACCAAGTAATTGGCCATTTGCGCGCCAAGGGTGTGCGCATTACAGAAACGCGGAAGGCGGTAATTGACTATATTATCCAAAGTCACGACCATCCTAGCGCTGAAATGATATATCAGGACTTGAAGCCCAATTTTCCTAATATGAGTCTGGCAACAGTCTATAATAATCTCAAGGTTCTGATTGATGAGGGTTTTGTCGCTGAGCTCAAGGTTCGCAATGATACGACAATCTACTTTGACTTTATGGGCCATCAGCATCTCAATGTCATCTGTGAAAAATGCGGCCGTATCGCTGATATGGAGCTGGAACTTCCGGATGTGAAGCATGAGGCTGAAGTGCAAACTGGCTACCACATCACCCAAAGTCAAACGACTGTCTATGGTCTATGCCCCCAATGCCAGCAGGAGGCGGTGTGACTGCGAGGATGATTAGCAGCTTTTTGGAGTCTAAAGACGAACAAGGTTGTGACTCGCTTCGCAAATTCAATCTGCAACTTCAAAGCAGTACTTGAGCAATCAGCTACTGCGTCAAGATTCTATTTCTAATAAAAAGAAAGGCTAGAATTTATGTCTCTTAGCCTTTTTTTATGTGTTTTAGCAAGGCATGTTCGTAGGATATCATCTGAGTTTATAGACGCTGACACCTAGTCAAGTACAGCACTTAGCAAGATCAGATATTTTAAGTACAACCCCTTATATACTTATGCTATTATTTTACAGGTCGATTCTCTTTTGATATAATGAAAGCAGAATAAAGCCTTGTACAAAGAGATTCAAAGAGTTCTGAAGGATTTACAATATAGGTAAATTCGTCATAAGTCTGTAGTATCGAAATCTTTAAGGGGTATTACTTTGTGGGTGGGTTTGATTTTTAGGAGGTCTTATGTTCTGGTGGAGAAAGAAATGGCTGGATGAATTGCCAGACGGCGAAGAATCTCCTTTTTTTGAATGCCGTCATCTTCTTTTTGAGGATGAGGCGGGCTATCCTATTTGTCCTTCCTGCGGTCAACTCATAAAAGAGAATTTTCCTAAGAAAGGCGCGGACAAAGCACGTCTGCACCTGATACGGGAGAAGATGCAGCGAGTATGGAGCGTAAGATTTGGAAGGGAATTTTTAGCAGCTTTGTTTGTGATACCAGCTATTTTTCTTCCAGAATTTTTAAGCCGTTGGATTTTAACCACTGGAGATTACGGCTTTTCTAGCTTTTTCATTGCTAGCCGTCATACGCCTACAATGATTAGCTTCACTTATGAAGGCTATATTCCTTTATTCATCTTTTTTATGGGCAAAGAACGCTTTAAACGTTTCTCTACTTTTTCTTTAGGATTTGAGCGTTTTCATAAAATCCTTTATTCTTGGCCTGTTCGGCTTGTTACTTTTATCGCTGTTATTTGCTTTATTAACATTATTATGCCAAAGATTTATGGGGTTGAAGGAGATGTCTTTATAGGTAAACATAGCCAGCTAACTCCGGCCCAGCATGCTAAAGGTGTAGAACTTTTCATTTTTGTCAATATGCTCTCTATCTGGATTGTGTCTGGCTTACTGCTTATTTATCAGTTGATAGACAGGCGGCGGACTTGGTGGCTTAAGGAAGCCAACGAGGTTTATCTATCTGGTGGGTGTTAGGGCAAAGGTTTCTGCTCGGAAATACAAAAGCGCTTTCTTGTTGAAAAAGGTCTGATTTGACGAAATAGGCTAGCTTTTTAGGCGAAAATTTTGTAAAATAGAATAGATAAACGGGGGTTTCCTCGGAAAATAAAAGGAGAATCCATCTAATGGTAAAATTAGTTTTTGCTCGCCACGGTGAGTCTGAATGGAACAAAGCGAACCTTTTCACTGGTTGGGCTGATGTTGACTTGTCTGAAAAAGGTACACAGCAAGCAATCGACGCTGGTAAACTGATTAAAGAAGCTGGTATCGAGTTTGACCAAGCTTACACTTCAGTATTGAAGCGTGCGATTAAGACAACTAACCTTGCTTTGGAAGCAGCTGATCAGCTTTGGGTACCAGTTGAAAAATCATGGCGTTTGAACGAGCGTCACTATGGTGGCCTGACTGGTAAAAACAAGGCAGAAGCAGCTGAGCAATTTGGTGATGAGCAAGTGCATATCTGGCGTCGTTCATACGATGTATTGCCTCCAGCAATGCCACGTGATGATGAGTACTCAGCACACACTGACCGTCGTTATGCTTCACTTGACGACTCAGTTATTCCAGATGCTGAAAACTTGAAAGTTACTTTGGAACGTGCCCTTCCATTCTGGGAAGACAAGATTGCTCCAGCTTTGAAAGATGGCAAAAATGTCTTTGTAGGTGCACACGGTAACTCAATCCGTGCCCTTGTGAAGCACATCAAACAATTGTCTGACGATGAAATCATGGATGTGGAAATTCCAAACTTCCCACCATTGGTATTCGAATTTGACGAAAAATTGAACGTAGTAAAAGAATACTACCTTGGAAAATAAGCTTAAAAGAATCTGAGAATAATCTCAGATTCTTTGCTTTTCCGGAGAGGAAGGACAAGGATTACTAGAAGCCTAGCTAGCAAGTCTTTTAGGTTCCGAGGTTTAGCGGATTTCTTCTTAGCTCGTCCATATTTTCAGATTTTCTATCAGTTTTGAAACATTCATCGAGCTGGATTTATGGTAAAATAAAGGTCAGAACTTTTACTAGAATGAGAGAGAAAATGGCAAGGAAGAAGAGAAAATTTGACAGTCATTCCATCACCAGAAGGCTTTATCTGCTGTTTGGAATCGTGATGCTTTTGTTTTTAGCCTTGATTGCCCGTCTAGGCTATATGCAGGTGGTCAATCAGGACTTTTACACGGATAAGTTGGCCAAGGCCAGCAAGACCAAGATTACCACTAGCTCAGTGCGTGGGCAGATTTATGATGCTACTGGCAAGCCCTTGGTGGAAAATACGACCAAGCAGGTGATGACCTATACACGGGATAACCGGCTGACAGCTGGGGAGATTCGGGCCACAGCTCAAAAGCTCCTGACCTATGTCAGTGTCAGCGATACAGAGGTGACAGACCGCCAAGAGGTGGATTATTATTTGGCGGACAGCGCAGTCTATCAGGAAGTAGTAGAAAAGCTGCCCAAGGACAAGAAATTTGATACAGATGGCAACCGCCTGCCTGAATCCAAAATCTATAAGGCGGCAGCTGAGAGCATTGACCCTAAGCAGCTGGGCTATACGGATGAGGAAAAGAAGGTCATCGTTCTCTTTAGTCAGATGAATGCAATTTCCAACTTTGCAACGGGGACCATCCAGACAGATGCACTGACAACAGAGCAGGTGGCTGTATTGGCTTCCAGCAGCAAGGAGCTGCCAGGTATCAGTGTCTCAACGGGCTGGGATCGCAAGGTCTTGGATACCTCACTGGCTTCTATCGTGGGTAATATCTCGACAGAAAAGACTGGACTTCCGGCTGAGGAAGTGGATGATTACCTGAAAAAAGGCTACTCCCTCAATGACCGGGTGGGGACCTCCTATCTGGAAAAGCAGTATGAGTCAGTCCTGCAAGGCAAGCGAGCTGAGAAAGAGATTCATCTGGACAAAAATGGTAATATGGAGAGTGTGGAAAATATCTCTGACGGCAGCAAGGGCGACAATCTCAAGCTGACGGTGGATTTGAGCTTCCAGCAGGGAGTGGAGGACATTCTCAAAAACGCCTTTAATGCAGAGTTGGCTAGTGGCAATGCGACTTATTCTGAGGGTGTCTATGCTGTAGCTATGGATCCAAATACCGGCGCTGTCTTGGCTATGGCAGGCATCCGGCACGATCTGGAAACGGGAGAAAGCTCAGTCGATGCTCTGGGGACCATGACTAATGTCTTTGTTCCGGGATCTGTGGTCAAGGCTGCAACATTGACCTCGGGCTGGGAGAATAACGCCATTAGCGGCAACCAAGTCCTGACAGACCAGCCGATTAGCTTTGGGGGTACGGACAGTATCACTTCTTGGTTCACCCAGTATGGTTCACGTGCTATCACAGCACAAGAGGCTTTGGAATACTCTTCCAATACCTATATGGTGCAGGTGGCGCTGAAGATGATGGGAACGCCTTACTCAGCGGATATGAAACTGGATTTTGATGAGCTAGATCCGTCCATGAAAAAGCTGCGGTCGACTTTTGCAGAATATGGTCTGGGCACTTCGACAGGGATTGACCTGCCAAATGAGTCCACAGGCTATCTTCCAGACAAGTTTACCTTTGCCAACTATCTGACCAATTCTTTCGGCCAGTTTGACAACTATACGACGCTTCAGCTGGCTCAGTATGCCTCAACAGTAGCTAATAACGGCAAGCGTATAGCTCCGCATATTGTTGAAGGCATTTACGGCAACAGTGACCAAGGAGGACTCGGTGATTTGGTGCAGAAAATTGACACCAAGGAGCTGAACCAGGTTAATATCTCTGACGAGGATATGAGCATTATCAAGCAAGGCTTCTATCAAGTGGTTCATGGCAGCAGCGGCTTTACGACTGGCCGGACCATTTCCCAGGGAGAGAGCGTGCCAATCAGTGCCAAGACTGGTACGGCCGAGACCTTCGTGGACAAGGGCAAGAAAGAAGCCATCAATACCAATGTCGTGTCCTATGCACCGAGTGAGAAGCCGCAGATTGCGGTGGCGGTGGTGTTCCCTCACAATACGGACCTATCTTCTACTGTCAGCCACAGTATCACTCGCGATATTATCAATCTTTACAATCAACAACACCCTATGAATTAGTGCTCAATGAAAATCATCAGCAAACATAGAAAGCTAAAGCTGTCAGTGCTCAAGTAGAGCAATCTGGTTTGAGGAGATTTTTTGAGAATAGAGAAAGGATTTTATGCTTTACCCAACCCCTATTGCCAAGCTGATTGACAGTTTCTCCAAGCTGCCCGGCATTGGCATTAAAACAGCCACTCGTCTGGCTTTTTACACCATTGGCATGAGTGATGATGATGTCAATGAATTTGCCAAGAATCTTCTGGCTGCTAAGCGTGAGCTGAGCTACTGCTCTGTCTGCGGCAACCTGACGGATGAAGACCCTTGTGCCATCTGTCAAGACCAGTCACGTGATCAATCAACTATTTTGATCGTTGAGGACAGCCGAGATGTATCAGCCATGGAAAATATACAGGAATACCACGGACTTTATCATGTCCTGCACGGTTTGATTTCACCTATGAATGGCGTTGGACCGGATGACATCAATCTCAAGAGTCTGATTACTCGTCTGATGGATAGCGAGGTAACAGAAGTTATTGTCGCGACTAATGCGACTGCGGATGGCGAAGCGACTTCCATGTATATCTCACGGGTCTTGAAACCGGCTGGAATTAAGGTGACTCGACTAGCGCGTGGTTTGGCGGTTGGTTCCGACATTGAGTATGCGGACGAGGTTACGCTGATTCGCGCTATCGAAAATCGAACGGAATTGTAAACATCAAGGATTTTTCTGGCTCTAGCTGGTTGGAAGAGTCCTTTTTTCTGTTCAAAAATGCTGGGAATTGTGATATACTAAAACGAACTGATACAGAAGTTCCTGCTTAGAAGAATCACCTAGCTAGGGTAGATGCAAAACCAAGCTTTTGAACTTGATTCTTCTCGGACTGGCAGCTTTTGTAAATCGTACTATTTTTAGAAAATGATAGGAAAAATCATGGCAAAACAAAGATTGATTTTATTGTATGGCGGACGCAGTGCAGAGCGGGAAGTTTCGGTTTTATCAGCTGAGAGCGTCATGCGGGCTGTCAATTATGATAGATTCTCGGTGAGGACTTACTTCATCACCAAGGATGGAGATTTTATCCAAACTCAGGAATTTGAAGCAAAGCCGGCGGCTGATGAGAAGCTGATGACCAATGCCACAGTGGACATGTCTCGGAAGATTAAGCCCAGCGATATTTACGAAAAAGGAGTCGTGGTCTTTCCGGTCCTGCATGGTCCCATGGGCGAAGATGGCTCTATCCAAGGCTTCCTAGAAGTGCTCAAAATGCCTTATGTCGGCTGTAATATTTTATCTTCTAGCTTAGCCATGGATAAAATCACGACCAAGCGAGTGCTGGAATCAGCAGGAATAGCCCAAGTGCCTTATGTGGCGCTGGTCGATGGCGAGGATCTAGAGCAAAAAATCCAAGAAATCGAGGAGAAATTGACCTATCCAGTCTTCACCAAACCTTCTAATATGGGCTCCAGTGTCGGCATTTCTAAATCGGAGAACCAAGCAGAACTGCGTGCTTCTCTGGACCTGGCTTTCAAATACGACAGCCGAGTACTGGTTGAGCAAGGAGTGACGGCTCGCGAGATTGAGGTTGGGCTTTTGGGCAATGTTGACGTCAAGAGTACCCTACCTGGAGAAGTGGTCAAGGACGTGGCTTTTTATGACTACGAAGCCAAATACATTGATAATAAAATTACCATGGATATTCCGGCCAAGATTCCAGAAGAAGTGGTGAGTCTGATGCGTCAAAATGCAGAGGCAGCTTTCCGAGCTCTGGGCGGTCTGGGGCTGTCCCGTTGTGATTTCTTCTATGCAGAAGATGGTCAGGTCTTCCTTAATGAGCTCAATACCATGCCAGGTTTTACCCAGTGGTCCATGTATCCACTACTCTGGGAAAATATGGGACTGGCCTATCCTGACTTGATTGAGAAACTAGTTGGCCTAGCTGAAGAGGCATTTGCTAAGAGAGAGGCGCATCTTCTCTAAAATATGATATAATAGAGGGGCTGAAAATTTTCGGTCCTTTCTTTTTGCGAGCAAACCGAAAAACGAGGAAGAAGTATGAAATTATATTTATATGAAATCGCAGAAGTCCTATCTGCGAAAAATGATGTGACTCAGTTTGAAAACGTCCCTCTTAGAAATGCTGAGTTTGACAGCCGCTTGATTGAGCCGGGTGGCCTTTTTGTGCCGCTTAAGGGAGCGCGTGATGGCCATGACTTTATTGCGACAGCCTTTACTCAGGGAGCTGCTGCCACCCTATCTGAGCGTCCAGTGGCAGAGGGAGCTTATATCTTGGTCGATGATGTCCTGACGGCCTTCCAGCGCTTGGCCAAATATTATCTGGAAAAGATGCAGGTGGATGTGCTGGCGGTGACAGGTTCCAACGGTAAAACGACGACCAAGGATATGTTGGCCCAGCTACTAGCAACCAGCTACAAGACCTATAAGACACAAGGCAATTACAATAACGAAATCGGTCTGCCTTACACGGTTCTGCACATGCCTGAGGATACAGAGAAACTTGTCTTAGAAATGGGGCAGGATCACTTGGGCGATATCCATCTCCTGTCGGAACTTGCCAAACCTAAGACGGGCATTGTAACTCTGGTAGGAGAAGCCCATCTGGAATTTTTCGGCAGCCGAGCTGAGATTGCTCAAGGCAAGATGCAGATTGCAGACGGTTTGAGAAAAGATGGGCTCTTGATTGTTCCGGCAGATAAGATTGTCAATGAATTTCTGCCAGCAGACTGCAAACTGGTTCGCTTTGGTCCTGATGCGGATATCTTCCTGACGCGTCTGGAAGAGCGCAAGAACAGCTTGAGCTTTGAATGCAACTTTTTAGAGCAGAGGATTGACCTGCCTGTGACCGGTAAGTATAATGCAACCAACGCCATGATTGCAGCCTATGCAGCTCTGCAGGAGGGTGTATCTGAGGCGGCAATTGCTCAAGCCTTTTCTGAGCTGAAGCTGACCCGTAATCGAACGGAGTGGAAGAAAGCTGGTAATGGCGCAGATATCCTATCGGATGTCTACAATGCCAATCCAACAGCCATGCGCTTGATTCTGGAGACTTTCTCGACCATTCCGGCCAATCCAGGCGGACGAAAATTGGCGGTACTGGCGGATATGAAAGAGCTGGGAGCTGACTCTAAGTCCATGCATGGCTCGATGATTACCAGTCTCAATCCAGAAATTGTGACCGACCTTTTCCTCTATGGACAGGACATGGAAGCCCTCTATGACTATGCCAAGGAAATCTACCCGCCAGGCAAGGTGCATTACTTTATCAAAAATGACGAGAAAGACCAGTTTGAACAGCTGACCAAAGCTGTCAGAGAGAAGCTGACTCCTACCGACCAAATTCTTCTCAAAGGCAGCAATTCTATGAATCTGGCTAAGCTGGTAGAGGACTTGGAAGATGGAAACTAAAGAAATTGCAAAAACCATTCAACGTCTCCTTTCTATTACAGAGACAGGTCTAGCATTTAGTCGTGATGAATTTGATCGAGAACGTTACTTAGAACTCCGTCAGCTTTTGGGACACCTCCTGGCTGATTGGTCAGATTTGGATGGGAAAGAATTGGCAGAGCTGTTGCGCCCAACGGATTTTTATGCTACTCCTTTGATTGATGTCCGAGCTGTACTGGTTCGAGACGGAAAAGTCTGTTTAGTCAAGGGTAAAAATGAGAAAACTTGGGCTTTACCTGGCGGCTTTTGTGAAGTCGGACTATCTCCTAAGGAAAATATCGTCAAGGAAGTCCAAGAAGAAACGGGATTTAATGTTTCAGTTTCTCGTCTGCTTGCAATTTTTGATACTAATAAATTTCAATTTCAGAGTAAGCAATATGCTAAACTGGTCTTCGAGTGTCAGATAGAGGATGGAGATTTTCAGCCTAATACAGAAATAGAAGAGTTAGCTTTCTTTGCTATCCAATCTTTACCAGAATTATCTTCTAAGCGGACTACAAAAGAACAGTTGGAAATCCTTTGGGAGATTTATCAAGGAGACAGAGAACAGTATTTGGATTAGTGAAGTAAGTTTCTTGGATACTCTTTGTCTGAAAAAGCTAGAAATTATTGCAACAACAGGCAAACTCAGCCTTGTTCAAACCTTATATTAGAATGGGAACCTAGGAGATGGGAATAAGAG
>JABZYU010000054.1:5553-12797 GCA_015264985.1 Streptococcus sanguinis | reverse complement strand
AAACCGATTGCCAGAGCCGGAAGCATAGCCAAAAAGCTGCCCAGATAAGGCACCAGATTGAGAACGCCCGCAATGACTCCAAGAGTGACACCATAGCGCAGACCAATAATCTTAAAGAAAACGATAAACATCAGAGCTACAATGATAGCAACCGTCACCTGACCACGCACATAGTTGGCCAGCTGGCTGTTGATATCCGTCATCACTTGACCAAAGGATTCTCGGAATTTAGTTGGCAGAAACTGGGTCACATAGCCTTTCAAGTTTTTCCCGTCTCTCAGCAGGTAAAAAAGGATAAACGGCATGATGATAATAGCCACGACAATCTGCGAAGTTGTACTAATCAAGTTCCCCGCCCAATTAACTGCCCGCGATGAAAAATTGCTGGCCCAATCGGTAATCTGACTAGACAGATTGCTAGTGTATTCCTCAATCTGCGGCTTGAAATCTGCCGAAATATACTTGGTCACGACATCATCGATGAACTTGTCAGCCTGCTTCAGATAAGCTGGAACATTTCTGACAAAAGCCATGACCTGATGCTGCAAGCTAGGAATAGCAACAGCCAAGCCCCAGATAATCAAAAAAGCAATTAAAACAAAGACAATGGTAATAGCAACCAGTCGATTAATCTTATGCTTTTCCATCCAGTCGACAATCGGATTTAGCAGATAATAAAGCAGGCCAGCTAAAATAACCGGCAGCATGATTACTCCCAAAAATTCAATGACTGGACTAAAAATAAAACTGATTTTACTAAGTATAAAAATATTCAGTCCCATCAAAAGGGTTACTAAAAATACTGTAATGGCCTTGTTATCTAAAAACCATTTAAAAAACCAAGATAGGCTAAAATCTTTTTCTTTGTGCTCCATATTCTCCTCCTTTAACTTGTCATTTCATTGTAACATTTTTCAGAGAAAAATTCTCTGCTCAGCTATAGGGAAAAGCAAAAAAAGAGAGGAGCCAGAAAACTTGTATTTTTCGCAAAATACAGCTTCTGACTTCTCTCTTCTGCTCCTACAGGACCAGCTAGAATGCAAGGCTATTTCTCGACAGCTGACAGAGAAATGCTAAAGCGCATCTTCCACCCATCAACGGCTTCAAACTGATATCGCAGACCATGCTTATCCAAAATCTGCTGAACGATAAAGAGTCCCAGACCAGTTCCGCCATCCTTGCGATTGCGACTGTAGTCTGGCCGATAGAAAGGCTGAAAAATCTGCTGAATTTGGTCTTTGTTCAAAACTCGTTCCGCCTCATTTTCGATGACTAGCTTACGCTCTTCCAGCCTAAGTAGAATCTGTCCACCTTCTACTGTATAATGAAAGGCATTGTCCAGAAGATTTTTGATAGCCTTGAGCAGATAGGTGCGGTTACCCTTGACCTTCGCTTCTGCCAGCTCAACTTGAAAATGGTAGTGTCTGACATCTGCTAAAACTCGATAGGTGCTCAGATTTTCCTCCAAGACCTGCTTGAGTGAAAAGACTTCCTGTTCAGTTTCAGTCTTCATCTCCAGTTTAGAAATGGCTAAGATAGACTGGACCAACTCCGACTGCTCCTCTAGGATTTCTCGGCACTTCTGCAAGTACTTGTCGCGATCCTTGAACTCTCCTACACCATAAATCATGCCATCAACCATCCCCATCATGCTGGTAATGGGCGTCTTGAGCTCATGCGATGTCATTCGCAGAAACTCAGCTTTCTCTCGCTCGCTTTCTGCTACCTTTTCATTTTCTAGGCGCAGAGCCTCAATACTGGTCAGCAGATTAGCATAGAGATGATTGATGTCTTGGGCCAGTTCGGCAATCTCATCACGCCCCTTGACTTGACAGGTCACATCTGGAGCCAGACTCGTCATTTGACGGGTGCTTTTAGAGATGGCTTTAATCCGCTGACTGGAAGTCCGGCTGTAGAGATAGGCAGCCAGACCACCCAAACTCAGAGATACCAGCAAGACAAATGGATAGAGATTGAGCAAAATCCGACTAGCATCAGAAACAGGCTGTAAGGAATATTCTCCTCTCAGGACAACTTCTTTACCATCTGAAGTTCGAAAGCGTTCTGATAAACTCTTGCTCTCATAGTCACTGTTGGCAATTGTTGGGACGATAGTCAGCTGCAGAGAGCTTTCATCGCCAGCTTCGAGTGAAGGATAGAGAATCGTATTGTCTTTCGCAAGCAAGGTAAACCAAATCAGATTACTCTTTTTACTATAATCACTCAAGAGCTCGCCGATTTCCTGACTGGACTTTCCTTTGACTTGCTTGGAAACTTGGTCAAATTCTCTCTTAGCTTCTCCACTCTTAACCTGCTGATAATACACCGGCATGGCAAAGTAAAGACTGGCTAGAACGATAGTCACCACCACGAAAATGATAGACGAGGTCAAGAGAAAGTTCTTTTTGACAATTTTCACTTGTCTTCTCCTCCAAGCTGGTAGCCCATACCCGTAATGGTTTTCAGTGGCACACCAGGAATCTTTTTGCGGATATTCTTGATATGATTATCCAGTACCCGACTATCCAGCTCGCTGTAGCCCCAAATAGTATTCATCAGCTGATCTCGGGTCACCAAGTGCCCCTTCCTCTTAGCCAGAGTCTGCAAGATTTCATATTCTTTCTTGGTCAGAGGCATTTTCTCACCTTGCCAGTAAACCGTGCAGTCATCAATAGAAACCGTCAGGTCGCCAACAGCAATCTCTGAAGCAACTGTATTTCTGCGCAGAATATTCTCAATCCGTTTGACTAAGATTAGCGGTGAAAAAGGCTTGGTTACATAATCACTGATGAGATGGTTAAAGCTGACCAGCTGGGTATACTCGTCATCCAGAGCTGTCAAAATCATGACCGGAATCTGAGAAGTCTTGCGGATTTCCTTCAGTACTTCCAGTCCGCTCTTGGTCGGCAACATCATATCTAAGATGACCAGATCAAAGGGCTCTTCTTCAAAAGCCTGCAAGGCATCGCCACCATCAAATACTGGCCTCACCTCATACTGACTTTCCTTTAAAAACTCGCAAATCACTTGATTAATCGTCGTATCATCTTCCACCACTAGAATCTTGTGCATACTTAGACTTTTCTCCTTTACCTATTCAAATCGCAGGGCTTCGATCGGATCCAGCTTGGATGCTTTCACAGCTGGCAGGAGCCCAAATACTACTCCTATTATACAACAAAAGATCAAACTTACAAAGACAGAAAAGAGGGAGAGAATATATGGATAGGCTAGAGACTGGGTGATGGCAAAGCCCGAGGCGATACCAGCTACCACGCCAATAATTCCTCCCATTAGAGTCAGGATAACTGCCTCAATCAGGAACTGCTTGAGAATGATCTTCCGCCTAGCTCCCAGAGCCTTTTTAATCCCGATTTCACGAGTCCGTTCTGTCACTGAAACCAGCATGATATTCATAACACCGATACCACCGACTAATAGAGAGATGCTGGCAATACCAGCTAGCAAGACGAAGTTAGACTTGTTGAGATTGTCCAGCTGCCGTTCAAATTCCTGCAGGTTGAGCACACCAAACATATAGTCTGACGGTGGCATTTGCTGATTGAGATAATCACTGACCTTCTTGGCTACCTTCTTCAAATCATCTGCCTTATGGGTTTGGACGGTCACTTCAGGACTGACATTAATGGTATCAAAAATCCGATGCCACTGTTGCAGGGGAATATAGGCCACCTTTTCCGCACCAGCTGTTAAGCCACTCTGCTCTGTGGACTCAAACACGCCAATGACCTTGAAAGGATTGCCCAAAACTTCCACATATTTGCCAATGCCATCCCCCTTTGGAAAAAGACTGTCATAAAGTGACTTTTCCAGATAGGTCACCTGCTCTTGATTTTTAAAGGCTTCTGAGTCAAATCCTTCACCTTCTAGCAGGCGTTGCTGCTTGATGTCAGCGGCTGTCTGCGAAACCGCCTGAATCTTCCCAGATGACTTTTGGCTCAGGTAGTAAATCTTCTCATCTGTACCATAGGTCAGCAGAGCATTCTTGACCCCAGAGATTTCCTTAATCTTACTCAACACATCCTCTCCCATAAAGGGAATATAAGAAGGCTTCTGGGCTTGAGATTTCTCTGGAATGGTTGGATCGATGGCGCTTTTCTTGTCATAGACAACCTTGATTGTGTTATTGTTACCGCCAATGAGCTGTCGCTTGGTATTTTCCGTATTTCCCTCAATGATAGAAAAGATAGCGATGATAGCGCCTATCCCGATGATAATCCCCAACATGGTCAGCATAGAGCGCATTTTATGCGACAAGATTGAATTCAGAGCTACAAAAATATCTTCCATACAGCTTCCTTTCTATCCTATCGCTTTGCTCTCTATATTACCGTCCCGCAGGATAACCGTCTGCTTGCAAAGTTGAGCTACTTCCGGCTCATGGGTAATGATGACAATGGTCTTGCCCTCATCATTAAACTGCTTGAAAAGGTCCATAATCTGCACACTGGTCTTGGTATCCAGGGCCCCCGTTGGTTCGTCACCAAGGATGAAGCTGGGATTGGTTACCAAGGCTCGTGCAATGGCTACCCTCTGCTTTTGACCACCAGACAACTCCATAGGCTTGAAATCACTTCTTTCTTCCAGCCCGACCAATCGCAACATTTCCAGAGCTCGCTCCCGTCTCTCTTTTTTAGGAATTTTCATGTAAGTCAGAGGCAGTTCCACATTTTGGCAGGCCGTCAGCTTGGGCATGAGGTTAAAATTTTGAAAAACGAAGCCAATCTTCTGATTGCGCAGATCGGACAGCTGATTGTCGGACAGCTCAGACACATCGGTCCCTTCGATATGATAAGTCCCTGAACTTGCCTTATCCAGACAGCCGATAATGTTCATTAGAGTCGACTTACCAGATCCAGACGGTCCCATGATAGCTAGAAAATCCCCCTCTTTCACATGCAGATCGATTCCTTTTAAAATTGGAAATTCCTGACTGCCCTGCTGATAAGATTTGTGGATGTCCTTAAGCTTTAACATGCTGTCCTACCTCCATCCCTTCTTCCATACCTGCTCTCGGTGTTGAAATGGTATCCTGCATAGTCAGACCTTCTGTAATCTCTACTAAACGGTCAGAAACTTTCTTGGTCTTGACTTCCTGCATTTTCAGAGTTTTGCCTTCTACCTTCCAAACATAGGTCTTGCCATTTTTATTGAAAGTATATGCCTTATTGACGACTACCTTTCCTGCCTCAGGAGCATTCTCCACGATGTTGACATAGGAATGGGATCCCACCAGCGGCATTTCACCCCCCTGATCTAGCTCTACTGTATAAGGATACTTACCTTGGTTAGGGTTTTCCTGTTGCTTATTCCCACCATTATTATTGGAAGTATTTTCTGCAGTCAGACTGCCGACCTGAGTTACTGTGCCACTCCAGCGTTTCTTAGGATCCTTGCGATCCACCACTTCCACTTTCTGGCCAACACTCAGCTTCTCACGGTCAAATTCACTGACAGTACCTTTGACCAGAGTTTTGGACTTGTCCATAATCTCAATAAAGTTTTCTTCTTCCTTTTTGGCCTTGGACTGATTGGGCAAATCTTCATTCATAGAGGTAATTGTTCCTGATGTATCGGCAGTCACAGTATCATACTTCATCCGGTCTGATTCTGTCTGAGCTGTCACTTGAGCCTTTTCAGCCTCAATCTGAGCTGTCGTTACTTCATTATCCGCAGTCTTAGCATCGCTCAGCGCTTGAGCCAACTCGTCTTCAGCTGACTTTATCTGCTCCAGCAATGACTCATCCTGACTGGAATTGTATTTGTCCTTGAGTGAGTTTAAGCTGGCCAACTTGCGATTATAGGTTTCCCATTTAATCGCAGCGCTGTTTTGAGCGGCTGTAATGCCATTTGCCTTGGACTGGGCATCATATTGAGCCGACTGGGCTGTCAATTGCTGCTCTGTCGCATAGGAAAAGAGTGGCTGTCCTTGTGTAACGGTATCACCATTTTTGACAAATACTTCCTTGACTTCCCCTTTAGACGGGTCAATCTTGACCTTACTGCTATTGTTGGCAACTACTTCCCCAGATAAAACCAGGCTTGTTTTTTTGCTGTTATTGACAGCTTCTTGGACTGTCAGCGAATCAATCGTCTTATCTACCATTTTCATGGCCTGTTGTTGATTGATCTGTCTAAAATACAGATAGCCTCCCAGTCCAGCACAAGCGAGAATGACCGTGCTGCCCAATAGAATGGTCTTACGATTCATTTTTTTTCTTCGAAACATATTGCCTCCAACCTACATGATTTAATCTTTATTCAGCTTCTGAGCTAGACCCTGATCCATCTTCTGGAATTTCCTCACCATCTGCTGGGATTTGGATAACGTTCCCATCCGGCATTGTGTATTCTGTCACTTCTTTGCCATCTACCGTCTTGGTCTTCTTATCAACAGCATCCTTCTGGAAGTCCACTTGTTTTCCATCCTTAATTTCTGAGTTATCAGCTTCTTTATTTCCGCATGCGGCTAAAAAGAATCCTGACATTCCGATAAGGGCAACGAGCATAGCAATTTTTTTAACGTTCATTTGATTTCTCCTTTGTTTGACAAGCAGGAAGTTTGTTGCTTCCTGACAGTAATTGTTTTTTTGAACAATTCTATTCTAACAAAGCCATCTATCCCCTTCCTACCCACTATCTGTTTTTTATCTATTTTTTCAAAACCAATACTATTCTTTTGAAAATCAGACAAATCCTCCGCTCTCAGGCCTATCATCTGCTTTTATGATATAATAGTAGCAAGTAATCTAAATATACACGAGGTAATGTCATGACACAAACAGTTTACTTTGGAACCTATACTCGCAGAGATTCCAAGGGAATTTACAAGGCAGATTTTAATTCTAACAAAGGAACTTTAGAAAACTTGACCTTGGTTGCTGAAGAGCCTAGTCCAACCTATCTAGCCTTTGATAAGGCTGGACATCTCTATTCTGTCGGAGCAAAGGATGGACAGGGAGGAATTGCAGCCTTTGACCAGGCAGGTCAGCTCCTCAACCATGTCGTTGAAGAAGGAACTCCGCTCTGCTATGTGGCAGTTGACGAAGAACGCGACTTGGTTTACGGTGCCAATTATCATAAGGGACAAGTCTTGGTCTACAGACGCCTAGCTAATGGCAAACTGGAACTGGCTGACTCAGCAAGCCATCAAGGTCAAAGACCACATGCTAACCAAGCGTCTGCTCATGTCCACTATGCTGACCTTACACCAGATCAATACC
>JABZYU010000054.1:0-5543 GCA_015264985.1 Streptococcus sanguinis | reverse complement strand
ACTGATGAAGTCACCACTTATGATGTTACTGAAGATGGAAAGATCGCTCCTCTGGATACCTACAAGTGTGCCGCTGGAGCTGGTGCCCGCCATATCGTTTTCCACCATCATTATAAAATCGCCTATTTAATCTGTGAGCTTAATTCTACTATTGAAGTCCTAATTTACGATGGAGTCGGCCATTTTGAACACCTGCAAACCATCTCCACCTTGCCAGAGGACTTTGAAGGAGCCAATGGAACAGCTGCTATCCGCCTGTCTGCTGACGGCAAGTTCCTCTACGGTTCCAACCGCGGCCATGACTCTCTTGCCGTTTACAAAATCTTAGCTGACGGCAGCTTGGAGTTAATCCAGATTGCACCTACCAATGGTCAAAATCCGCGGGATTTCAACATCACACCAGATCAAAACCATATCATCGCCGTCCATCAAGACTCTGATAATGCAACTATTTTCAAACGCGATGCAGAGAGTGGAAAATTAACAGAAATCTCCCACGATTTCTACGTTCCCGAAGCTGTTTGTGTGACCTTTAAATAAGCAGAATTCTTGTCTTTCTATTAGAAATTTGATTAAATAGTATAAAAAATTACTAAGGAGCAACAACTATGAATCCAGTAGATTTATTTAACCAAGTAAAAGAAATGATTGAAAAGAAAGACTTTGATGGCGCCAAAAAGTTTATCGAAGAAAACAAAGACAAACTCTGTGAATACCTAGAACAAGCTAAAAAATTAGTAGCTGGAAATGAAATGGCCAGCGGTGCTATTGATAAAGTTAAAGGTTTGTTCGACAACTAAGAAAACAAAACGCTTGAAAAATCAAGCGTTTTTTGTGTATCATTTTTTATACAATTAATGGTAAGAAAATTTGTGCTAAGCCAAGAAAAGCTAGATAACCTAACACATCTGTTGCCGTGGTAATGAAAATGGTCGAGGCTAGAGCCGGATCCTGATTCAGTGTCTTGATAATCAGCGGTACAAAGTAACCAAAAAGAGCACCACATGCTAGATTGATCATCATAGCCAATACCACAATAACAGATAGATAGAAATTTTGATAGAAGACAAACATGACAATCGCTGCAATCAAGCCAGTAAAGAAACCATTAACCAAAGCTAGCACGATTTCTTTGAATACTAAATTCTGATCTTCTTTCAGATCCAGTTTCCCCAAGGCAATTCCCTGGATAACCAAAGCAAGTGTCTGAGAGGCAGAATTTCCTCCCATTCCTGTAATAATAGGACTAATCGCTGCTAATGCTACAACTTTTGAAATCGTATCATCAAAAAGTGCTACTGTCGCAGAAGCTAGAAAGGCTGTTACTAGGTTAATCATCAACCAAGGTAAGCGTTTCTTGAGTGATTCTTTGAAAGGTCCTCCAATTTCTTCACTTTCTTGGACACCACCCATCCGCAAGATATCTTCTTGATACTCTTCCTGCAAAACATCGACGATATCGTCAATTGTGATGATTCCTAGCAATACCTGCCGATGATTGACGACCGGTACGACAGATAAATTATATTTGGCAGAAAGCTGTGCCACTTCCTCTTGGTCAACCTCTGGCGTTACACTCACTATCTGAGTATTCATAAATTCACTGAGTTTCATCTCCGCATCATGAATAAACAAATCACGAATATCAATCCAGCCAACTAGCGAATGATGCACATTTCTAATAAATAAGGTATCAATAACTTCCGTATTGGGCGAAATCTCCCTCAATTTATTGAGAGTTGCTGAAACGGTCAGATTTTCATTTAAGGTAATGAATTCTGTCGTCATCAGACCACCAGCTGTCTGAGGATCGTAAGCCAACATAGCTTTCAAATTCTCTTGACTGGTATTTTTCATCATACTTAAGTATTGCTTACGCAAGTCCACACTCAAGTAACCCAAAATATCTACTACATCATCATCTGGCATAAGATGAAAAAGAGTGCTGGTACGTTTGAAAGAAATCGATTGGATAATCTGTCGTTGCAACTCCGGCTCGGCTTCTTTTAAAATCTCTACCAATTGATCATCACTAGCCATTTCTGTAAAGGTTTTGAGAAGATTCCCTTCCTCATCCTCCAAGGCTTCCAAAGAAAGAGCAATATCAATGGGATAGTAATCATCAAATATCTGATTGAAAACTTCACTATCCTGTGATAGTAAGACCTGATTTAATAATTCTTCCATTGTACTCCTCCTTCCACTTTGCTAGTATACCATAAAAGACTGATTTTGATACAAGAAAGCTATAAAATCTTCAATAAATCACTCACTTTTTCAAGCAACTAGTCACAAGGAAACGCAGGGAACTCTTAATTTTATTTTCCGAAATAAAAATCGTCATCTTGTCCTCAAATTTTTCAAGGGAAAGAGTATGACCAGCCCCACACACTACTTCTAGGCAATTTTCTAGGAAAAGGTAATAAATCTCCCTCTCATCAATTAGGCTTAATCCTAAATCAAAAATATCCATTGTCATATCTTTACACATCATAACCACCCGTCTAACGGGTGGTTTGTCCCAGGGCTATAAGCCCACATCACCAGCCAGCGCCTAAAGACGCTGGCTTTCACTTTGTTCAAGCCTCATTGCTCTTGACTCGTCACAAACCTCTCAAAGAAGTGTTTGCATTACTTACCACTATCCCTAAAGGGATCCTCATATTCTTTTACACTCAATTTATCCAATGCTATATCATGTTTTTCCTGCTCTTGAATATATTTCTTAATTGTGGCTTCATTAAGTCCAACTGTACTCACGTAATAACCTTCCGCTCAGAAATGTCGGTTCCCAAACTTATACTTGAGATTAGCGTGTTTGTCAAACATCATGAGTGCACTTTTCCCTTTTAAATACCCCATGAAACTAGAAACACTTATCCTTGGTGGAATACTTACTAACATATGTACATGATCCGGCATCAAGTGACCCTCGATAATTTCAACATCTTTATAACTACATAATGGGTGAAATATTTCACCCAAACTGTTTCGATATGATTATAGATAAGATTCACCTATACTTAGGTGTAAACACAATGTGATAGAACACATCCACTTTGTGTGTGATAGACTATGTGCCTTTTGCGCCATATTTTTCTCCTTTCGCTTCACAATTGGCTTGAACACCTTTATTGTATCGCGTTTGGAGTTTTTTTGGTATAACCTTCGATGCGCACCCGCATAGCGGGTGGTTTATTTGTCTCGCACCTAACGGAGCGAGACAGACTGAAAGTCACAAACATAAAAAGCATCCTCTTTGAGCGATGCTTTTTATGTGCACGATTTCAGATACTGGTTATCATATTTTAAAAACTTAAAACTCCGTTTCCAGTTAGAAATCAGGCCTTTTAAACTAAATATTAATTTTGCTAGCTTCTTTTCTCTGACCAGTTACAAACATGGTAAATGTTGCCTTGCATACATTTTCTTTATCTTGATTCGTAATAGTAACATCTACAACTCGTGTTTTACGCCCTGGGTGAACACAGTTTCCTGAAATGATTAATTTATCACCCAGATGTCCCGCTCGCATATAGTTGATAGAAGACTGAAGCGTCACCCCATCTAAATCTTGAGAAATCAAGACTAAACCAGAAATCTGATCACAGAGAGTAAACAGATAACCTCCGTGAGCGTTACCATAATAGTTCAAAGAAGACTGAACGACTTCTGTCGTGACAATAACCTGACCGTCCTTCATCTTTTCAATCTCATAGTTTTCAAATGCTGAAATCGCATCAAAGTGAAAGTCTTTCATTTCTTTCTCCTCATAATCTGTGTCTTATCATACTACTTTTTATCGATTCGGGCAAGGAAAATTCCCAATAGGTCTATCAAAACAACTTCTTGGTAAACTACGGTTCTTGATGCTCCCTCTCCTTAATAAAACCTTTTAACTCCTCTAATCGTTTGCTTGTTAGGGGTTGATCAAGAAAAGCATCTAAGTTAACATCTTTCTCTTTATAAAACTTATTCATAGGGACATTATCATACCGTTTTACCTTTGATGATGTAAGCTGCCCATCTACATAAGTTGTAATCTCTATATTACTATCACCAAAATAAGCTCCATAATAGTCTTCTCGAACCACTACCGTCTGTCCTTTCTCCTCTAGATAGGCATAATGGCTTACTGGAACATAAACTGTAATAAGATAGCCAATTATAGGAGAAACTGCCAACAGCAACAAGCCTAAAGCAAGAGCAGGATAAAGAACCCATTTGTATCTTTTAATCAATAAATAGAAAGCGAGGAATAAAAAGAGAAAAGTAAGCCACGGACTCAACTGAGGTCGCCACAATATACTGGTGACCAAAAAGAATACAAGGACTGCCAAAAGTGCCAAACGCCACGACTTCAACCAATAAGATATAAGCAATCCAACAGCTAAGAGAATAAGAGCTGGCCATTCTCTACTTAGAATATATAGAAAAAAATAAAACATCTCCCGAATCTCCCTTTACTTTATTGAAAAATCCCTCAAGTCAAGCTTGAGGGATTTTTACTTCATTCAATCTGAATGAATTATTTTTTCAAGTTATAGAAAGCTTGAAGACCTTTGTATTGAGCAACTTCACCAAGTTGATCTTCGATACGAAGCAATTGGTTGTATTTAGCAATACGGTCTGTACGTGAAAGTGAACCAGTCTTGATTTGTCCTGCGTTAGTTGCAACTGCGATGTCAGCGATTGTTGAATCTTCAGTTTCACCTGAACGGTGTGATACAACGGCAGTGTAACCAGCTTCTTTCGCCATTTCGATAGCGTCGAATGTTTCAGTAAGAGTACCGATTTGGTTAACTTTGATAAGGATTGAGTTAGCAGCACCTTCTTTGATACCACGTGCAAGGTAGTCAGTGTTTGTTACGAAGAAGTCGTCACCAACCAATTGAACTTTCTTACCAAGACGTTCAGTAAGAGCTTTCCAACCGTCCCAGTCGTTTTCGTCCATACCATCTTCGATAGTGATGATTGGGTATTTGTTAACCAATTCTTCAAGGTAGTCGATTTGTTCTGCAGATGTACGAACAGCAGCGCCTTCACCTTCAAATTTAGTATAGTCGTATACTTTACGTTCTTTATCGTAGAATTCTGATGATGCACAGTCAAATCCGATAAATACGTCTTTACCTGGAACATAACCAGCAGCTTCGATAGCAGCGATGATAGTTTCTACACCATCTTCAGTTCCTTCAAAGCGAGGAGCGAATCCACCTTCGTCACCAACGGCAGTTTCCAAACCACGAGATTTAAGGATTTTCTTAAGAGCGTGGAAGATTTCAGCACCGTAACGAAGAGCTTCTTTGAATGTTGGAGCACCAACTGGTAAGATCATGAACTCTTGGAATGCGATTGGAGCATCAGAGTGAGATCCACCGTTGATGATGTTCATCATTGGAGTTGGAAGAACTTTAGTGTTGAATCCGCCAAGGTAGCTGTAAAGTGGCACTTCAAGGTAGTCAGCAGCAGCACGAGCTACAGCGATAGACACACCAAGGATTGCGTTCGCACCCAATTTACCTTTGTTAGGAGTACCGTCC
>JABZYU010000053.1:0-13378 GCA_015264985.1 Streptococcus sanguinis | reverse complement strand
ATTCGAATCAGACAGGCTGACTTGAGCGACTGGGAGGAAATTCTTGCAATTGAGCAGCTGAATTTTCCAGCAGCAGAAGCAGCCAGTTCAGAAGTTCTCAAAGAGCGGATTGAGCGGATTCCGGATACTTTTTTGCTAGCAGAGCTGCATGGTCAGCTGGCGGGCTATATTGTTGGACCAGCTATTCAGACGCGATATCTGACAGATGATCTCTTTAGCAAGGTGGGTGCTAATCCTCCAGAAGGTGGCTTCATTGCTGTCCAAAGTCTGTCCGTCCATCCGGATTTTCAGAGGCAGGGAGTCGGAACCTTATTGCTTGCAGCTCTCAAGGAGATAGCTGTTCAGCAAAATCGAAAGGGCATTAGCCTAACCTGTCATGATGGGCTGATACCTTATTATGAGATGAATGGTTTCGTCCACGAAGGGATTTCTGACTCAACTCACGGTGGAGCTGTCTGGTCTGATATGGTATGGGAAAATGCCAATTTTAAGGAGAAGTGATGATTATCCGTCAAGCTCAAATGGCTGACTTAGATGCCATTTATGCTATCGAATTGGAAAATTTCAGTCCAGAGGAGGCTGTTAGCCGAGAAAGTCTAGCAGCTCATATCCAAACCCTATCTTCGACTTTTTTGGTAGCAGAAAAGGACGGTAAGATTTTGGGCTATCTGGAGGGACCTGTCCGCCCAGAACGTTATTTAAAGGACATTTCCTTTACAGAGGAGATTGAAGATTATGGTCATCTGGACGGTGGCTTTATCTCACTGACCAGTCTTTCTATCTTGAAGGAGGCTCAGGGGATGGGAGTCGGTCGCAAGCTACTGGAAGCTATGAAAGAAATTGCTATAGCAGATGAACGCCACGGCATCAATCTGACCTGCCACGACTACCTCACCGCTTACTACGAGAAGCATGCCTTTGTAAATGAAGGTTTGTCAAAATCAACTTACGCAGGCGCTGCTTGGTTTGATATGGTCTGGGAAAATCCAGTCTCAAACTGCAAAAAAATCAATAATAAGCTAGAAAATCCTACTCTTATTGCATTTATCTGACTTTTAAGATATAATGTTAGGGATTATGATGAAGGAGGTCAAATTTTTGACTGAAAAATCACAAGACAAAGAGAAGAATCTGAGCTTTAAAGAGCAGATTTTGAAAGACTTAGCTGGAGAAAAGGAAGAACAGACTCCCTCTTCAACTAGCCAATCAGAAGCGGACGCTGCTTCTGCAAAAGAAACAGCAGCTGCGGAGGACTTTGAAGCTAGACCAGCTTCGGTAGATGTTTCCTACAAGGTTGCAGAGAATGAAAAGGCTCACCCTCAGGTCTATGGCCGAGTGGATGAGGAAGATAAGAAGCCCAATGAGGTTCTATCTCGGGCGAATCGGGCCAACAACACGGTCAAGAAAAAACGTCAAAATACCTTAGCCCGCAGGATTATGACAACGGTTCTGCTGATTGTCCTGCTGGGACTTGTGGTTACAGGAGTTGTCGGCTATACTTATGTATCTTCAGCTCTTAAACCTGTTGATGCAAACGCAACAGAGTATGTGACGGTTGAAGTACCAGAAGGCTCTAGCTCTAAACAGATTGGGGAAATCCTCGAGAAAAAGGGGCTGATTAAAAATGCTCAAGTTTTTAGTCTCTATTCCAAAATTAAAAGCTTTAACAATTACCAGTCTGGCTATTACAATCTCCAGAAGAGTATGGACCTAGATACCATTGCTCGACAGCTTCAGGAAGGTGGAACAGATACACCGCAACCACCAGTTGTTGGTAAGGTTACTATTCCTGAAGGCTATACGCTGGAGCAGATTGCAGAGGCTGTGACGGTTAATGCAGCTGCAACTTCTAAGAAGACTAGTAAGACACCTTTTAGTAAGGACGATTTCCTAGCTAAGGTGCAGGATGAAGCTTTCATTTCCAAGATGGCGGCTAAATATCCACAGCTGCTGGGCACATTGCCAAGCAAGGACAGTGGAGTCAAGTACCGCTTAGAAGGTTACCTCTTCCCTGCCACTTATAACTATGGTGAGGATGCGGATTTGGAAAGCTTGATTGACCAGATGTTGGGCGCTATGAATACCAATCTGTCTTCTTATTACTCTACTATCGAAGCGAAGAACCTAACGGTTAATGAAGTTCTGACACTTGCTTCTCTGGTGGAAAAAGAAGGTTCAACAGACCAGGACCGCAAAGATATTGCCAGCGTCTTTTACAACCGTCTCAATCAAGCGATGCCGCTTCAGAGTAATATCGCCATCCTTTATGCTCAAGGCAAGCTAGGAAAGAAAACGACTCTGAAAGAGGATGCTGAAATTGATACCAATATCGACTCGCCTTTCAATGTCTATAAAAAAGAAGGGCTTATGCCTGGACCAGTTGATAGTCCGAGCCTTTCAGCTCTGGAAGCTACCATTAATCCAAGTAAGACGGACTACCTCTACTTTGTGGCAAATGTTGAAACAGGCGCTGTTTACTTCGCCAATACTTATGAGGAACACGCTAAAAATGTTGAGGAGCATGTCAACAGCAAGCTCACTCAATCCAGCAGCAGTTCTAATTAGACTACTATCATTGCAGATAAGAGAAAGCTAGTGCATTTAGTTCTAGCTTTCTCAGTCCTGCTATATAAAAAAGGGACTGATACAGACTTGTCTCAGCCTCTTGTTTTAGTTTTAAAATAAAAGAAAATAAAAGAAAAGAGAAAAAATGGCTGAAAAAACTTATCCTATGACCCTAGAGGAAAAGGAAAAACTAGAAAAAGAATTAGAAGAATTGAAATTGGTGCGTCGTCCAGAAGTGGTAGAACGTATTAAGATTGCCCGCTCATACGGCGACTTGTCAGAAAATAGTGAATACGAAGCTGCTAAGGACGAACAGGCTTTTGTGGAAGGACAGATTTCTAGTCTGGAAACCAAGATCCGCTACGCTGAGATTGTAAACAGTGATGCTGTAGCCAAGGACGAGGTAGCTATCGGCAAAACAGTTACCATCCAAGAAGTAGGCGAAAGTGAAGAGGAAGTTTACATTATCGTTGGTTCTGCTGGTGCAGATGCTTTCGCAGGCAAGGTATCCAATGAAAGCCCGATTGGTCAAGCTCTAATTGGCAAGAAAACAGGCGATACTGCAACAGTCGAAACACCAGTTGGCAGCTACGATGTTAAAATTCTCAAGGTTGAAAAAACTGTTTAATAAATACCAAAAGGAACTAGCTCGAAGACTGGTTCTTTTTTCGTTTCTTTTAAGACAGAGAGTGTAGGCTAGATAAGAAGAGCAGGGGAAAAATAGAGAAAAGACAGATGGTTATGCTATAATGAGAATAAGCTAGAAAAGTAGGAGAACTGTATGCAAGAGCAAGATATTTATGGGAAATACGGGGTATACCTGCCCAAGATTTTAGATGATCTTAGTCAGCGTATTCAAGAGGCTAATGATCGAGTCAAGCAGGAAACGGGGCAGAAGCTTTTTGAGCATTTTAATGCACGAGTTAAGCAGGCAGCCAGTATGGAAGAGAAATGTCAACGCAAGAATCTGCCTAGGGTGCCAGAGTCAGCCCTGAAAGAAATTCGTGATGCGATTGGGATTCGGATTGTTTGCGGTTTTATTGAGGACATCTATCAGACTATTGAGGTGCTTCGTCAGCTGGAGGGCTGTGAGATTGTTCTGGAAAAAGACTATATCCGAGCTGCCAAGCCTAATGGCTATCGCTCCTACCACTTGATATTAGAGGTTGAGACTCCTTACGAGGACTGTCATGGTCAAAATCCCGGCCGCTATTTTGTAGAAATCCAGCTTCGGACCATTGCTATGGATTCTTGGGCCAGCTTAGAGCATCAGATGAAGTATAAGCATGAGATTAAAGACAGCAAGCGGATTGTCCGCGAGCTGAAACGCTGTGCGGATGAGCTGGCTTCCTGTGATGTGACCATGCAGACCATCCGCAATTTGATTCGAGAAAGTGAGTGAGATGATGAAGATTTTATTAGCTGAAGATGAGCAGCAGCTGTCCCGCGTCTTGGAAACGGCGATGACCCATGAAGGCTATCAGGTTGATACAGCCTTTGATGGGCAAGAAGCTGTGGACTTGGCCAAGGAAAATGCCTATGATTTGATGATTCTGGATATCATGATGCCGGTCAAGACAGGCATTGAAGCGCTGAAAGAAATTCGCCAAACCGGAAATACGACCCATGTCATCATGCTGACAGCTATGTCAGAGGTGGATGATAAGGTCACAGGGCTGGATGCCGGTGCAGATGACTATCTGACCAAGCCCTTCTCTCTGAAAGAGCTTCTGGCTCGCCTGCGGTCTATGTCCAGACGGGTAGCGACTTTTACTCCCAATTTGCTGCAGATTGGCCAAACGAGCCTTAATGTCGGAGAGCATGAACTCATTAGCTCCAATTCTATTCGCTTAGCTGGTAAGGAATCTAAAATGATGGAATTTCTCATGCTTAATGCCCAGAAGAGTCTTTCTACTCAGGAAATCTTCCGTCATGTTTGGGCTAATGACGAGGATGAGGATTTGGACGAAGGCTTCGTCTGGATTTATATTTCCTATTTGCGCCAGAAGCTGAAGGCTATCCATGCTGACCTTGCTATCTTGGGTGAGGAAGGCGGCAGTTTCACTCTGGTGCCGCTGGAAGGAGATAGCCATGTTTCGGAAGCTTAAAATTCGGTTCATTCTGCTGGCTTCGGCGGCTATTGTCTGTATTTTGCTGACCATGATTGCTGTCTTAAACTCCGTTCGCTTTCTGCAGACCAACGGAGAAATCCAAGCCGTTCTCAATATTCTATCTGCCAATAATGGAGATTTTCCCAGCGTAGAAGAAACAGCAGAGAGCTTGCAAAACGACCGTATCACCATTGATACCATCTACCAATACCGCTATTTCAGTGTGGTCTATAAGGAAGATAAAACACTTTACTCCACCAACTTAGACCACCTTTCCAATCTATCTAAGGAGCAGGCGCTTAGCTACGCTAACAAAGTGATTAAGGACAGTCGTAGCAGTGGAGTTTTTAAGGTAGGTAGTCAATTTTATTCCTACCAGATAACGCAGGATTCCAAGACCAAGCGCTATTTACTGGTGGTCTTAGATTCGACCAATTACCTTGAAAGCCGCAATGACTTTTTCTGGCTGTCTATCCAGTTGTGTTTCTATAGCTTTATTTTCTTTGTCTTAGTCGTGTCTGGATTTTCCAACTTTGCCATCCGTCCCTATATCAAAAACTATGAAAATCAAAAGCGTTTTATCACTAACGCAGGCCATGAACTGAAGACGCCATTGGCAATCATTTCAGCCAATACGGAGCTGCAAGAGCTGATGACTGGCGAAAATGAATGGACAGAAAGCACCAAGGACCAGGTCAAGCGCCTCAGTAATCTAATCAATCAAATGGTCGTTCTGGCCCGTTTGGAAGAGCAGCCAGATGTTACTTTGGTAGATGTGAATTTCTCAGAAGTTGTCAAAAAAGTGGCTGGGAACTTCAAGTCTGTCATCGAGAAGGCAGGCAAGAAGTACGAGATCAAGCTGCAGGAAGATATCCATGTCAAGGCAACTGAAGATGAACTCTATGAATTGGTCAGTATCCTGATTGACAATGCCTGCAAGTATTGTGACGAAGATGGGCAAATTTTTGTCACCTTGACCAAGGCTAAGCGCGGGAAACGAGCCCGTCTGACGGTAGCTAATAGCTATGCTGATGGTAAAAATGTTGATTACAGTCGTTTCTTTGACCGTTTCTATCGCGAAGACGAATCGCACAATCAGAAGCAGCCTGGCTACGGGATTGGCCTATCCATGGCAGAAAGTCTGGTGCGGATTTTCAAGGGCAGGATTTGGGTTTCGTATAAGAAGGGCTTGATTGGCTTTACTGTTTTATTGTGATAGAGTCACCTCGTTCATCAGTTATTGCTTTGTTTGCTTAGCTTTTTGTATCGACGATGCGGAGTTTTACCTGAGATTAAAAAATTCTTCTAGTATTAGCTAGAAGAATTTTTCTTTATCTTGACCGTTGCTTACCAGCATTGCGGTTCTTTTTCTTTTTGTTCTTTTGCTCAATAGCCGGCTGAGCTTTTGGAGTGACATCTTTAGCCCGGCTAGCTTTTTTCAAACCTTTAGGAGGATTTTTTTCAAATTCCTCTGCTACCTGTTTTCTCAAGCGAGGTCGAATGATGTAGTTGATGATAAATTGCTGGATGATTTGGATAAATCCACCGACTACCCAGTAGAGAGTAACTGCAGCAGGGGAGAAGAAAGAGAAACCGACAATCATGATAGGACTCATATAAGAAGCCTGTTTCATGCTGTTTCTTTGAGTTTCATCTTCAATACCATGCAGAGAGAGCACCGACTGGATATAGTAGAGGATACCGACAATGGCAGTCAAAGCCAAGTCGCTTTTGGCCAGGTCTTTAATCCAGAGGAAGGAACTGCCTGCAACCCCTTGAGTATACTGGGCTGCAAAGAAGAGGGCTGAGAAGAAAGGCATTTGGATAAGCAGAGGCAGACAGCCTATACCGCCAAACATGCTGAGTCCATTTTCTTTTTGAGCAGCCATCAGTTCTTGCTGAGCCTGCATTTTCTCTTCCTGAGTTTCGGCATTTTTGATTCGCTCTTGGATTGGGGCAAAAATCGGCTTAAAGTAGTTCATCTTTTCAGACTGAAGCGTTGCCTTCCAAGACTGATAGATTCCCAGCGGCAGAATGATAATCCGCACGATGAGCGTAACGATAATAATCGCCAGACCATAACCCAGACCTGAATTCTTGGCAAAGAATTGGATACCATCCGCCATAGGCTGACCAATCACATCCCAGATCAGACCAGAAGGATTACCGGCCTTGTCGCGGCCCACACAGCCAGACAGGAAAAGAAGCGCAGCCAGTCCCATACCGGAGAATAAAAAGCGTTTGAAATGTTTCACGAGTTCATATCCTTTGTTTCTAAAAAATAATACCTATCTATTCTACTGTTTTTTTGTAAAATATACAATAGTTCTGCAGACCTAATTTGAAATTTTAAAGTCAGGATAGGAGTCGAAATTAGCCATGGTCACATCTAAATAACTGACCTTAGAAAAAGGGGTCGGTCCCTTGCGGATTTCTTGGATAAATTTGGCCATCAGAGCTGGGTCATCAGCCTGAGCCAGAATGCCAACAGTACCATCGTCGTTGTTCCAGACCCGGCCGGTGATACCTCCGATTTCCAGCGCTAGAGAATAAACTCCCCAGCGGAATCCGACCCCTTGTACCCGTCCTTGGGCAATCATTTTTACCTTCTGCATGGCGTCCTCCTTTAGTGAGCGGACCGAGGGGATTTAAGCCCTCAGTATGAGTGCAAGTCTGCTAAATTGTGGTATAATGTTCTTATGAATATTATAACCTCAAAAGCCAATAATGTGGTAAAAAAAGCTAAAAAACTTCATCACAAAAAATACCGCAAGGATTCTTATTTGATCGAGGGCTGGCATTTATTTGAGGAAGCTGTCAGTAGCGGGGCAAAGCTGATTCGGATTTTTGCTTTAGCGGAATACGCAGAGCGATTAGCCGATTTTTCTCAGGTAATCTTTGTCAGTCCGGAGATTTTAGCAGATTTAGCTGATAGTAAGACGCCACAGGGGATTGTCGCGGAAGTGGCTTTTGAAAGGGAAGAGATACCGGCGGAGTTAAGCGGACGTTATCTTTTCTTGGAGGACGTTCAGGATCCAGGTAATGTCGGTACCATCATTCGGACAGCTGATGCAGCTGGCTTTGATGGAGTCTTCATCTCTAGCGCGTCAGCAGATATCTATAACTTAAAAACGCTGCGCTCTATGCAGGGAAGCCATTTTCATCTGCCAGTTTATCGGATGGATACGGCTGATTTTATTAGGCTGGCTCAGTCTTCCAGTCTGCCAATTCTGGCTTCGACCTTGTCGTCAACATCTATTGATTACAGAGAGGTGGACAGCAAAGAGAGATTTGCCCTAGTCATGGGCAATGAAGGGCAGGGGATTAGTCCAGAAATGACGGCAGCAGCTGATGTTCTGGTCCATATTTCCATGAAGGGGCAGGCAGAAAGTCTCAATGTTGCTGTCGCTGCTGGTATTTTAATCTTTCATTTAAGCTAAAAATCAGAAAAAGAGATATAATAGTTGGCAAGGGAGGTGATTCTATGCCTTACAAAAAGGACGAGGAATTCATGGCCTATGTTGGGCACTTGATTGAAAAGCCCAGTGTACAGCGCCTGAAAGAAATTCCCCATCATATTCATTCCAATAGACTTGAACATTCCATCAATGTAAGTTATACTAGTTACAGAATTGCCAAAAAATTTGGTTGGAATGCCCGCAGCACGGCACGCGGTGCCCTGCTTCATGACTTATTCTACTATGACTGGCGTGTGACCAAGTTTAAGAAGAGTCATGCTTGGGTTCATCCCAGGTTGGCAGTTCGCAATGCTCGTAAGATTACCAAGCTTAATAAAGTCGAAGAGGACATTATCGTCAAGCATATGTGGGGCCTGACCTTGGCACCACCTCGCTACAAAGAATCATTCGTTGTGACGATGGTGGACAAGTATTGGGCCGTCAAAGAAGCGACGGCACCTTGGAGACGTAAGGGCGGTAATCGCAAGCTCTTTCATCGAAAGATGCTGAAACCGTAAATGTTTTATTATAAAAGGAGTAACTATGAACCATTCTATTATTCAAGATCAATCAGATATTAATTCTTTCTATGCCAAGATTTATTCTATCGTTGGTGTCGGTATTGGAATCTCAGCAGTCGTATCCCTCTTGATGCTGAACTTCTTTCAGGACATTATTATCTCTGTTTTGACAGGCTCCACTTGGATTTTCTATGCGGCTATTGCAGTTGAGTTTATCCTTGTGTTGGTAGCATCTGGAACTGCTCGGAGCAATAGTCCGGCGGCGTTGCCTATGTTTTTAGCTTATTCAGCCATCAATGGATTTACCCTGAGTATTATCATGGCGCTGTATCTTCAGTCAACTGTTCTCTTAGCCTTTCTGACAACGACCGTTATGTTCTTTGCTATGGGCTTCATCGGCAAGGTGACTAAAAAGGACCTATCTGGAATAGGGAAAGCTTGTATGGCCGGTTTGATTGGTATTATCGCTGCTAGCTTCCTTAATATCTTCTTGAGAAGCAGTGGCTTGGACTTTATCATCAGTATCGTTGGTGTCCTTATTTTCTCAGGGCTCATCGCTTGGGACAATCAGAAAATCCGCTATGTCTATGAGCAGACCAATGGCAATCCAGGAAATGGCTGGGCAATTTCGCTGGCTCTGCACCTATATCTGGACTTCATTAATCTCTTCCTCAGCTTGCTGCGTATTTTTGGAAGAAACAAATAACTCAGCTAAATAAGACTCAAGCATTGGGCGCTTGCCCAGTGCTTTTTGTTTCTCCTATGGATTTATGGTATAATAAATCCAGCAAATAGAAAGCGAGAACAGTATGAAAACTCCTTTTGTCAGTCGTGAAAAGTTAGCTGAGATTACGGATCAGTTTCCAACCCCTTTCCATCTTTATGACGAGAAGGGAATTCGGGAAAGAGCGCGTGCCCTGCATGAGGCCTTTTCTTGGAATCCAGGTTTTAAAGAATATTTTGCCGTCAAGGCCACTCCCAATCCTGCTATTTTAAAAATCCTCAAAGAAGAAGGCTGTGGGGTGGATTGTGCCAGCTATGTTGAGCTGCTCATGAGCCAAAAGCTGGGCTTTGCTGGACAGGATATCATGTTTTCGTCCAATAACACACCAGCTGAGGAATTTCAGTTTGCGCGTGACCTTGGAGCGACTATCAATCTGGATGCTTATGAAGATGTGGATTTTCTAAAGGAAGCCGCTGGTATTCCCAAGGTTATTTCCTGCCGTTACAACCCTGGCGGTGTCTTTGAGCTGGGAACCAGCATTATGGATAATCCAGAAGAAGCCAAGTTTGGTATGACTAAGGACCAGCTGATTCAAGCTTTCAAAGAGCTCAAGGAGTTGGGAGCTGAGAAGTTTGGGATTCATGCCCTCTTGGCCTCTAATACTGTCAGCAATGACTACTATCCTGAACTGGCCCGTCAGCTTTTTGAGTTGGCTGTAGAAGTAGTGGCTGAGACAGGAGTTGAGCTGGACTTTATCAATCTATCTGGCGGTGTCGGCATTAATTATCAGCCTGAAGGTGAGGAAAATGACATTGCGGTCATAGGTCAAGGAGTTCGTCAGGCCTATGAAGCTATTCTAACTCCAGCTGGCCTAGGACAGGTCAAGATTTATACGGAGCTGGGTCGCTTCATGTTGGCACCTTATGGCCTGCTGGTCACCAAGGTTACCCATAAGAAGCAGACCTACCGAACTTATCTGGGGGTGGATGCTTCTGCTGTCAATCTGCTGCGTCCTGCCATGTACGGTTCTTACCACCACATTACAAATATGGATCGGCCTGAGGGTGAGACAGAGATTGTGGATGTTGTTGGCAGCCTCTGTGAGAATAACGATAAATTTGCCATTAATCGCCCGCTGCCTGTCAGCCAAATCGGTGATACTTTGGTGATTCACGATACGGGTGCGCATGGTTTCTCTATGGGTTATCAGTACAATGCTAAGCTCCGCTCCAGCGAAATTCTCTTGGAGCAAGATGGCAATGTTCGCATGATTCGTCGGGCTGAAAAACCAGAAGATTATTTTGCGACACTGTATGGCTTTGATTTTGAAAAATAGAGAAAATTTGATATAATGAAGAGCAATGTAAAAATGGAAATAGAGGAGTTCTTGATATGAATGTATTTTTAGAGATTATCTTGATTTTAGCGGCATTTGCTGGAGGCGTACTCTTGGGTATGTATCTGCTTCGTCGTCAAGTAGAGAAGGAATTTGCAGAAAATCCGCGTCTGAATGTAGAAGCAGTTCGGACCTTGCTTAGCGCTAGCGGCCAACGGCCAAATGAAGCGAAAGTACAGCAAGTCTATCGTCAAATTATCAGCCAGCAGAAAGCTGCGCTTGCTAAGAGCAAAAAGAAAAAATAATTTTCTAGAGGCTGGCTTTTAATACCAGTAGAGAAAATCTATAAAAAAATGGGGATTTGGAATCGGCTTCCAGTCCCTTGTTTTAGAAAGAAGACCTTATGGATAATCGACCAATCGGTTTTTTAGACTCAGGAGTGGGCGGTTTGACTGTAGTCCGTGAGCTCATGCGGCAGCTTCCCCACGAAGAGGTCATTTATATCGGAGATTCGGCGCGGGCTCCTTACGGTCCTAGGCCTGCTGAGCAGATTCGCGCTTATACCTGGCAGTTGGTTAACTTTCTCTTGACCAAGGATGTTAAGATGATTGTCATTGCCTGCAATACAGCGACTGCTGTTGTCTGGGAAGAAGTGAAGGAAAAGCTGGATATTCCAGTACTGGGCGTGATTCTGCCGGGGGCTAGCGCGGCTATTAAGTCAACTGCCAGCGGCCGCATCGGTGTTATTGGAACGCCAATGACTGTTTCTTCTGATATCTATCGTCAGAAGATTGAAGCGCTCTCGCCGGAGATGAAGGTGGAAAGTTTGGCCTGCCCTAAGTTTGTACCTTTGGTAGAGTCCAATGAACTTCATTCCAGCCTTACAAAAAAAGTGGTCTATGAAACCCTGCAGCCTTTGGCTGGTCGGGTAGATACCCTGGTCTTGGGCTGTACCCACTATCCCTTGCTCCGGCCTATCATTCAAAATAGGATGGGACCGGATGTGAAGCTGATTGACAGCGGGGCAGAGTGCGTACGGGATATTTCTGTCCTGCTCAATTACTTTGAAATCAACCGCAGTCGGGAAAAACAGGAGCTCAATCACCAATTTTACACAACTGCCAATGCCAAAAGCTTTTCGGAGATTGCAGAAAGCTGGCTGGGCCTGAAAGTGAATGTGGAGCATGTAAGCTTATGACAAATAAAATTTATGAATACATTGACGAGAACAATTGGTATATCGGAGAATGGACTCGCTTTCGCAAGGCTGGCTATCATTTCAACGACATCCCATACAGGCTCTTGGAGCATATTGATGCAGAGTTGAGCGAGCTGATTGAGCGAGATTTGGATGAAGAGTACAACGCTTTTACCACAGTTGTGGTCAAATACGGCTCGCCCATGTCCTATATCCAGTTTGTCCTCAATATGATTAACGACCGCCAGAAGCGGGATTTTAAGGCGACCAGTCATAAGGGGGCTATTCTGATTACAGAAAAGGACTTGCTGCGCAAGGTCTTCTTCCTGTCTAAGGATGGAGTTAAGATGACCGACTTTTTTGGTCAGGGGCGGGAGACCGAGATGGCTGTCGGAGATACCATCTTGATTGCGACTCGCAACGAAGGTAAGACAGCAGAGTTTCGCAAACTCTTTGATAAGCTGGGCTATAAGGTTGAAAATCTCAATGATTATCCTGATTTGCCAGAAGTGGAAGAAACGGGAACCACCTTTGAGGAAAATGCGCGGCTCAAGGCAGAGACCATCAGTAAACTGACCGGTAAAATGGTGCTAGCTGACGACTCAGGTCTGCAGGTCGATGTTTTAGGCGGCTTGCCTGGCGTCTGGTCGGCTCGCTTCGCTGGAGTAGGCGCGACAGATGATGAAAACAACATCAAGCTCCTGCATGAGTTGGCTATGGTTTTTGATGTCAAGGACCGCTCAGCCCATTTTCATACGACCTTAGTGGTGGCCAGTCCTGACAGGGAGTCTTTGGTAGTCGAAGCGGATTGGCCGGGCTACATTGCCCATGAGCCAAAAGGGGAAAATGGCTTTGGCTACGATCCCTTGTTCTTAGTGGGAGAAACAGGAAAAACGTCTGCAGAGCTGACGATGGAAGAAAAAAATGCCCAATCCCATCGGGCTCAGGCAGTTAAGAAATTAGTGGAGGTATTTCCAGCATGGCAAAGCAAACCATTATAGTCATGAGTGATTCTCATGGCGACCGTGCTATTGTAGAAGAAATTAGGAATCATTATATTGGAAAGGTAGATGCGATTTTCCATAACGGAGACTCTGAGCTTCCTTCTGATGATGAGGTATGGCAAGGGATTCAGGTTGTTGCAGGGAATATGGACTTTTACGACGGCTATCCAGAACGCTTGGTGACGGATTTGGCGGGGACCATTATTGCCCAGACTCACGGGCATCTCTTCCATATCAACTTTTCTTTTCAAAAGCTGGATTTGTGGGCACAAGAGGTTAATGCAGACATCTGCCTCTATGGTCACCTGCATATTCCAGATGCTCGAATGGAGGGCAAAACGCTCTTTCTGAATCCGGGATCCATCAGCCAGCCACGCGGCCTGATCAACGAACGCCTCTACGCTAAGGTAGAGATTGATGATGACCGCTTTAAAGTTGATTACTATACGCGAAATCATGAA